>JBCCCX010000102.1:0-10991 GCA_039033275.1 Pseudomonadota bacterium | reverse complement strand
GCCGCCCGTGCCGAGCTTCACGTTGAAGCCCAACGGACTGTCGGGAACGGTCTCGGCCTCGCGGCGCTGGCGCTTCAGGCGGGGGTGCTCCAGATTGATGCGGCTCTTCAGCCTCGCCAGCTCGTCCAATGTGCGAAAGTCAAGGTTCTGCCGCCAGATGAAGGGGGCGATGTCCGACAGGAACGCCTCGCCCGCCGCCCCGTCGCCCGCCACGATGCGCACCTTCAGCAGGGCCAGCCTGTGCCAGGGCAGGGCGCGGAAGAAGTAGAAATCCTGCGCGCGCGCCGTGCTCATGGCGAGGCCGGACACGGACGCTTCGGGCCGCAGCCGCCAGTCGACCCGGTAGACGAAGTCCGGTGCGTGGGGCGGCATCAGCGTCCGGGTCATGCGCTTGACGACGCGGCCTGCAATATAGGCCTGTCCGCGCGATTCCTGGACGGGCAGCATGTCGGGATCGTAATAGGCGATTAGGTCGACGTCGGAGCTGAAATTCAGGTCGTGCCCGCCCAGCTTGCCAAGGCCCAGCACGAAAAGCCCTTCGGGCTTTCCCGGCAGCTTCTCCGCTGTCCAGGCGTCTTGCAGGTCGAGGTCCACGGCGCGGTCCGCGAACGCGCTCTGCATCCGTCCGAGGTCGGCGTAGGCCGTGCGGCCCGACAGGGCCAGAAAGGCCCAGCCGAGATTGAACCGGGCCTTGAGATCGGGGAGGTCGGACGCCTGCGCGCCGTTCAATGCGTCGATGGCGCTTGCGGCCGCGGTGTCGTCCGGCGCGCCGAACCGGTCGGCCAGGCGCGCGAGATAGGGGCTGGCTTCGAGAGAGGGCGGGCCGCTCAGAATAGCAGCCTGACCACGATCCGGCCCGTATGGCGGATGAAGCCGTCGCGAATGTCGCTGTCGAAGTCGAATGCCACGGACGAGAAGTCCGACCCGGCCGCGAGGCTGAAGCCCAGGAGAAAGCCCGAAGAGGGGAAGTCGGCCGAAACGGTCTGCGCCATGGCCGCGTTCGTGATGCCGGTGAAGCTGTAGCTCGTCAAAACGGGATCGGACAGGAATTCGCTGCGGTAGCCGACGCGCAAAGACGGCCGGATCCAGGTTCGCGCCCCTTGGAACTGCGCCCCGAAGTTCAGCAGGCCGGATACGGCACCCATTTCCGACGTGCGCGAATCGACCGTCAGCGCCACGCCGACATCGCCCGTCTC
This sequence comes from Pseudomonadota bacterium, assembly GCA_039033275.1. Taxonomy (GTDB): domain Bacteria; phylum Pseudomonadota; class Alphaproteobacteria; order Caulobacterales; family Maricaulaceae; genus Litorimonas. The sequence goes on along the minus strand of JBCCCX010000102.1, from coordinate 9,795 downwards.
CTGGTAGCTGTCCTCGCTCAGTCGTACATAGTCGAGGCTGACGACCGGGCGGACCCAGTAGCGCTTGCCGAAATCCATGTCGTAGCCGGCCCGCAAGGACCCGGTGATATGCGTGCCGTCCCAGTCCGCGGTGCTCTCGCCGCGATAGGTCCCCACGCGAACGCGCCGGTTCTGTTCGAACTGGTTCAGACCGCCGCCCAGATAGGCTTCGATGCCGAGCGCACCGGAGGCGAAGCCGGCATAGATCCCCGCCAACAGGGACGTCATGTCGAGCGGCTCGTCCACGCCGACGACATCCTCGATCTCGGTCGAAGCGAAACCGAGATTGACTCCGACCGCGTGGAAGGGCCCGAGCGCCGTGTCGAGGCCACCGGTAAAGCCGAAGCCCTCGCCGCGATACTGTTCGGACAGGCCGGCCAGCTCCCGGTCGGCGAAATATGCGAATTGCTGCAGCCACGCGCCGCCCGGTTTTTCCTGGGACCGGCGGGCTGCATCCAGGTGGTTGCCGACCGCGCCGACCGCGCCGTCGCTATTGGCGATGACGAACTGCCGTCCGGCGGCCGCCAACTCGGGCAGGAGCTGGTTGTAGGCGGCGTAGAACTCACCCGCCGTGCTGATATTGGCGATTTGGTTGCCCAGCGCGGAATTGGTCTGGAGCGCTTGCAACGTCGCGCCGAATACGGATCGGTCCACGCCCGTCTGTGCTGCGTCGAGGCCGAGCTGCGTGGCGTCGCGCAGATCCACCGTTACGACCAGCGCGTCGCCCTCGATTCCGAACTGTGTGTCGAACAGAAAGCTGCCGTCCTGCGAGGCGTTAAGCGAGGCGAGGTCTCCGACCGTCAGGTCCGGGCTGCGCGCCAAGGCGAAGGATGGCGACTGTCCTGCCAGCACGTCCGCATTGATGAGGTTTTCGAAGACGGGCGTGACCTGCGCGCCGCTGGCGAAGCTGATCGCGCCGCTCGCGTTCAGCGTCGAGCTCTGCGCCGCCCCGTCCACCAGAGGGTTGAAGCGGGAGGTTGCATCGAAGCTCGCCGTCGTGACCTCCAACGGAGCGCGGGATTGCAGGGTGAGGGTGGAGTTGACCAGCTCAACATCCAGACCGCCACTATTGGTGATGGCCCCGGTTAGCTCCGTATCGCGCAAGGCGAGCCGGTCGTCGCCGGCACCGAACGCCACGTCACCAGTGATGACACCCGCCGTGCTGGTGAGTGTGTCGGCGCCGGAGCCGAGCCGGATGTCGCCCAGCAACGAAGGCTCGGGCGGCACGAAATCGTCGGTCGTGTCGGCGTCCGCCAACTGTTCCTGGAGGATGCTTACTCCGGTCGTGTTGCGGGACAGGTCCATCGCGACGGTGGTGACAGCGCTGTCCTCTATGCCGTCAGGGTCGGAATTGGCTCCGATGGCCGCGATGCGCCCCCGGTTCACGATGGTCTGCAGCGTGCCGGACGCGTCCAGTATGGCGGTCGCCGTACCGGTCCGGGCCGTCACCAGAGCGGTGAGCGCGCCCTCATTGATGAGGGAGGACAGCGATGCGGTTTCCGCAATGTCGATTGCCGTCGCCACGACGGGACGAGCGACCGGGAGGTTGTCGCGGTCGAAGAAGACCTCGTCGGCGGCTTCGGACGCCTGCGCCAGGATCACGCCCGTATTGTTCAGCCGTTCTGCGATGGCGGCGTTTCCGAGCACGATGACACGCGCCGTGCCCGTGCCCAGGTCGACGCCCTCTATGGGGCGGAGGACGGCCCCTACGAAGCTTTCCGCTTGCAGGGTCCCGGTGTTGTTGATGCCGCCCGACAGGGTCGCGTCCGACACGGACAGGGCTGTTGCGTCGAAGTCGTCATAGATGCCGCTGGCGGTGATGTTGCCGCGATTGACGAAGGCGTAGAGCTCGTCTTCATCGAAGCCCTCGGCCTGCGGATCGGTGATCTGGGACACGGTGCCGATCATGATCGGCGTGCCTTCGCCGTCGATCAGCACGGCGGGAGCGGAGCCCGTCTGCCCGATATTCGACGAACCCGTAATCACGGTGGTTTCGTTTCCGTCGTCGTCGGTCGTGGTTTCCGTACTCTGGTCGAAATGGATGCCGCGCGCAATGTTGGCGCGGACGGAGACGGCCGAACCGCTATTGGCGATATCTTCCGCGCCCAGATCCTCGCGGCTGCTCGTGGAGTCCGGATTGAAGCCGGGCCGCGTGGTGAAACGGAAGGCGTTGGCGGTGATGGAACCGGTCGACGAGAAGCCTCCGCCGATATCCGCGCCGATGTCGAACGCGGCGCTTCGCGCGCCCTGCACGTCCGTCGCTCCGGCATGCGTCAGGTTGCCCGTAATGGCGCTGCCCACGCGGACGCCGGTGCTGTCGTCGCCGCGGACCGATATGCGGCCGTCCAGAGTCAGGTCGCCGTCGAGCCCTGCGCCCAGCGGCGTGTTGGACAAATCGACGCCGTAGCTCTGATTGCCCTCGATCAGGATGCTGGACGTCTCGCTCAGGGTGACGTTGCCCTGGAAGGGCGAGGCGCCGGACACGAGGATGCCGGTGCGGCCCGAACCGCTGGCGAACGGCGTATCGGGAAAGGGGTCGTCGTCCGTGTCGTCCTGCTCCAGAGTCTCGTCGATGCGGATTTCGCCGGAATGGGTGAAACTGCGGTTCGCGCCGCCTTCGAGGCTGACGCCGGTCGCGCCGTCCACGTCCGTGATGGCGATCAGCCCCTCATTGGACAGGGTATTGTCGGAATTCAAGATCACGGCGGGACCAGCCGTATCCAGTACCACGGAGCCGCCTGCATCGATGGTCACGTCGGACGGACCGCCATCTGTCCCGGCCGTGGCCGTATCCAACGGCGCGGTCAGGTCGTCCGTGATCTCCACCTGGGCGAAGGCGGGGGACGCGGCCAGCATGGCGGCGCTGCCGAGCAGTGCGGGCCAGAGAGGCGCGCGCAGAGAGGGGACCAGAGACGGGATCTGGCGCCAGATCGGTGACGGTCGGTTTTGGCGATCCATGCGCGTGCGGTCCCTGCGGTCTTCGGCCTTCTGGAGTGTCCGAGTCCGGCCCGGCGGCGTGGCCGCGAACCCATGGACCCGGACGGGCCGTGTCGTCACGGCTTTAGCCCGCACCATCCCGACCGCCAATGAAAGAATGGTTAGCAATGCAGTTGGGTCCGCCGCGCCCACCGTCCGGCCTTGTCACCTTGCAGCGCCCGATTGTCTTGCAGCGCCCGATTGTCTTGCAGGGAAGGTAGCGGCGTGGCAGTCGCCCAGCCCATGAGCCTGATGCGCAAGATCACGGACACGGTCCGGGCCATCCCTCCGGTCTGGGGGCTTTGGGTGCCCGCCATCATCGTCGTCGTGGACCAGCTGACCAAATGGGCGGCGACGCGCGCCTTCGACAAGCCCATGAGCGTCTGCGCGTCCGAGCCCTACATTAACGTCACGCGCGAGATCAGCCCGGTCGTGGACCTGTCGCTGCTCTGCAATCAGGGCGTCAGCTGGGGTCTCTTGCAGGGCGATTCGCCGATCAAGCGCTGGGCGCTGTTCGCCTTCGCCGTCATCATGGTCGTCGTGCTGCTGGGCGCGCTGGCGGGGGCGCGCGACGCGCTGTCCCGGCTGTGCCTGTCGCTGGTGATCGGCGGCGCGGTCGGCAACGCCATCGATCGCGCCCTGTTCGGCGCGGTGACCGACTTCGTCAATGCATCGGACATCGGGTTCAACTACGTGTTCAACGTGGCCGATTCGGCCATAACGGTCGGCATTGTCGGCCTGCTCCTGGCGACGTTGCTGGAGTGGCGGTCCGAGCGCAAGGCGGCGTGACCGAGCGGCTTTCCACATGCGGCACGGCCGTGTGCTATATGACCGTCTCCTCACTTGGCGGCTTCGCCGTAGGCGGTTAAGAGCGCCGTCAAATCGGCGTGGGTTACGGTCTTCAGACCGATTGTTCGCGCCGGCAATCGATACGGGGCCGTTCATGCCGATCCATTCCAAAACCGCTTGCCTAAAAGCCGCTGTTGCCGCTTGCGCGTCCGCCCTCGTCCTGTCGGGCTGCGCGTCGGCCAGCCGCACGCTGGGCCTGACCAAGGAAGCGCCCAACGAGTTCAACATCCTGACCAATGCGCCGCTGATCGTGCCGCCGGAATATAATCTGCGGCCGCCCGCGCCGGGGACCAGCTCGCTGGACGACAACTATTCCGAGCGCGCGGCGCGCGAAGCCTTGATGGGCAGCGTCGATGCGGCCGAGCCCAGCGCGGGCGAGATCATGCTGCTGACGCGCGCCGGCGCCGCCCGCGCCGATCAGGAAATCCGCATGAAGATCGACGGGCAGAATTCCGTCGAGCGCAAGTCCGACGCCTTGTCCAACCGCATCCTGTTCTGGCGCGACGGCCAACAGCGCGATGCGGAGGGCAATCCCGTCCCGCTCGATTCGGCGTCAGAGCAGCAGCGTCTCGACTCGATCAACCGCGCCACGGGCGGCGGAGAGGTGCTGGTGACGCGCCGCCCGCCGCGCGCCAAGCTGCCGGGGCTTTAGGATTCGGGCTTGCGTCCCGCTGTGGCGGGCCGCGTTGAATCGGACTAGGTAGGCGGTCAATGAGCCGCCCCACGATCCAGAAACTGCCCGCCCAGACGATCAACCGCATCGCGGCGGGCGAGGTGGTGGAGCGTCCGGCCTCCGTCATCAAAGAACTGGTTGAGAATGCCATCGATGCGGGCGCGGGCCAGATCGACATACGCTACGAGGATGGCGGCCGCACGCTGATCGTTGTCAGCGATGACGGCCACGGCATGGGCGCGGACGATATTCCCGTCGCGCTGGAGCGCCATGCCACGTCGAAGCTGCGGCCGTCCGAGACGGGCGAATGGGACCTGCTCAACATCGCATCGCTCGGCTTTCGGGGCGAGGCATTGCCGTCCATTGCGTCCGTGTCGCGCCTGACCCTGACCAGCCAGGTCGCGGACGCCGACGAGGCGGCGGAAGTCGTGGTCGACGGCGGCGCGGCCTCCACGGTCCGGCCTGCACCGCGCCTCGGCCTGCCCGGCACGCGGATCGAGGTGCGCGACCTGTTCCATGCCACGCCCGCGCGACTGAAGTTCCTCAAATCCGAACGCTCAGAAACGCTCGCCATCTCCGACATCGTCAAGCGGCTCGCCATGGCCAATCCGGGTGTCGGCTTCACCTCGGGAACGCAGGCGCGCACTTCGCTGAAGCTGGTGCGGCGGGAGGACGGCGACGACGGAAGGCTGGCCCGCCTGGCCGATGTGCTGGGCAAGGCCTTCGGCGACAATGCCGTGCCGGTGGACCAGACGCGCGACGATATCCGCCTGTCGGGCTTTGCGGGCCTGCCTACCTTCTCGCGCGGCAACACGCAGCACCAGTTCCTGTTCGTCAACGGTCGGCCCGTGCGTGACCGGTTGCTGCTCGGCGCGATCCGGGGCGCCTACCAGGATTTCCTCGCCCGGGACCGCCATCCGGTCGCCGCGCTATATCTCGACGTCCCGCCGGAGATGGTGGACGTCAACGTCCACCCGGCCAAGACGGAAGTGCGATTCCGCGCGCCCGGCGTGGTGCGCGGCCTTATCGTCTCCGCCCTGCGGCACGCGCTGGCAGAAGCCGGGCACCGCGCCAGCACCACCGTGTCGGACTATGCGTTGGGCAAGATCCAAGCGGGGCAGGGGCAGTATGCCTATCAGCGCGACTATGCGCGCCAGCCTTTCGCCGCGCCGCCGCCGGGCTATGTTCCGCGCGACATGCAGGACCTGCTCGACGGGCGCAGCGCGCGCGTGGAACCCGGTGTGGCAGAAGCCACCATGCCTTTCGACCCGGTGACGGGAGAGATCGCGCCGCAGCCCGCGCCGCCCCCCGACTACCCGCTGGGCCTGGCCCGCGCACAGCTGCATGAAACCTATGTGGTGGCGCAGACGACGGACGGCATCGTCATCGTGGATCAGCACGCCGCCCATGAACGGCTCGTCTATGAGGACATGAAACGCGCCATGAGCGGGCAGGGCGTGACGCGCCAGGCGCTGCTCATCCCCGACATCGTGGAGCTGGGCGAGACCGATGCCACCCGCATCCTGGCCCGCGCCGACGAATTTGCCGAGATGGGCCTGATCCTGGAGCCCTTCGGCACGGGCGCGGTTCTGGTGCGCGAAACGCCCGCCCTGCTCGGGAAGATGGATGCGGGCGCATTGCTGCGCGATTTGGCCGACGACCTATCCGAATATGACGAGGCGCTGTCCCTCAAGGAACGGTTCGAGCATGTCTGCGGCACCATGGCCTGCCACGGCAGCGTCCGCGCGGGCCGCAGGCTCACGGGCGAGGAGATGAACGCGCTGCTCCGGCAAATGGAAGCCACCCCGCATAGCGGCCAGTGCAACCATGGTCGGCCGACCTATGTAGAGCTGAAGTTAGCGGATATAGAGCGGTTGTTTGGGCGGCGTTAGCGTGAGGCGACGCCCATGAGGGAGAGCGCGCCTTTGGCGAGATAGGCGCTGCGGGTCATGCCGGCTTCCTTGGCATGGATGTCGATCGCGTCGAGCAAGCCCTCCCGAATGGAGATGTTCACTCGCTTCACAGGATCGCGAAGCACCAGCGGGATGCGCACGATTTGCGAGTCCTTGTAGAACTCATCCCACTCTGCCGGGTCCTGCGCCTTGATGGTTTCGTAATCGCTTGGCGGCGGCAGGAGTTCGCCGTCTTGGACCATTGATTCCGCGTGAAGCGAAATCGCCTCCTGCCCCATGCTCATCATTTCTTCAAATGTCGTGCCTGCGGAGAAACATCCCGGGAAATCCGGGAAATGCACACTGTAATCGGAGTCAGGGTCTTTAGAGACGACACCAATGTAATACAGGTCACCGTGGGGGCCATTTCCACCCAGCTTGCTTGTATATGCTGCGGAGCGTGCCAACTGCAATATCCTTTCTGGGATGGATGACCGTCACCCGTCCGGGCTTGTCGGGGTGCTTGAAGTGATGATGGGAACCGTTGCTCCCGACTGAATGCCAGCCTTCTGCGCGGAGGGCTTTGATAAGATTTCGACTGTTCACGCTGACGCTCGTCTCGTTAGAGCTTTGGTAATAGCTTCTGCCATTCCCGTCTTTCCGAGCATCATGTCTCTCGTGTGTATAGATACACACGAGAGACATGATGTCAATCCCGAACCGTCTCCAACTGCCGCTCTACCATCCCTTCCAGATAAGCCGCCATCGCGCTCACATCCGCAACCCCCGTCTCATCCCGCGCCGTATCGGCCGCTTCCAGAGCGGCATAGTAAGGCCGCCGGTCCTCGCTGATCTGCTCTGGTACGGTCAGCGTTCCGGGCAAGACGAGGCCGTAGGCCACGAGCAGGACAAGGTAGGCCACGGCGCGCGCCGTGCGGCCGTTGCCGTCAGTAAAAGGATGGATCCAGCATATCTCCCACAGGACGCGCGCGGCGAGTTCGGTCGGGGCGCGGTCGTCCCAATGGTCGTTGACCCAGTCGCATAGGTCCTCGACCATCTCTGCCACCGCATCGGCGGGCGGCGGGGCGTGATGGGAGCGCGATATAGTCACGCCGCCCGGCCGGTAGGCTCCGGCATAGGCGTCGATCCCGTCCACGGCCGCACGGTGCAGCGCCAGGATCGTGCTAGGGCGCAGGCGGTAGCGCTGCCCGGCCAACCTGCGGGAGATGCCGCGTTCGGCCTCCGCGATCATGGCGTCGAACTGATCGAGCGCGTTCGCCGCCTCGCGCCGGGCGATGTCGGCAGGCTCCGCGATCAGCGTGGGAAGGTCGGCCTCCGAATGGCGGCCGCGATATGCTTCAGCGGCCGAAACGGTCCGCCTCCTCGTCGATCATTCTGCGGGTGATGTCCTCGTTTTCGATATGGGACGTGCCATAGGCGAAGGAGCGTTTCTGGCGCTCGCGCTCCTCGTCGGTCATCATCAGGAGCCGGGCTTGTTCGATCAGCGCGTTCAACATGCTCTCCTTTTCCGCAGTCATGGCGGAAGCGGAACGGCTCATGAGTCAGTCGGGTTGCGAAGGCCCCTGTCTTTTCAGGAAAACGACTCTCGCTGCGCCCCAAACCTTATCCGCAAGCAAATCCCAGCCTTTGGGCGCGATCTCCGTATCGGCGCTTTCCTCCAGGATGACGACACCGTCGTCGGACAGATATTGCGGCAGACGGCGCAGCACGGGCTGCCACAGATTGCGGCCGTAGGGCGGGTCCATGAACACATGGGTGAAGGGGGCGGGGCGGTTGGCCGGGGCGAGTTTCAGCCGGGTCGCGTCGAACCGGTGGATGCGGGCCTCCTCGCCCAGATTGAAATGATCCATGTTGCGCCGGATGGCCTTCAGCGCCTCCGGGTGGCGTTCCACGAAGACGCAGAAGGCCGCGCCCCGGCTGATCGCCTCCAGCCCCAGCGCGCCGGAACCGGCGAACACATCCATCACATGCGCGCCGGGAAGCGGCGGCGCCCAGTCGGCATGGTCGAGAATGTTGAACAGCGACTCGCGCGTCTGATCCGAAGTGGGCCGCGTATTGCGCCCATCCGGCGTATGGATGGTGCGCCCACGGTGCGAGCCGGAGACTATGCGCATGTCAAAAAGTTTCGTCCCCGGCATTTATTGCCGGGGTCTGGTCGAGGACTTCCTCACAAGTCGCGTCTTGTGAGGCAGAGGGATGACAGGCCCCGGCAATAAATGCCGGGGACGGATCATTGATTTGCGGCATTACCCCCGCCTCCTCGGGAGGCCACTCTTCCGTCCGCCCTGTGCCTTTTTCGGCGGTGGCCGCTTGGCATTCTGCGTTTGCGCCGCCTTGCGCGCGCCCGGCGCGGCGTCGGTCTTGGCCTTTTTGCTGGCATGGGTGCCGCGTTTCGGCGGTTTTCGTTTATGCCGGTCCTGTTCGCGCGGAATGTCGACCAGATGCCCGACCTGGTCGCGCAGCTGCTTGCGCCCCACTTCCTCCACCGCGCCGCGTTGCAGGGTCAGTAGTTGGAACGGGCCGTAGCTGGTACGGATCAGGCGGTTGACCTGCAAATCGAGCGTTTCCAGCGCGCGCCGGACTTCGCGGTTCTTGCCTTCGCGGATCATCACCTCGACCCAGACATTGTCGCCTTTTTCCGTCTCCAGCGTGGCTTCGATCGGGCCCGTCATCCGGCCGTCGATCTCGATCCCGGCTTTCAACGTGTCGAGCTTCTCCTGCGTCGTCTTGCCGTAGGCCCGCGCGCGGTAGCGGCGCGACCAGCCTGTGCTGGGCAGTTCCAGCTGCCGCGCGATTTCACCATCATTGGTCAGCAGCAGCAGGCCCTCGCTCGTCAGGTCGAGCCGGCCGACGCTGATGACGCGGCCCAGTTCCACGGGCAGAGCATCGAACACGGTGCGGCGGCCGCGCTCGTCCTTGTGGCTGGTCACGAGGCCGGGCGGTTTGTGATAGCGCCAAAGGCGCGGCGGCTCCTTGGCGGCGATCGGTTTACCGTCCACCTCGACCGCGTCCTTGGCCGTGACGGTGAAAGCGGGCGTGTCGAGCCATTTGCCGTTCACGCTGACCCGGCCCGCTTCGATCATGCGCTCCGCTTCCCGGCGGGACGCTACCCCGGCGCGGGCCAGGCGTTTGGCGATGCGTTCACTCTCGTTCACGCGGCGAGCCTCACGGTCAGGCGCTTTAACGCGCGGTGGCCGGGGCGTTCGTGATAGACGGGTTCCATATTCTGAAGCTCCAAACCCTGAAAACGTTCATAAAGCCGCGTCAGCGCGACGCGCAGCTCCAGTCGGGCGAGCTGGTTGCCGAGGCAGAAATGCGGTCCGGCGCCGAAGCCCAGATGCGGAT
>JBCCCX010000101.1:0-10993 GCA_039033275.1 Pseudomonadota bacterium | reverse complement strand
TGGTCGGCCCCAAGGACCTGCCGAAACTGATGCGTACGCTAGGCGGCTGGATGGCGCGCATCCGCATGATGGGTCAGGAATTTCGCGACGCCTTCGACGAGATGGATGCGGATGACGAGATCAAGGCCCTTCGCGCCGAGATCGCCGAGATGAAGAACCTCGGCTATCTCGATGAGGATCTGGATAGTGACATCCGCGACCTGAATACGGAATTACGCGACGCGACCGACCTGTCGTCCGACAAGACATGACGGAGCAGCCGCGACTGGAGACCAACGAGGTGGAAGCCTCGCGCGCGCCATTGCTCGATCACCTGAACGAGCTTCGCTCGCGCCTGATCAAGTCCGTGCTCGGCGTGGTCGGCGGCATGGTCGCCTGCGTTCCCTTTCTGGGCTATATCGTGGACTGGCTGCTCTGGCCGTTCGAGCAGGCGCTGCTGCGCTACAATGCGCGCATGGCCGAGGCGGGCAAGCCGCCGCTGGACATGGAAATCATCGCCACGCAGCCGTTGGAGACGTTCTTCGTCAAGTTGAAAATCGCCCTGTTCGGGGGCATTGTGATCGGCTTTCCGATCATCGCCTATCAACTCTACCGCTTCGTCGCGCCGGGGCTTTATAACAATGAGAAGCAGGCTTTCCTGCCCTACCTCATCCTCAGCCCGGTTCTGTTCCTGGCGGGGGCAAGCCTCGTTTTCTTCTTCGTCTTTCCTTTCGTCATGGAATTTGCGCTGGGCCAACAGGCCATCGGCGGCGACCAGGAGATCAAACTGCTGCCGCGCATCGCCGACTACCTTAAACTGTCCACGACGTTGTTCCTGGCGTTCGGCCTGTCTTTCCAGCTCCCCGTCATCCTGTCGCTGTTGGGGCGCGCGGGCATCGTTGATTCTGGCCAGCTCCGGCGCTGGCGCAAATATGCCCTCTTGGGCATCGCCGTCTTTGCCGCCTTCGCCACGCCGCCCGACCCGATCACGCAGTTCATCCTCGGCGGAGCGATTTACCTGCTCTACGAATTGTCCATCATTGCGGTCAGTATCGTGGAGCGGAAGGCCGGGCTCGACGCACCGGTTTAGCGTTCCTTAACCACGCCGCTTCACTCTTCGCGAACGTCAATCCGCGAGGACCCTATGCGCCGCCCAATCCTGCCAGCCCTTATTCTGTCTCTGTCAGTGACGGGGGGCGCATTCGCTAACCCGCCTAGCGCGTCCGATACCGCCGCCGTCGAGGCCGAGGCGGAACGAATCCGCAGTTTCCACCGCGCCCTCACACAGACAGCCGGAAACACCCCGACCGTGAGTGTCCAATCCGCACCCGCACCGCAAGCCACAGAAGCGGCACACCATCTGGTCGTGGAAGGCGACACGCTTTACGGTCTCTCGCGCCGTTACGGCCTGTCCCTGTCGGAACTCCAGCAGGCCAACGGGCTGGACGGCGCAGCGATAGCGTTGGGGCAGACCTTGACGATCCCGCAGAAGGCCGCAGACCCGAACCGTATGGTTCAGCCGGCCGCACAACCGCAGACGCCCAAGTCGGCCGTCTATGCCGTCGCACCCAAGGACTCGCTCTACGCCATATCTCGACGGACCTGCGTGGCTGTTGCGGACATCGCCGCCGCCAACGGCTTGTCGTCGCCTTTCATCCTGCAACCCGGACAGCGCCTCCAGCTACCGTCCGGTCATTGCCTGTCGCGTTAGGAGACTGTTGCGCGAAGGGCGCGACCCGCACGATCCATACGCTTTTTCCGGGCATCGCCTGTCCGCTTCGCTTGCGGACGAGTGTCCGGCCTATATATAGCCGCCAGACTTAGCGGACGGGGCGTGGGTCCCTGTCCGTTCACAGGCGGAGCCACTTATGTTCTTCACCCTCATCCAACAGGCCGCGCCGGCAGGCGGGGCCGGGGCGGCCGTTGGCGGCCAGTTCCTGATGCTGGCCCTGATCGGCCTCATCTTCTACTTCCTGCTGATCCGTCCGCAGAGCCAGCGCATGAAGAAGCACAAGGCCATGCTGGAGGCCATTGCGCGCGGCGACGAAGTCGTGACGAGCGGCGGCCTGGTCGGCAAGGTCAAGAAGGTGACGGATGACGAGTTGACGATCACGCTGAACGCGAACAACGACGTCAAAGTCGTGCGCACCATGATCGCGGACGTGCGCAACCGCAAAAACGCAGCCAACGACTAGGCGCGCCCCGGATGCTCTTTTTCTCACGCTGGAAGATGTTCTTCATTATCGGCCTTGTCGCCGTTGGCATCCTCCTGGCCTCTCCCAATGCGATGAAGCCGGATACGCGCCAAGCGCTGCCGAGCTGGTTGCAGAACACGGTCAATCTCGGTCTCGACCTGCAGGGCGGCGCGCACATGCTGCTCGAAGTCGACCTGTCCAGCGTGCTGCAACAGGCACTGGTCAATGAACGCACCGGTATCCTGACGGAACTGCGCGACGCCGGTCTGCGGGCCGAGAATGTCCGGATCGTCCAGGGCCGCGTCGTCGGCAAGATGCGCCGCGCCGAGGACCAGGCGGCCGCGCTGGACGTCGTGCGTACCCTGAGCGTGCCCGTGGACCCCAGCACGATCGGCTCCCCCCGGACCACCATCGTGGAGTCCGTGGGCAATGACGGTTTTTCCGTCGAAATAACGGACGCGCAGATCGAGTTCATCCGCAAACGCACCATCGACCAATCCATCGAGGTGCTGCGGGACCGGATCGACCCATCGGGGACGACGGAAATGACGCTGGTGCGCGAGGGCGATGACCGCATCCTGCTCCAGGTGCCGGGGGCCAAGAATATTGACGAGATCAAGGCCGCCATCAACAAGACGGCGAACCTTTCCTTCCATCTCGTCCACGCAGACAGCAACAATGAGCGCGCGCTCAGCCAGGCCATCAGCACGTTCGACGCCGAGACCGGCGATGCGCGCCTGGCCAGCATCGGCACGCGCTACTTCCCGCATCAGGATCAAGGCGGTGGTTTGATCGTGGAAGAAAGCACCCGCATCACGGGCGAGTGCCTTGAGAACAGCTCACCCGGCGTGGATCCCGACCGCGGCCAGCCTATCGTGAACTTCAAGTTCAACTTCCGCTGCTCCCGCCTGTTCGGCGAGATGACGGCGCGCAATATCGGACGCCCCTTCGCGGTCGTGCTGGACGGCGAGATCATCACCGCGCCCAACATCCGTTCCGCTATCACGGGCGGCCGGGGCTTCATCGAGGGTTCCTTCACGCCTGACAGTGCCTCGGAGCTGTCGCGTCTGCTCAATGCCGGTGCGCTGCCCGCCAAGCTGCTGATCGTGGAGGAACGCACCGTATCGGCGGAGCTGGGCGAAGCGTCCATCCGGGCGGGGCAGGTGGCATCCATCATCGGCCTGATCGGCGTGGCGCTATTCATGTGGTTGTCCTACGGACTGCGTTTCGGGACCATCGCCGTGCTGGCGCTGGCGACCAATATCGCCCTGATCGCGGCCGCGCTGACCATGCTCGGCGCAACGCTGACCCTGCCGGGCATTGCGGGTATCATCCTGACCATCGGTATGGCGGTGGACGCCAACGTGTTGATCTTCGAGCGCATCCGCGAAGAGACGCACAATGGCCGTCCACCCGTCAACGCGATCGAGACGGGCTATCGCCGCTCGCTCGCGCCGATCCTGGACGCCAACATCACCACCATGATCGCCGCCATCACGCTCTACTTCGTCGGATCCGGCCCCGTGCGCGGCTTTGCCGTGACGCTGGCTATCGGCATCGTGACCTCGGTCTTCACGGCGGTCGTCTTCGCCCGTCTGCTGACGGCGACCTGGCTGCGCGGCACGCGGCCCAAATCGCTTCCCATCTAGGAGACGGACATGCGCGACATTTCCATGGTCAAGCTGATGCCGGTCGAGCCGCGCGTCCCGTTCCTGAAAGTGCGGATGATCGCGGGCATCCTGTCGCTCATCGCCGTGCTGGTGTCGTCCTATTGGTTCTTCACCAAAGGGCTGAATTACGGCATCGATTTCAGCGGCGGCGTGGTCACGGTCGTGGATTTCGGTGATGCGCCGCCGGACGATGCGCAAGAGTTCGTGCAGACGCGGTTCGGCGGCTCCACCGTCCAGAACATTTCCCAACCGGCAGGTTCGCCCATCACATACGACTATCTTCGCATCGGTCTTCCGCTGCAGGTCGAAGAGGAGGCGGCCGACACGGAGGGCGAAGAATCTCGCGAAGCCCAGACGGACGCGCAGCAGGTCGCGCAGGCCGCCCTGATCGACGCGTTGCAGGCCGAATATGGCGACATCCGGATCGACGCGACGGAGACTGTCTCCGGCAAGGTGTCGGGCGAGCTACGGCGCAAGGGCCTGCTCGCGGTCGTGCTCGCGCTCGGCTTGGTACTGGCCTATATCTGGTTCCGCTTCGAATGGCAGTTCGGGGCCGGGGCGGTGATCGCGCTGTTGCACGATGTCATCCTGACGCTCGGCGTGTTCGAGCTGTTCCAGATCGAATTCAACCTCGCCATCATCGCGGCCATTCTCACCATTGTGGGCTATTCGCTGAACGATACGGTGATCGTCTACGACCGCATCCGGGAAAACCTGCGCAAATACAAGAAGATGCCGTTGGAGGAGGTCATCAATATCTCCATCAACGACACGCTGTCGCGCACCATCCTGACCTCCGTCACGACGCTGCTGGCCTTGTCTGCCCTATTCTTTCTCGGCGGGCCGGGATTGCAGGGCTTCTCGTTTGCCATGATCTGGGGCGTATTGGTCGGGACCTATTCGTCCATCTTCGTCGCCAGCCCGATGCTGCTCTTGCTGAAGCTCAAGCGCGGTTCCCGGATCGACGCGCCGAAAGACGCCGCACCCCAGCCGGCGTGATCGCGATGACGGCGACGCCGATGAGCGTCGCCGGATCGTAGGGGCCGAGCCCGTCCGAGCTATCCGGTCCGTCGCCTATCAAGGACCCGTCAGGCCCGATCCGTTTCACGATCACCCCGTGACGCGGATGGGCGACCACGACGATCTCCCCACGCCGGGCGTGTCGCCTTCGCAGCAACAGCAGATCGCCCGAGGTAAGGGTCGGGACCATGGAGTCGCCCCGGACACGGTAGAGTTTCAATCCGAACATGGCGTTTCGTCAGGCATGAAAAAGCCCCGGTCGCGGCCGGGGCTTTTCCTTGGCGTGTCCAGCCACCTTAGAGGTCCGGCTCGACGACCTCGACATTGGGCGCGTAGGGCGTCGTGACCGTCTTAGTCTTCACGCCTTTCGACGCCCAGAAAACTTCCGCGAACTGGTTGGCGAGATCGACCAGCTTCTCGCCGTCTTCGCGGTGCAGATCCTGCTTCACGGCCGATCCGGCCAGCATGATGCCGTGCGCCAGCTCGTGGCACTTGGCCATGTCGTCCTGGTTCTTGGGCTTCATGAAGTCGCCCCAGATCACGCGGGTCTCGTGCTTGCACTTCTCGGCCATTTCTTCCTTCTTGGCCGTGTTGCGCGCGACCTGCATGGCGAACGCCGTGTCGGACAGGCCCTTATCCTTCAGGCCAAGCAGGATGTCGATCTGGCGCAGGGCGGATACCGCATAATATTGCACGATGCGCGCATCGTAGATGCCGCAGGGAATGTCGCAATGCGCGTCCGCTTCGGGTAGGTCCAGACGGGAGAGGAGGGAGTGAATCATGGGTCTTATCCTTTCCGGTTCATAAGAAGGATCGCACCCACAGCGATGATTGCCAGCGCGGCGAGGCCCGCGGCGAAACCGTGATCGGCGAGGAAATGCGCGACGCCATGCTCGCCATGGTCGCCGACATGGGCGAGGGCGGGGGTCGCCAGCAGGGCGGCTCCGCTTCCGAGGAAGGTAGACAGACGGCGCATAAGGTGTCCTTTCGCAGGGGCTGAACTTGCTTCGTGCCCCAGCGATAGGCATTCGGCCCCGGTTCCGCAACCCGAAGCAGGGCCCTTCATGGCGATCCACATCGACAGCCCAGTGATTGCACGCCTCGATTCGATGGACCCGGACCGGATGCGCGCCGCGCGACTCGCTGACCCGGACGTGCGCGACCGGCTCTTCGCGCTCTACGCTTTTCACGCCGAATTGGCGAAGGTGCCGGAGTT
Organism: Pseudomonadota bacterium; assembly: GCA_039033275.1. Lineage (GTDB taxonomy): Bacteria > Pseudomonadota > Alphaproteobacteria > Caulobacterales > Maricaulaceae > Litorimonas. Next base: position 4,913 of record JBCCCX010000101.1, on the reverse strand, counting down.
GGTCAGCGAGCCCATGATGGGCCGCATCCGCTATCAATGGTGGCGCGACTGTCTGGAGGAAATCTATACAGGTAAATCCGTCCGCCAGCATGAGGTGGCCACGCCGTTAGCGGAAATGGTGGCGCAGACGGTACTGCCCCGTTTTCTAATGGACCGAATTATCGACGGCCGGGAGCGAGACCTCGACCCCCGCGCATTCGAGACGATCGACGCTGCACGCGATTACGCCAACGCCACGTCCGGCGCGCTCGCCAAGGCCGCCGTGGCTGTGTGTGGCGGAGAGGGCGGCGAGGCCGCAGGGCGCGCCTGGGGCTTGTGCGGCTTGGCGCGGAGCTACCGCTATTATTCCGACGGCATGCTGGCGAAGCTCGAGTTCACGGCGTTGCTTGAGGCGACGGAGGCTGCCTATGCTGAGGCGAGGGAGAAGAAGCCTAATGAGGCGCTGCCCTCACTCGCCTACGTCGCCTTGGTGCCAGGGTTCGTGAATCGGATGGGCCGGGCAGGGTATGACCCCAAACAGGACGTTCCGAGCTACGCGCCTGTGGCGAAGCAGGCGCGGATGTTACGGAGTGTGGTGACAGGACGTTTGTAATCAGCTTTCGTCAACCAATGCTTCGTCCCCGGCATTTATTGCCGGGGTCTGGTCTCAACCTGCTTCACAAGACGCGAACGGTTGAAACATTTGGTCTTGTGAGCATTCCGTAGGCCAGACCCCGGCAATAAATGCCGGGGACGAGCCACAAATGAGCAAGCGGGCGTCAGCCCCACCCCGCAATATCGGCCAAGGCCCGCTCCGCCATGGCGCGGCGTTTCACACGCGTTTTCTGCTTGCCTTTGGCCCGCGATCCGTCTGGATTCTTCATCACCAGTGTCTCGACAGGTGGGAACAGGCCGAAATTCACGTTCATCGGCTGGAACTTCGCTTTGGGGCCGTCCATGAAGCCGCCCGTGACGTGCTCCACCAACGCGCCGAGCGCCGTCGTGGCGGGCGGCGGAGCGAGCGTCTCTCCCTTGGCCTGGGCGGCCGCCATGCGCCCGGCGACGAGGCCCAGGGCAGCCGATTCGACATATCCCTCAACACCCATGATCTGACCCGCGAAACGCAGGTCCGGCCGCGATTTTAGCCTCAACTGCCCGTCCAGCAGCTTGGGGCTGTCGATGAAGGTGTTGCGGTGGATGCCGCCGAGCCGCGCGAACACGGCCTTCTCCAGTCCCGGAATCATGCGGAACACATCGGTCTGCGCGCCATATTTCATTTTCGTCTGGAAACCGACCATGTTGTAGAGCGTGCCAAGCGCATTGTCCTGCCGCAGCTGGACGATGGCGTGGGCCTTGACGGACGGGTTGTGCGGGTTGGTCAGCCCGACGGGCTTCATGGGGCCGTAGCGCAGCGTCTCCGGCCCACGCCCTGCCATCACTTCGATCGGCAGGCAGCTCTCGAAATAGGGCGTGTCCTTCTCGAAATCCTTGAATTCGGTCTGGTCGGCGGCGACCAGCGCCTCGATGAAGGCATGGTACTGGTCACGGTCGAGCGGACAGTTGACGTAGTCGGCCCCGTCGCCCTTGTCGTAGCGCGACTGCATCCATGCCACGTCGAAGTCGATGCTATCGTGATAGACGATAGGCGCGATGGCGTCGAAAAAGGCGAGCGAGTCCGTGCCGGTTTGCGCCAGGATCGCCTTGGCCAACCCGTCAGCGGTCAGCGGCCCTGTCGCGATGATCGTATTGCCCCATTCGGCAGGCGGCAGCCCCGTGACCTCGCCATATTGGATCGTGATATTGGGATGCTGGCTTAGTAGCGTCGTGATCGCGTCGGAGAAGCCGTCCCTGTCCACGGCCAGCGCACCGCCCGCCGGCAGCTTGTGGACCTCGCCCATGCCCATAATGAGCGAACCACTGCGGCGCATCTCTTCGTGCAGCAGCCCGACCGCATTGCCGAGATGGTCATCCGAGCGGAAAGAGTTGGAGCAGACCAGCTCCGCAAAGCCGCCAGACTGGTGCGCGGCGGTCATTCGCGATGGCCGCATCTCGTGCAGCACGACGGGCACGCCGCTTTCCGCGACCTGCCAGGCCGCTTCCGATCCGGCCAGTCCGGCGCCGACGATGTGAACGGGGCGTGTCATGCGCCGGACGTAGGGCCGTCATACAAGGGGCGCAAGATATGGGTTCAGCGTGTCATATGGGTTCGGCGTGTCTGCGACCGGTTGTCACGCGCACGGGCCTTGCCTACGCTCAATGTTGAAAGGGGGACCGATGACCGACCTCACGCCTGCGCCCTATTCCAAGGATTACGAGATTACGGAAGCCATGTTCGGCGCGTTCCGGTCGGGTGGGGGGATGCGGTTCTTCCTTATTCTCTGGGCATGGGCGACAGCGCTGTTTTTCATTCTGACGATCCTCGTCCTACCGGTCATGGGGCCGGCTTATATGGAGCTGATGCTCCTCTCGGCCGAAGCGACCGCCAATCCGGGCGATGCGGAACGGATCTCGGGAATACTGGTTCGCGTTTTCTTGGCGGTCGGCTTGCTGAGCCTTGGCTACTTTGCCGTCATGTCCTTGGTTCGCGCGGCATTTTTCCGCGGCTACTTCAACGGGGAATATGGTGGCAACGCTCCACTCCGCCTGGGCCGGGGCGAGCTTAATCAGTTTCTCGCCATGCTCGGCTATTACGGCCTGTACCTGCTCGTCACGCTGGGCACCGTTGTCGTATTAGGTCTTGCGATCTGTCTCGGAACGCTGGCACCCGGAGGGGCCGCCATGGTCTTTGCCGTCCTGCTCGGCGTCGTCGGCTATATCGGCATGTTCGTCGCGATGATCTGGTTTCTCGTGCGCTTCCTTCCGGCAGGTGCGTTGACGGCGCTGCGCGGCAAGCCCCATGTGCTCGCCGCAAGCCATGTGTCGCGCAACCGGTTCTGGGCGTTGTTTGGCGCGATGCTAGTGGCCGGACTCATTGCCTATGTCGTGACTTATACGCTGATGACGATTGCCATGATGCTGGCTTTTGCGGAGCTGACGGGTGGCGACCTGGCCGCCCTGATGACCGGTTTGGATCCAGACGCGACACAGGCGGCGCTGGAGACGATGCGCGATGCCTCGCTTTTCAGTCCGCTCTCCTTGCTGGCCGTCCTGCTCGTCAGTGCCGGATACGGTTTCTACGTCCTGTTGATCGCCGGCCCGCCCGCTTTCTTCACGCGGCAATGGTCGGACGCCCTGAATTCGCCGAAGGAGATGGGATGATGCATTCTGGAATCCGGTGCATATTAGCGGTCGTCTTACTCGCCGCCGCTGCGCCATATGCTCTCGCTCAGGCCGACATGCGGGCCATGCCGGAAAGCGAAGGACTGACGGATGCGGCTCCCTTGGACCGAGACGCCGCACGCGCGGCCTGGCTCAGGTCCACCGATACCGCGCCGGACAGTGCCCGAACGGGAACGCTCGCCTTCGCCTTCGCCCAGACCGGCAACCCCGACGATCCCACCGATGAGGATATGGACGCCCTCAAGCAGAGTGTCGAGATCGCCCTTTCCGCGGAGGCGGACCGGCCGCACCTCTATCTGGAACGGGGTTTAGCCTATAGTGACGCCCTGCGCGCGCGCCGGCAGTTCGTTCCGGCGCAGCGGCTGAATGTCGAGCTGATCCGCTACGCCGGAGACAATGGCCTGTTCGGAAGTTCGGCGTTCGCTCGCGCCTTGGTACAACTGGCGGACGACCATCTGCGCAATGGGGTCGAGGGCAAGGCGGACGAAGCCGCGAGCATGGCGCTTGCCCGCTATGCCGCATTGGACATAGCGGCGGACGATCCGGCCTATATGGAGGCCCGGCTCGTCGCGGGACTCGCCAAGGAGGCGATGGGGGAGCATCTGCAGGCTGCGCTGCTCTATCAAAGCATTCTCGACGCCCTGTCGCCGGACAACCCAAACCATGCCGACATGCGCAAGGCCGTCACGGCGCGATGGCTCTACACCCAGTTTGTCGTCACCGATAGTACGGCCCGGACGACAGAGGGCGCGGCCAAATCGGGCAAAGCCGCGCCACGGGACGATCGGCTAGGCTATCACTGGCCGCTCGATCATATGAAAGAGGGACCCGCAAAGCTGTCTCCGCTCGAACGCCGTCCGCCCAAGATGCCCCGGCGCGCCGGGCAATCCGGCATCGTCGTTCTGGAATATGATGTGACCGACGATGGAGAGCCGACCGATATCGAGGTTCTGGCTAGCTGGCCCGCTTTCTACGAGGAAGCCGCGACCCAGGCGCTCAGCGAATGGACCTTTCCGCCCAAAACCGAGGACGAGCCGGACGGCTACCGCGAAGGCCTGCGGACAAGCACGCGGTTCATTCTGAGAGACCGTGACGGGCGCACTCTGTACTGAGCCGAAGGGCGCTGGCTGCGGACATGACTTGTAGGGCGTGTCGGAACGAGAAGGGTTCGCTATGTTGATAGAAACGTTACGCAGATCCGTCGGTGTCGCACTTGTGCTCGGCGCATTGTCGGCAGGAGAGGCCTGGGCGGGCACACCGCCTGAAGTCCTGGAGCCCTATAATGCCTACCGCGCAGCCTTGGAGGCACAGGATGCCGACGCGGCCCGCCTGCAGGCCCGGAAGGCATTGGATGCCAGTCTCGAAATCTTGGGCGAAGATGACGCGCTGACAGGGGTGTTGGCGCACAATCTCGCGGGTCTGGAACCGGATCCAAAGCTGCGCATCGACCTTTACCGCACAGCCATCGCGGCATCGCCGACAGCGACCCGGGAGGAGCAGATGGCCGTGGCGGAGCGGTGGGTGCTGTTGAGCCAAGCCCATATGAGCCAGTCCAGCGGCCGGCGCCTGGACTTTCAAAGGGCGCGCAATGCGATCGACGATGGCTGGAGGTTCATCTCCAAGCACGGTTTGGAGACGACGACGTTCGGCGGCGA
>JBCCCX010000100.1:0-11021 GCA_039033275.1 Pseudomonadota bacterium | reverse complement strand
GGTCTGCCGTCTTCTTGGTCCACAAGAGGTTTTGTCACTGCCCCATCGTCTTGTGGTCTTTCCCGAGATCAGACCCCGGCAATAAATGCCGGGGACAGTGACGCTTTTCTACACCTGCGCCCTAACCCGCGCCGCGCCGGATGCGGCGTTTCCGGCGGCGTGTGGGCACGCCACCGCGGCGCGAGCCGTAGCGTAGGCGGCCCAGCAGCTCGGCCGGGTTGGGCGCATTTTCCGTCGCCTTGCGGACCCGGAATTTCAGCGTCTCGAACTGCATAACGTTCTGGATGCGGCGGTCGAGGAAGCGGCGGGCTTCCGGCTTGTCCGGCAAGGCGTCGCCCAGCCAGACCGGCGCCGTGGAGGCCAGCACGGCCGACAGCACGGCGCGCTTGGAATAGAAATTGGCGTCGGTCGAGGTGTCGCCGATAGCGCGCCAGATCATGTCGGCCGCGTTCCAGGTCAGGCGCGCGGCCGTGCCCAGACCGTCCGGCAGACCGAGCCGCGCCTGGGCGCGGCGGGCGGCCTCCTCGTGCCGGCCGATCTCCGACAGGCGCAGCACGACGCTCTGTGTGACGCGGTCGCGGATCTTCATGCCGTCCAGATCGAGCGCTTCGATCTTGGCGCGCGCGGCCGCGTCCATCCGGTCGGACCAGAAGGCGATCACGTCGATCACGCCGCCCGGGAAATAGAGCGCGGGCGCGCCCTTGGGCAGACCCGCGCGCGCAGCCGCCCCGGCCAGCATGGTGTCGGTCCAGCCTTCGAAGGCGGCATCGCGCAGGGCGGCGTCGAGAATGGCGTTGCGGGCGGCGTCCGGGCTCATAGTGTCGGGGCTCACGGTATCGGAACTCATGGCGTCGTGGTTCATGGCGTCGATCTGGGGGCTGGCGCGGCGCGGCGCAAAACGGTGCGGCGAAACCACCCGGTGATGGCGGCCACACCCGACCCGGACAGAACGCCGAAACGGAAGATGCGCGCGCACACCCACATGACGCCCACGACGGAAGCCGCGAGCAGCCCGATGGAGAGCAGGACCTGCCAGAGCGGCGGATCGGAGGCGAGCCGGATCATCATGGCAAAGGGCGAGGTCAGCGGGAAGATGGACGCGGCGGTCACCAGGCCGCTATCCGGCGCGTTGAAGCCGTACATGATCACGCCCAGTCCCATGAACATGACCAACATGATCGGGAGGGACAGGGTCTGCGCGTCCTGCATGCTCTGCGCCAGCGCGCCGAGCGCGATGAGGATGGAGGCGTAGAAGACGTAGCCCAGCACCAGGAACACGGTGAAGATCAGCACGGTGGAAAGCGGGAGCGCCTCCCGGATGGCGGATACATGTTCCGGTTCGCCGAACAGCAGGAAACCGACGAGCCCGCCCAGGATCAGCAATATGTAGGGCGCCAGCGACGCCAGCGTCAGCAAGGCCGCGCCCAGCATCTTGCCCAGCATGATTTCCGAAAAGCGCGTGGAGGCCAGCATCATCTCCAGCAGCTTGTTCATCTTCTCCTCGATCATGGAGGTCAGCAACATGAAGGACCCGGCGAAAATGGTCATCAGCAGGAAGAAGGCCATCGCGATGCCCGCGAAGAAGGGCAACCTGTCGAGCATGGAGACGGCGGAGGCGTCGTCCTCCGTGCCGGTTGAGAGCGCCGACGGATCGAAGACGGAGACGCGCGTGCGGCCCGACACCGCCTCATCGTAGCCTTCCGCCGTGAGGTTGCCCGTCGCGAGGAAGGCGCGTTTGGCCTTGTCGCGCAAATAGCGGTTGATCAGGCGCTCGGCCGGGGCGTTGTTGAAATTGCGCGACCAATATTGCGGCTCCGGCGCGTCGCGCGTTCCGCGAATGACGATGACCCCGTTGAGCTTGCGCGCCCGGCCGTCCACCTCGAGGGTGCGCTCGCCTTCCAGCCACGGCATGAGCGCCGGGAGACTGTTCGCGGGCGGGTCGACGAAGACCATGGAGGCGGGCGGCAGCTCGAACTGTTCGGCGACGGACGGATAGCGTTCGCGCAGCTCGTTCAGGCTTGCCGTCGCGCCGCGCGCCTCGACGCGCGCGCGGAAGGCCGCTCGTTCGTCTTCGGGCAACAGCGCGGCGAGCGCCCTGACCGCATCCTCCGCCTGCTCGGCCCGTTCGTCGGCGTAGAATTCGATGATCGCGTCGCCGTGGAAACCCGTACTGTCGATCACGGCCTCGTAGCGCGGCGGGGACAGGTCGATGTCCGTGCTGCTGATCAGCAGGCCGAAGGCAAGGCCCAGCACGGGAAACAGGAAGGACAGCCAAAACCCCCACGTCTTCACATATCCCATGAAGTCACGCATCGCGATCAGCCAGATGCGGTTCCATTTGGGCAGGCCGGACCGCGGGCGGGATGTGGCGCTCATGCCGCTTGCTCCATCATGCTGCCTGCTCCAGGGCGTCGCGGGCCGCGTCGGCTTCGAGGTCGGCGCGAACATCCTCGCCCACCAGCGCCACGAAGGCCTCGTGCAGGCTGGCCCGCATGGGCTCGAACCGGGTCAGGCGCACGCCCGCCTCGACGCAGCGCTCCAGCAGGTCCGGCGTTTGCGCGGTGCGGGACAGCAGCAGGTCGAGCGACCCGTCCTCGCGCCGATCCACATCGTCCGCGAAGGGGCGGACCGCGTCCAGCAGCCCGGCATTCTCGGACGCCATGACGATGCGCCGGGGCGCGTGGTCGAGCGCTGCCTCCACCGTGCCGTCGAAAACTTTGCGCCCCCTGCTCATCAGCAGGATACGGTCGCAGAGCCGCTCCGCATGTTCCATGACATGGGTGGAGAAGAGAATGGTCCGTCCGCGGCCCGCAATCTCGCGCACCATGGCTTCCAGCACCTGCTGGTTCACGGGATCGAGGCCGGAAAAGGGCTCGTCGAGTATGTAGAATTCCGGGTCGTGGGCGATGGCGGACAGGAGCTGGACCTTCTGCGCCATGCCCTTGGACATGTCCTTGTTCTTCTTGCGTTTGGCGTGGCCCAGACCGTAGCGGTCGAGCAGTTCGTCGGCCGTGCGAAAGGCCTCGCGCTTGGCCATGCCGTTCAGGCGCGCCATATGGGCGATGGATTCCCGGGCGTTCTGTTTCTTGTAGAGGCCGCGCTCTTCCGGGAGGAAGCCGACACGGCCGAAGGCGCTTTCGCCCGGCGGCTGCCCGAACAGGCGCACCGCGCCCTGGTCCGGTGCGACATAGCCCAGCGCCATGCGAAGGCTGGTCGTCTTGCCCGCCCCGTTGGGGCCGAGAAAGCCCACAATCTCTCCGCGCCGCACGTCGAGGCTGACGTCGGACACGGCCGGGGCCCCGCCGAAGGATTTCGACACGCTGTCGAGACTGAGGATCGGGCCGGACGGCCGTGACATGGACATGGTCCCCGACTTGGCGGAGCGCCGGACACGTTTCAAGCGGTTTGCGCGGGACGGACGTTCTTCCCGGAATGGGCCAGACTGCGCCCTTTTCCCGTCACATTCCGAGCGCAGGTGCGGATCTGTCGAAAGGAGACCGTCGCGAAAGGAGACCGTCATGAGCCGACAGGCCGCAATCGTCGCTTTGATCCTCGTGGGGGCCGCGCTGTCGCTGCCCGATGCCGGCGCGCTCGAGCTGCCTGCCTCCATCGCCGCCATCGACCAGGACAATGACCGGCGCGTGGAGTTCGGCGAATTCGAAGCCTTCGCCGCCGCGCAGGGCGTGTCGTCCACACAGGCCGCGCAGCATTTCACCCGCATCAGCGGCGACGACGCGGTGCTCGACCCGGCGGAGCTGCTCTATGCCGTTCGAGTCGCCGAAAGTTCGACGTGGATGGATGGCTACGATGCCACCGCATTGGTGACCCTGTGGCCTGACACTGTGGACGGTCCTGCCCAAGGGCGCATCCTCGAAATTACGCCCAACGAGGAAATCGCCGGCGAGGTGACGCACGCTTTCGAGAGCGCCTGGTGGGAAGAGGATAGAGCCGATCGCGGCCTCTGATTGCCTTGGGCCGATTCCGGCCAGCTTATGTGCCAGATCATGTGCCAGATGATGTGGATGAGAACGATCCGCGGCGTTCGGGCGTTGCACCCTTACACAAACCCGACTCCAAAGGACTCTGACATGAAAAACCGCCTCACCCTGACCACTTCTCTGGCTTTGCTCGTCGCAGCCCCGGCCTTCGCCCATGACCACGGCGCGAAAGGCATGGAGAAAACCCATGCCATCAAGATGGAACAGATCGACGCCAATAATGACGGCCGGGTCGATTTCACCGAGTTTTCCAACCACTTCGAAACCAACCATGGCTGGAGCGCCGCAGACAGCGCCGTCCAGTTCGTCCGGCTGGCTGGAGACGATGGCACGCTGGACGAAGCGGCCCTGTCGATGATCGACATGGACGGCACCGTTGATATGGATGCCGACATGACGACATCAGAGACCGTGACGTCCATGACCGAGGACGGCATGACGACCACGCAAACGACGACCACCACGACCGTGGTCGATCCGGGCACGACGCGCGTGACCGTGACCGCATCCGGAACAGATATGGACGCCGAAATGGATATGGACACGCAGGAGCCCATGATGGGTGACATGTCCACGGCCTACGGCCTGTTTACCGACTATGACGGCGACGGCGACGGCCGCGTGACGTTCGCGGAATATAGCGCCCACCGCGCCAAGTCGGATATCTCCACGACGGCGGCCGCGCAGGAGTTCGTGCGCCTGTCCGAAGGCGCAAGCGACTTCGACCAGACGCGTTTCGACACCGCCATGAGCACGGGCGTGATGATGCGTCCCGCCTACACGATGCGCTAACCCGCTATACGAAGCCAGCCTTCGCCAACCCGCCGCCACACAGCGGCGGGTTTTTCATTTCACGACGCGCAGGAAAGGTTTGCCGACGGGCGGACGCGATGCGTCCGGCTCCGGCGACGTGGTCCGTTCCGCGGCCGGAGAGGTCTCCGGTTCGTCTGCTCCGAAATCCTCGTCCAATTGCCGCACGCGCGGCGTGAATTTCGACTTCTTGGATTTGAAGGAGGAGCGCGGTTTGGGCCGGTCGCGGCGCGGGCGTTCGAGCGCGTCCGGGTCGTCGTCTCCATCCGAGATAGGCTTCTTTTTCAGCTCCTTGACCTTGCGGTTCATGCCCGCGACCACGCGTTTCTGGGCGAATGAGAGCGCATCGCCGGGGCGACCCTTTTCCAGGTCGTGGAAGGCCGAGCCGAACTGCTCCAGCCGTTCCGACACGCTCTCGGAGAACTCCGCCTCGAAATCGTTCAGCTCGCCTGTCTCTTTCAAGGTGCGGTGCAGGCGTTCCAGCTTGCGTTTGGCGTTCCGCGCGGAGCGTTCGCGCGCCTTGCGCTCCTTCTCGCGCTGTTTGTCCAACGCCGCGTCGCGCGCCGCCTGCTCCGCCTGCCACTGCTCTTTGTCGAAGTCGGACATGGCGGAACATATAGCGAACGAGAGGCGGTCAGGCAAAGAATATGTTTCAGGGGAAATGTGGTTAGGCGTGGCTGAATTGCGACACCCCATTTGAATCCCTCCCCCGGGCAGGGGGAGGTGGCGCGACGGCCGCAGGCCGAGTGACGGTGGGGGCCGAGACTGTCAGTATCGGACAGACGCCAGCGTCATCCACGACCGAGAGACTCGGCCCCCACCGACCCGCGCGCTGACGCGCGGCGGCCCACCTCCCCCTGCCCGGGGGAGGTATTTGAAAGCTAACCCCTGACCATAAACCGGGAGCCAGCCCGCAAGGTTCTCTAAGCCGAAACCCTACTCGTCCAGCGCGCCCATATACAGGTCGAGCAGCGCCTCCTGCTCCGCGCGTTCATTGACGTCCTGCTTGCGCAGGGAGATCAGCTTGCGCAGCACTTTGGTGTCGAAGCCGAACGCCTTCACTTCGGAATAGACCTCGCGAATGTCCGTGGTCAGCTCGGCTTTTTCGGCTTCCAGCCGTTCGATGCGGGCGATGAACTGGCGGAGCTTTTCGCGCGTGGCGTCGCCCATCTGTTCCTGGCGGTCGGCTTCACTCATCATGGCGTTTGTCCTGTTGAAAATGTGGAGGTGCGTGCGGACGTCGTCCTAGCCGGGGTGATTCGCGGCCGTCAGGCGGGACGCCGCGCTTTTCTGTGGACGACGGAGGAATTTAGCAGCGGGCGGCCCTCCCGTTCGTATAGACAACACGCACAAACCGAAGAGAGACCTTCCATGTTCTACGTTCTGATCGGCCTTGCCGCCCTCGCCATGCTCTACGTCGTCGTCACACTGGTGACGGGCGGGTCGCAGATGGCCCGCACGGACGACGGCGCGCGCCAACGGTCCAATAGCTGGATGTGGAAGCGGGTCGGGGCGCAGGCCGTGGCGATCCTGCTGCTCTATTTCGCCTTCCGCATCCGCAACGGATCCTGAGCGGAAGGACGGGGCCCAGCCATGGTCAAGCTGAACAAGATCTACACCCGCACGGGCGATGACGGCTCGACGGGGCTGGTGGACGGCTCCCGCCTGTCCAAGGATAGCGCGCGCGTCTCCGCCTATGGCGACGTGGACGAAACCAACAGCACGATCGGCATTGCCCGGCTGCATCTGGAGAACACGGCGCTGGATAGCATGCTGGCCCGGATCCAGAACGAACTGTTCGATCTCGGTGCGGACCTCGCCACGCCGCTGCCGGCGGACGGCGAGCCCGACAGCGAATACGCGCTGCGCATCGTGGCAAGCCAGGTCGCAAAGCTGGAAGCCGACCTCGATACGCTAAACGACGACATGAGCGCGCTGACCAGCTTCATCTTGCCGGGCGGGTCGGCCCCGGCCGCCTATCTCCATCTCGCCCGCACGGTGGCGCGCCGCGCGGAACGCACCATGGTCACGTTCGCGGCCCATGACCGTGTCAACGACCAGGCCATGGCCTACATTAACCGCCTGTCGGACTTTCTCTTCGTCGCCGCCCGCTGGTGCAACGAACAGGGCGGCGGGGACGTGCTGTGGGTGCCGGGCGCGAGCCGGTAGGTCTGGTTTTTCAGTCTAATCGATTAAATCCCTCCCCCGGGCAGGGGGAGGTGGGCCGCAGCGCGAAGCGCAAGGGTCGGTGGGGGCCGAACGTTTCAGGCTCGGACAATCACTCGCGTCGTCTTTTTTCCGAGATGCTCGGCCCCCACCGTCACTCGGCCTGCGGCAGTCGTGCCACCTCCCCCTGCCCGGGGGAGGGATTTGGCGGGTAAATCCAAGCTGTACTTCAGCTCTCCGCCAGATACTGCCGGACGCCGACGGCGATGTCGGCCGGGGTCTGCTGCGGCCCGTAATAGCCCGCCAGCTTGCCGTCGCGGCCCATCAGGAAGACGATGTCCTGGTGATCGACCGTATAGTCCATCGGGCTGTCTTCGAGCGGCACCTTTTGGGCGTAGACCTTGTAGGTGGCCTTCATGGCGTCGATCTGCTCCACCGTGCCCGTGAAACCGCGCAAGCCCTCCGGGAAGCCGTTATTGGTGATGTAGACGGCGAGCTGCTCGGGCGTGTCGCGTTCGGGATCGACGGTGACCAGCACGAACTGCACGTCGTCGGCCGCCTCGCCCATCCGTTCCTGCGCCGCGCCCAGCTTCTGCAGCGCGGTCGGGCACACGTCGGGGCAATAGGAGAACCCGAAATAGACGAGCGTCGGCTGGCCCTCGAATTCGGCCTCGGTCACGACCGCGCCGGTGTCGTCGACGAGGGTGAACGGACCTCCGATCTGGGCGGCGCCGCTGCTGATCACGGTCGGCCCGGCCCGCCCGGCCTCCCCTTGCGTGGCGGCGGGACCGCAGGCGGCGAGGATCAGCGCCGTAGCCGAAAGGCAAACAAGGGACGAAAGGGGACGAAGGGGCATATTCTGTCTCATGGTGGGTTTGGACGAAGCGTATATAGGGGCGATCCATGACGAGAAAGCGAAAGAGCCGGACCGGATGACCTCTTCCGCAGTCCAGATGACGGAAACACCGGCCGCGGAGCCCGCGCCGGTTCTGCCTCCGCGCGAACTGACCGGCGCGTTGCGGCGCTACACGCTGGTTTTGCTGCGATGGGGGGCGGTGCTGGGCCAGACCGTCACCCTGCTGATCGTCGCCTACGGGCTGGACTTCGACATCGCATTGGGGCCGTCCATGGCCGTCATTGGCGTGTCGGCGCTGGTCAACACGGTCGTCGCGCTGCTGCTTCCGCTGGACCGGCGCGTGTCCGACTTCGAGGCCGTGGCGCAGCTCGGCTTCGACATTCTCCAGCTCGGCCTGCTGCTCTACCTGAACGGCGGAATCGAAAACCCCTTCGCCATCCTGTTCCTCGCCCCGGTCGTCACATCGGCCACGACCCTGTCGAAAGGCGTGCTGACGACCGTCGCGGTCATGGCGCTGATCGCCGCCACCGCGCTCCTCTTCTGGCACAGCCCCCTGCCCTGGATACCGGGCATCGACTTCAAGCTGCCCTTCGTCTTCGAGGTCGGCATGCTGGCCAGCATCGTCGTGGGCACGGGCTTCACCTCGCTCTATGCCTGGCGCGCCACGACCGAGAGCCGCAAGATGAGCGCCGCCCTGTCCATGACCGAGCAGCGCCTGGCGCAGGAACGAAAACTGTCCGCCCTTGGCAGCCTCGCGGCGGCGGCCGCGCACGAGCTCGGCACACCTCTGGCCACCATCGCGGTCGTGGCCAAGGAGATGACGCGCGACCTGCCGGACGGGCCGATGGGCGACGATGCGAAGCTCCTGCTGGAACAGGCGCAGCGGTGCCGGTCCATTCTCGAACAGCTCGCCCTGCGCGGGGACACGCCCGACATCATCCACGAGGAACTCAGCCTGGAGGACCTGCTGGAGGAAGCGGCGGAAGGCTTCATCGACCGCGACAAGGACATCGTCGTGGACAGCGACCAGCCGGAGGGCGGACTGCCGCTGACGATCCGGCGACGGCCGGAGCTTCTCTACGCGATGAAGAACTTCACCGAGAACGCGGTCGATTTCGCACAGAGCCGCGTGGAGTTGCGGGCGCTCGTCTCGGACGGCCGGATCAGCGTGACCGTCGACGATGACGGTCCCGGTTTCGATCCGCTGGTGCGCGGGCGGCTGGGCCAGCCCTATGTCACGACCCGCAGCAAGGGCGGCAGCGCGGGCGGGCTGGGGCTGGGCGTCTTCATCGCGTCCACACTGGTCGAGCGCACGGGCGGGCGCGTGCGTTTCGAACGGTCCGATCTGGGCGGGGCGCGGGTCCGCTGCGACTGGCCTGCGGCGCGCCTGATCGCATGACCCCTGACGGGATAACCCTGTGACAGGATGACTTTGTGACGGGATGACCCTCTGAGCACGTGACCGGGCGAATCGCCTGCGGATAAGCGAATCCGCGCCGAGCGCCTTTATTCAGTCCTCCGGAAAGCCGTCCGGCCCTCCCGCTCGTAAGCAAGTGCGAGACGAGGAGTTGACATGAGCGAATACATCCTGCCCGACGATCACACGCTGATGATCCTGGACGACGACACGCCCTTCCGCACGCGGCTGGGCCGCGCGATGGAACAGCGCGGTTTCACCGTGAAGACGGTCGAGACGGTCGGCGAGGCCAAGCGCGAAGTGCGCAACAACCCGCCCGCCTTCGCCGTGCTGGATATGCGGCTGGAGGACGGCAACGGCCTCGACGTGATCGACCAGCTCCACGAAGCGCGGCCCGACTGCAAGATGGTCATGCTGACCGGCTACGGCAATCTGGCGACGGCGGTGTCCGCGGTGAAACGCGGGGCCGTGGATTACCTCGCCAAGCCCGCCGACGCGGACGATGTCTGCAAGGCGCTGTTGGCCGAACGCGGCGAAGCGCCCGAGCCGCCGGAAAACCCGATGAGCGCGGACCGCGTCCGGTGGGAGCACATTCAGCGCGTCTACGAACTGTGCGGGAAAAACGTTCTTTGATGGGTGTACGGCTGATTGACCATGGCGTTCTTGCTGCCTGATAAGTACATTGACCCGCTAACGGATTTTGGCTTCAAGCGCCTGTTTGGCACCGAACCCAACAAAGCGCTGCTGATCGATTTTCTCAATACCCTGCTGCCCGACCATCACCACATTCAGGATGTCACGTTTAAAAATCCTGAGTTCATCGGCAGAACCTGGGCGGATCGCAAGGCCATCTTTGATATTTACTGCCAGACTGATCTGGGTGAGCGCATTGTGGTGGAAATTCAAAAGGCAAAGCAACAGTTTTTCAAAGATAGAAGCGTTTACTACTCCACCTTTCCTATTCAAGAACAAGCCCGTCAGGGACCTTGGGATTACGAGCTAACTGCCGTGTATACGGTGGGGGTGCTGGACTTTATTTTTGATGAGCACAAGCAGGAAGAGACCATCATCCATACGGTGGCGTTAAAAGACCAACACTGCCAGGTGTTTTACGACAAGCTGAAGTTTATCTACATCGAGCTGCCGAAGTTCACCAAAACGGTGGATGAGTTAGAGACCCAGACGGACAAGTGGCTGTTTGTGCTGCGACACCTAGCCCAGTTCGACAGCCCGCCCAGTCGCTTGCAGGAGGGAGTATTTCAGCAGCTGTTTGAGGTGGCCAGAATTGCTAACTTTTCAGAGCAGGAGCAGGCGATGTATCAGGAGAGCCTGAAGGTTTACTGAGACAATTACAACGTCGCGCAAACGCAGATGCAGGAAAGCCTGAAAAAAGGTATTGAGCAGGGCATTGAGCAGGGTGTGCTACAAGTGGCTCGGCAGATGAAAAGAGCGGGCTTTTCCGTCCAGGACCTTACTTGCTGTACAGGGCTGAGTGAGGAGGAGATTGTGGCGTTGGGGTAGGGCAGGCGTCAAGCCTGCCCGGGCAACTACTCCTGACAGGCCCGACCGATGATCAATCGCCCGTCTGCCAGCTGATACACCGCTTCTGGCTCAACCATAGTGGTCGTGGTCTCAGCCTCTATGGCCGAACCTTCTATGGCCGAATCTATGGCTGAAACACCAGCACGACTTGTTGGAAACACAGCTTGATGGGTACCCGGCTGCTGGGCAAATCCCTCGCTGCCGGTTATGACAAAGCTGCCGGACCCGCCTT
>JBCCCX010000099.1:0-11073 GCA_039033275.1 Pseudomonadota bacterium | reverse complement strand
TGCCGAGCGCAACCGCGGCCAACCCCATCAGCGTGGGCAGGAAATAGTAGCTGGCCCGCAGGCGCAGTAGCGACTGAATCAGCCAGGCGCTCAAGGGTCGGTCTCGGTCATGCGTCTTCTATACGCATCAGGCGGGTTGGCGCGACTCCCCATCGGGCTTTCGCTTAGCCCCGGACTCCTTGTCCGGACCGGGCTCCGTTTCCTGTTGCGACGGGTCGATCCGGACCAGATGCGGGTAGGGAATGTCGATGCCCGCCTTGTCGAGCGCCAGTTTCACGGCTCGAACGGCCAAGCCCCGGATGCGGACCTGCTCGGCTTTCTCCGCCTTGGTCCACCAACGCGCGAGAATGTTCACGCTGCTATCGCCAAGCTCCCACGTATGGGCCTCGGGGGCGGGGTCGTCCGTGATGCCCTCGACCTTGCCGAGTTCGGACACGATCAGGTCCAGCACCGCATCTATGTCCGCGTCATAAGATACGCCGATCGTGTATTCGCCCCGGCTCAGGCTGGTCTTGGTCTTCACCAGAACGGATTCGGTATAGAGCTTGGAATTGGGGATGATGGCGTGCTCGCCATTATAGGTCCGCACGATGGTGGCGCGAGTCTGGATATCCTCCACCGTGCCTTCGAACCCAGCGGCCTCGATCTGATCGCCCAGTTTGAAGGGCTGGCGCAACAGGATCAGCAGTCCGGCCAGCCAATTCTGTAGGATATCCTTGAAGGCGAAACCGATGGCAACGGAGCCGACGCCGAGCGATCCCAGCAGCGTACTCAGTTTGACAGACGGCGCGACGACGGCGAGCGCCACGGCGATGCCTACCACCAGCACGACGATCTTTAGCAGGCGGCCGATGGCCTTGCCGAGCCCGGGCCGATCGTGGTTGCGGAAACGCTTGATGGCTTGCTTCTTGGCGAACCCCCCTACCAACCAGAACAGCAGGATGATGAGCGCCGCTAGCAGCAGGTTGGGCAGCATCGAAATGAACCCCTCGATCCAACTATCGATCCGGTCAAGGGCAGCTTCTGGTCCGAATTCCGTTAGACCCTCGCTCGCGGCCTCAACCTGCGCATCCTCCTGCGCCTGCGTCTCCTGCACTGTCAGCCCCTAAGCCTTGGTGACTTCGGAATGGGACTTCAAGACGCGGTCGCCGTCATCCTGTTCGATCATATAGGCCGGTTCGTCGGACGACGCGTTGCGGGTGACCTCGTTACCCTTGATGGTACGCGTCACGTCGTCGGTGAACCGCTCCGTGATCTTGCCGGTGCCCGTGCCGTTGCCCCACTCCCACTGCACTTTCGTACCCTTGTCATAGCCTGCCATGTCGCTGCCCTCTCCAAGCTCTTGATCGTGCGTGCGTAACGGGTCGGCCGCGAGAGCGGTTCCCGACGACCCCGGCACGCGCGGCGTGGGAACCATGCGGGCCAGCGCCGCATTGCTAGGGGGAACGAGGATTAACTATAATGCTAAGACTGCTTTTCTGTACCGTCGCCATCGTCCCGATCGCGATCATACCCTGGATGACGTCGCAGGCCGATACGGTCGAACCGATCGCCGCCGATGCGACCTATGCCGAGTTGGTGACCGATCCCAACATCGACGCCTTGTCGGAATGCGATACGGGCGAATTGCCCGTCTTCTTCCAGGACGGACTGATCTCTGCGCACAGTGCGGAGTTTATCGTCGACGGATTGCAGGCGGCGGATGGCTGCGGCGAGGTCGATGTGACCATTGTGCCCGTCCTTCCAGAAGATGCCGACACGTCCGATGTCGTCAAGTCGATGCGACGCACGGCCGAGCTCAGCGACTATGTGGAAAGCGCAGCCGATGTCGGCGACTTCGCCGTCGAGCTGGAAACGATCGCCGAACCCAGGGAAGAGGAGATATCCACCTTGTATATGAATGGGCGCGCTGCCATCCTGCGCATCGACCCCCAGGACGATGCCGGGTAAAATCCGTCCCACCCGCCTGTCCTGAAGAGGGAGCCGACAAGGCGAAGGACCGGCCGTGGACAAATTCGTTCGCCGAATGAAACACTATGTGGAGATCGGGGAGGCCGAGCTCGACACGCTTCTCGCTCTCGAACACCGCAACCAGACCTTCTCTCCGGGACAGACGATCGTCGCCCTCAACGAACCGATGAAGGACATCTACATCGTCAGGTCGGGATGGTCGCTGCGCACGCGCTACCTGGATGATGGGCGGCGACAGATCATCAACTTCCAGCTTCCGGGCGACTATTTCGATCTGATGTCGCTCGTCGGCGCACGCGCCGACCATACGATCACCGCGGCGACGGAAACCACGCTGCGCCTCTATGACGGTGGCCAGTTCCTCCAGCTCATCCAGGAAACGCCGCGCTTGGCGTCTGCCTTCTGGTGGGTCACCGTGCAGGAGGAGACCATTCTGCGCCAGCAGATCGTGCGCATCGGCCGGATGAGTGCGCGTGAGCGCATCGCCGATTTCATCCTCGAGCTAAACCGCCGCCAGACCATTGCCGAGGGCCAGCGGAACGATTTCGTTCCCCTGCCGGTCCCGCAAGCCTATCTCGCTGACGCGCTCGGCCTATCGGTCGTCCACATCTCCCGGTCTTTAACGGCGATGAAGTCGAAAGATATGCTGCATACAAGCCGTCGCGGAATCCAGATCGTGGACCGTGCCGCGATGATGGAGCTGGCGGAATACAACCCTGCGCTCCTGGAGCCCCACCGCGTCTCGATCGCCGCGCAGTAAGCCGCGCAAAAAAAGACCGCCTTTGCAGGGCGGCCTTTTGATGAGCGGCGCCTTTGCGCGCTCAACTGTCGTGGAAGAACAGCGCCTGGCTGATGGCGGCTTTCACATTGCTCGGCTTGAAAGGCTTGGAGATCAGGTAGGCAGGCTCCGGCTTGTCGCCTGTCAGCAGGCGCTCCGGGAAAGCCGTGATGAAGATCACCGGCACATCGATTTCGCCAAGGATGTCATCCACCGCGTCGATGCCGGACGATCCGTCGGCCAGCTGGACGTCGGCAAGCACGATGCCCGGCTTGCGGCTGCTGGCCATCTTCACGGCCTCGGTCCGCGTGGCGGCAACGCCGTCGACCGTGTGGCCGAGGTCTGCCACCAGCTCCTCGATATCGGCGGCGATGATCGGCTCGTCCTCGATGATCAGGACGTTGGTGCGGAGTTCCTTCTCGATGTCGGCTTCGGCCGTGTCGAGCAGCTCCCGGGCTTCTTCCTCGGACACGCCCATCACGCCCGCGATCTCGTCCACGGACAGCCCTTCCAAGGCCGAAAGCAGGAAGGCTTGGCGCGAGACGGGTGTTAGACGGCGGATACGGTCCGATGGGGTGTCGGATCCGTTGGACGGACCCTCGAGCTGCGCGCCCGTCGAACCCCATATGCCGAGGAACATGCGGTAGAGGGCCGTGCGCGGGGCGAGCTTGTCGTCGATCACCGCATCGCCGGCGACTAGGGCTTCCAGCGCCGTGCGGACGTAGCGGTCGCCATCGGCCTGGGAACCGGTCAGGGCACGGGAAAAGCGCCGCAGATAAGGTAGATAAGGTGCATAGGTATCGACAAGACTCACGGATTGGTCCCCTTCGTAACGCTGGACGGATGCGGTTTTCGACGCCGCGTCTTGCAGCTTGATCGCGGCTGTTCAAGCGGATTAAACTTGTTGGAACCCATTTGGTTCCCGCGCGTAATCAACCGGACGATATAGGGGAAAAGGATGACATTCCTGCCATGAGCGATAGCGCCAAAAGCGGCAACGGCAATGCCACCCGCAAGACATCCGGCAACGAGGTCTTCGACGATGCCCCGTTGCCCGACAAGATCGGCAACAGTCTGCGCAGCCTCTATGACGAGGTGCTGAACGAGGATGTGCCGGACGATTTCCTGAACCTGTTGCGAAAGGCGGACAAGACGTCCGGCGACGCGGCGTCCGGGAAAGCCAAATGAGCCGCGATGTGACGGCGGAGGAAGAAACGCCGGTGCTCGACGAAGATCAGTTCCGCGAGGATCTGACGGCACTCATCCCGCACCTTCGCGCCTTCTCCCGTTCGCTCTGCGGCAATGCCACGCTCGCCGACGATGTGGCGCAGGACGCGCTGCTAAAGGCGTGGAACGCGCGCGACAAGTTTAAGCCGGGCTCCAATCTGAAGGCCTGGACCTTCACCATTCTGCGAAACCAGTTCTACTCCATCAAGCGGCGCTCCTGGCGTGCGACGTCATTGGAGCCGGAGGTGGCCGAACAGACCATCGTCGCCAATACCGACCCCGAGCAGAGCGTTCACCTCAACGAGTTGCGCCGCGGTCTGGACATGCTCAAGGACGACCAGCGCGAGGCCCTCATCCTCGTGGGCGCCTCGGGCCTGTCCTATGAAGAGGCGGCTGACATTTGCGGATGCGCGGTGGGCACCATCAAGAGCCGCGTGTCGCGCGCTCGCAAGGCGCTGGAAACCATCATGAAGTCGGGCCGTTTCGACAACGAACCGGACAAGGTGCGCGCCTTGGATGCGATGACGACGATCCTGTCCGAAGCCGATGCGCTCGCCGGCAAGGGCTAGCGTCTTCGCAGCGGTCTTGCGATTGCGCACGCTATTAATGGCAGCCCGGTCATTAGCGGTGGATAAGCGGGCCGCCCCGCGCTAGTTCGTATCGGTGACGGTGCAACCGACAGACGATAGCTTCCAGGTCGACGATACACTCACGTCCAAGACCCAAGAATTTCTCGCCCTCGACACACGCTGGTGGCAGAGTGTCCGGGTGCGGTTCGGCGTGTTGCTGGCGCTGGCTCTTTTCCCGTGGTTGCTCGTGACCGCGCTGGATGCGCGGGATGTCTTCGACCGCTCGCGCCTTTCGCAAAGCGAGCTGGCCGATGTCATCGCCGCCAATCTGGTGCGTGAAATCGGACGCACGCTGGAAGCGGGCCGCCTGGGACTGGACGCCGCGTCCAAGGTCATTGCGGACCGGGGCTGCGCGGCGGGATCTGATGAAGTACTCGCCCGTCTCGACGATTACGAAACCCTGATCGTGGAGGACGCTGATGGTACGGCCTCGTGCTTGAACCCGCCCACGCTCGCCCCGCTGAGTTTGGTCCGTCCCGACCCTCTGGACGAAGCCCGGCCGTTCCGGATCGAGCGAGGGCGCGTCGGTACGTCATCGGAGTCCGATCATGTCGTCGTGCTGCAATTGCGCGACTGGACTTCGGGCCAAACCTATACACTCGTCCTTCCGGAAGATTTCGGGCGCCGGGACCTCCTTGAAAGCGCTTTGGGCAATGACGCGGTCGTCGCCCTGACCAAGCCGGACGGAACCGGAATACTGGGCATGGACACGGATCCCGAAGAAAATGCCGCGTACCGAGCCCGTATCCCGGCCGACCAGGAAGCGCTATTCGATGTGCTCGACCGCAACGGCGACCCACGCCGCGTGGCCTCGCGATTTTTCGACGATCTGGGCATATATGTAACAGTGGGGCGTTCAGCGCGGCTCGACGGAATCGCGTCGGTTATCAACCCCTATACGGCGCTGCTGCTGCCGGTTCTGGCGTGGCTGGTCGGTTTCGGTCTGATCTGGGCGGGGACGCAGTCCATGCTGCTGACCCCGATCCGGAAAGTCCGGCGGACGGCTCGCCAATTCGCCAATGGCCGTTTCGGCTCGCGGGTCCAGCTGTCCGGCTCCGCCGCGGCAGAGGTCCATGGCCTCGCCAATTCGTTCAATCGCATGGCCATTCAGATCGAGGAACGCGAATCGCGAATCGAGGACAATCTCGACGAAAAAGACACGCTGATGCGCGAGATACACCACCGCGTGAAAAACAACCTGCAGATCATCATCAGCCTCCTGAACATGCAGGAACGCAAGGCGGAGAGCGAAGACGCGATCACCGCCATTTCGGAAACGCGTACGCGCATCAACGCCATCGCGATCGTGCATAGGGGCCTCTACGAAAGTCCGGACCTTCGACGAATCGAGAGCGAACCCTTCGTGGCACGCCTCGTCTCGGCCATGGGGGAAAGTCTCGGCCTCAAGGAACGGGACATCGCGCTGAGCCACGCTGTGGAGGCGTGTCACCTGTCCGCCGACAATGCCATCCCCATTGCCCTGTTCATCGTCGAGGCCATCAGCAATGCCGCGCAGCACGGTGTGGAACGGGGTGGATCCATTCGCGTGGAGATCGAGCAGCCGGAACCGGGTCGCCTGCGGATCGAGGTCAGGGATGATGGTCGCGGGGTCGGGGATGCGGCCAGCATGCGCGGGATCGGCACCAAGCTGATGAAGGGCTTCGCGCGCCAGCTATCCGGTACGTTGGATTTCGCGGATAACAATCCCGGGCTGACGGCGCGCCTGAGCCTGCCTATCGACACCATTCCTGAGCAGCCCTTCCAGGTCAGCCGCAAAAAGGCGCGCGCGTCCTCGGACTGAACGTGGCGGCCAATGAAGTCTTGGACAGCACATCGCCTGCCGAGCAGAACCCAGGGCCAAGGGCCAGGGTTTCAATAATTATCGGTATCCAGAAAAGGTTAAGCCCGGACGCCGTGCAGGGGAGAAACGGGGTCCGGGCTTATAAAACACCGGGATGAAGGGGAGGTACCTGGTGTTTTGTCTTGGTGTTGCAGGGGTTACGCCCTGGACGGTGGGAAGGTTCCTGCGAATTATATAATTTCCCGTCTTTTTCTCATGAGCCCGTGTTTTGATTACCCGGGATAAGAAACCGGTGCCGACTGGTTGGTGGGACCTATTCTTCCTCTTCGGCAACCTTGGGGCTTTCGCCAAAGATTTCCTTGGCCATGTGCGAAGCGCGCGGGAATTCCGCATCTTCCAAGCTGCTTTTCAGCTCGGCGTCGGTCGGGTTGGCCGGAACGGGCACGGTATCGCGCGTGGAGTCTGCGGCAAGGCTGTGTGCGGTGGTCTGGTCTGTCATGATATGTCCTGTCTTTCCTTTATCGGGGCCCGGTGCGATCCGGATCCGACGGTTGCCGGTAAACAATGAGCCGCACCCGCGCTTCGTTCCGAAACAGCCTGTTGCCGAAGATTGGGTTTGAACGTGGGGAGTCGCGCCGGTCTGGCTCTTTTGCGGCGTCAATCGGGGAACAAACCTGTTCCGATGCCGTTGCATGTCCGAACGCGCGCCGTGAGGGCGCGTCATCGTCAATGACTGCAGGAAGGACATTTCCCATGGCAACCGCCAAAGTAACGCCCAAGACCACGACCACGAAAACCACCAAGAAGACGCCCGCCAAGCGCCCGTCCGTCACGGCCGAAACCACGACTGACAACGTCGTGCCGATGAATAGCGAACTGACCCAGCAACTCGAAACGCTCCGCGACGATCTCAAGTCGCTCGCCGAGACCGTCAAGGCGCAAGCGCTGGGCAAATTCGAAGGCCGCGCCGAAACGGCCAAGGCCGTCGCCGTCGAGCAGAAAGACGCTGCCGTGGCACGCTACGAGGAACTGACGACGAAAGCCGAAGTCCAGATACGCGAAAAGCCGCTCTCTTCGATGGCCATGGCCGTCGGCGCCGGCCTCGTGCTCGGCGCGATCCTGCGCAACTAGTCGCGCGATCGACCACCCGGCGCCCCGTGCGCCGGGTTTGCTTTTTAAGAGTTGAAAACAAGAGGAGGCGGGGTTGCTCAGATACGCCACCATCATCGCTCCATTGCTGATGCGCAAGGGCACGCCAAACCCGGTCAGGGTCCTGACCGGCTATATGGGTGCACTCTTTCTGACGGTCATCGCCGGGGTATTCTTCCTCGCCGCCCTGTTCACCTGGATCGCCACCAATTACGGCCTCGACGTGGCTTTCCTCTGTATCGCGCTGATCCTGACCGCCGGGGCGATCGGCCTGACCATCATGGCGCGCGTCTCGCAGACCGTGGCCCTCAAGAAGGCCGAGGACCGTCATGCCCGTATCAAGGGCATGCTGGCGGCTAAGGAAGACCCACTCTCAGAACACATCCCAGAAGAGGTGCTGACCCATCCGATCAGCCAGAAGATTCTCGCCCAGGTCGAAGACCGTCCCTTTGTGGCCGGCGCGACCGCGGTGGGCCTCGGCATAATGCTGTCCCGGCAGCTTCTCGATGCCACCGACTAGGCCACCCCGCGCGGCCGCAAATGGCGCGCAAGACGAAAGGACATGTCAATGACGGACCATCATACCCCCAACAGCCCTGCCGACCTCGATCATGTCGAGGCGCAGTCCGGTCGCCGTTCCCCCCGTTTCTGGTGGATGTTCGTGATCTCCACCGCCCTGATCGTCATCGCCATGATCGCCGTGTTTATGGGAACGGTCGGCTAGGATC
The DNA here is from genome assembly GCA_039033275.1 of Pseudomonadota bacterium. Classification (GTDB taxonomy): domain Bacteria; phylum Pseudomonadota; class Alphaproteobacteria; order Caulobacterales; family Maricaulaceae; genus Litorimonas. Next base: position 2,790 of record JBCCCX010000099.1, on the reverse strand, counting down.
TTACGCCAGTCACAGCTGTGCGGAAGCACAAGCTTCCACCTCGCGCCCGGAACTCTATAAGGAGGCCGGGCGTTTCTCTTATATGACCCACTCCAGAAAAAGCCTGACACAAGCCCTTATATTCGCCACCACCGCTTGCGCTCTCGCCATGGGCGCAGCCAATGCTTACGCCGCAGATGCGATGCAGGAGGTGCGAGTGGCCGATGCGGCTGATAGTCGTATCTGGACCTATCAGAAGACAGCCGTGAGCGAGGCTCCGCCGGTTCTGCGAACCGTCGTCAAGATCACCGAACCCCTCCCGGATGTCGTGGTTCCACTTAACAGCAACTTCGAGATCGCGGAGACCGGGACAGTCTCCCTGGATAATGCGCCCGCTTACGATATGAATGCGGACCTGCGGAATTTCGATCTTGTGGAAGACAGTCCCGTCTTCATCGGCGCGCGCGGACCGACGGAATTCGATACGCTGGAAGCCCGGCGCGACAGCGGTGCCTTCCCTGACACGCTGGGGGTCAACCCCTTCTTCACCGTGGCCGGAGCTGGCGTGGCAACCTCGTTCTAATCCGAGGGTCGGCTGTTCCGTCGATTCATATCCCAGCAACTCAAATCAAGCCGCTCGTTCTCCTAGCCGGAGGCGGGCGGCTTTCTCATTGGTGCATCGGTTTACCTTGAAAAGACCGGAAGGTGTCTGGTCCTCTCCAAATCGGCACGGCAAAACCGGCCCCTGCTACAGGGACCGGTCATCTCGGCTTAGGGCCCGCTTTGTGCGGATCAGCTCAGGTCGATGCTCTGCGTCATCCGGCCCCGGGGCAGGGCGAAACGGGCTTCGTCCCATTCCGGCGCGCTGAATGGGTCGGACGCGTTATTGGAAAAGCCATAGGGCTCGGACGGGATGCCGAGTGCATTGGTGTCGAGTTCCCCGTCGCTGTCCTCGTCATGGAAGACCTTGATGGCATAATTGCCTACCGGAAGATCGTCGAACGTGATCCGTGTGGTCTCACCGCTCACCGGGACCGTGCGGCCCAACACTTCCTGCTCGGACTCGAAGCCGGCTTCGGTGTCGAACAGGCCGACGAGAATCTGGCCGTCCATGGAATCGAGACCCTGGACTTCCAGGACGAGTTCGGACTGGGCCGACCCTCCGGCCGTCTGGGCGCGGAGGAACTCGGACGCGCCGGCCTGACCGACCGGGATGGCCAAGGCTACGGCAAGCGTTGCGGAGAGTGCGAGAAAGGCTTTAGTGTTCATTGTATGTCCCGTCCTGGTTTTGCTTTGGCCCGGCTGCGGGATCGCAGCGCGGTGGTCGAAGTGGTGCTTTTTCTTAACGTACCGACGGGCGAAGTGTTCCTGCTTCTGTCTCAATTCTCAATTGAATTCAGATACTTGGACGGTTGAGAGCAGCTATCCGCATGTGGTGCCCCGCAGGTTAGCTGTCGTTCCGGGTGACGGTCGCCGTCTGGTGCCGCAACTCCACGGACTGTTCGACCGTCTCGCTGACACGTTCGCGCGTGATGTGAATTTCTTCCGTCAGCACGAGCTCTTTTTTCAGGACGAGCCTTTCGCGCACGACGGGGATGATCGTGGTCTTGCCTTCGCGGCGCACGGCCGGACGTTCCGTCACGGGGCGATCGACTGCGACACGGGTCACATCCACGATCTCGGAGTGAAGGTGTTCCGAGATAGTTTCCTCGCCGATCAGCGTCTCGACCTCGACCCGGACGATGTCGCCGGCTACGGTCCGTTTTCCGACCACGGCCTGTTCCTCGACGAGCGGTATGGTCGCTTTGACGACCGTTTGGGCGGTCTCATCAGGGGTTTGCTTGTCTTTGAATTTCGCCTCTTCCTGAACGACCTTGTCCAGGATGGGCAAGTCATCCAGCGTTTTGCGCTCTCCCTTCAACCATCCAAACATGAGGGCCTCCTTTCTTCGGTCACAAAAAAGGGCCGGCCGTGAAGGCCGGCCCGTCTGTCGGGATGCGGAACGCTTATGCGTTGCGCGTATCCAGATCGGTCGCAACGATTTCGGCGTCGATCTCGGTGTCGACGTCGACGACGGTGCGGCGTGCGGTCTCGGACACAGTTTCGATTTCCGTTTCCGTCACTTTGCCGACTTCAACTTCGCCCGTCACGACGGCGCGCTTGCCGACGACGGCTTCTTCGTTGATCTCGGCGACTTCGATGACCTTCTCTTCGAACAGTGCATCGGCTTCTGCGGTCGAAACCACGCGCTCGGCAGGATTCGTCTTCACGAACACTTCTTCGTTTTGCAGCGCGATGTCTTCGCTGACGACGTCCGTCACGACCTTGGAGGTCACGCGGATGGCGTCGCCTAGGACGGCGCGTTTGCCAATGGCGACTTCCTCTTCGACGATCTGGATCGTCTCGTCGGCATCGGCCAAGGTGGCATCGGCAGTGCGGGCTTCGGCGACATAGGCAGTCGTCGCACCGGCGGGCAGGTAGACGACGCGGTCGGCATAGATTTCGAGGTTCTCTGCAGGAGCGACGCGGCCGTCTTCGAGGCGCACGGCAGCGACGCGCTCGCAGGAGCGGTCGACCAGCATGTCGTCGATAATGCCTAGCGTTTGGCCTTCGGCCGTCACGATCGGACGGTTACGGATGTCCTGGCTCGGATTTTCCAGCGCCCAATCTTCCAGGGCTTCGAGTTCCGGCAGATTGTCGATCTCGGCAAAGCTGTAGCTCGTGTCGTAGTCGGTGGTCGTATAAGTCATGGTAGTCCTTCTCTTTGGTGGGTAGTGGCGGAGGTCGGCTTGAAGGCCGGAAAACTGTGTC
>JBCCCX010000098.1:0-11124 GCA_039033275.1 Pseudomonadota bacterium | reverse complement strand
GGCCGGAACTGCGTTTCGGTTACACATTCGACGATGGAAAGTATGAGACGTTTCCGACGCCATCGGTCGTCGCCGATCCGTTGAAGTTCAAGGACGACCAGAAATATACGGACCGGCTGAAAAAAGCGCGGGCCAAGACCGGCAATGACGACGCGATGAGCATTGCCGTGGGCCGCATATACGGGGTGGACGCAACGGTCCTCGTGCAGAACTTCGCGTTCATGGGCGGATCGCTCGGCATGGCGGCGGGCGAAGGTCTGATCGCCGCCGCCGATATTGCACTCGAGCGCAAGCTGCCGCTTATCGTCTTCACGGCGGCGGGCGGAGCCCGGATGCAAGAAGGGGCGCTATCGCTGATGCCGATGCCGCGCTCCACCATCGCGGTGCAGCGCCTGCGCGAGGCGGGCCTGCCCTACATCGTCGTGCTGTGCGATCCCACGACGGGCGGCGTGACGGCCAGCTATGCCATGCTGGGCGACATCCATTTGGCCGAGCCGGGTGCCATGATCGGCTTTGCCGGCCCTCGCGTCATCGAGGAAACGATCCGCGAGAAACTCCCCGAAGGATTCCAGCGCGCCGAATATCTCGAAGAGAAAGGCATGGTAGACAAGGTCGTGCCGCGCGCGGAGATGCGCACGACTCTCGCCCGGCTATTATCCGTGCTGATGCAGACCGACCACGCCATTCCGACCGAAACCGCGCCGCAGCCTATCCCGGCATGACGGAGATCGAACGGGCGCTGGACGAGCTCCGGCGTCTTCACCCCAAAAAGATCGACCTCGGCCTCTCGCGGATCGAGCGGGTGCTGGACGCACTCGGCCGGCCGCAGGACCGCTTGCCGAAAACGGTCCACGTGGCCGGGACCAACGGCAAAGGCTCCACGGTCGCCATGCTGCGCGCCATGCTGGAGGGAACCGGGGCGCGCGTCCATGTGTACACCTCCCCTCACCTCGTGCGCTTCAACGAACGCATTGTGGTGGCGGGACGGGAGATAGAAGACGAGGCTCTGGTCGATGTCTTGCGACGTGTCCGCGATGCCAATGACGGCGCTCCGCTATCCTTTTTCGAAGCGACGACGGCCGCCGCCTTTCTCGCCTTCGCCGAAACGGACGCGGACTATGCCATAATCGAAGTGGGACTGGGCGGCCGCTACGACGCGACCAACGTTTTCACACCGGCCTTAAGCGCGATCACCCCCATCGACTTCGACCATGCGGAGTTCCTGGGCCGGGAGCTGGAAGGCATCGCCGGGGAGAAGGCGGGCATCATAAAGCCGTCTATTCCTGTATTCACAGCCCCTCAACGTGCTGAAGCCCAAGCCGTTATAGAGCGTGTTGCTTCCGCCAATGACGCACCAATAAAGCGCTGGGGGCGCGACTTCCGTGCCTATCGCCAGCAAGGCCGGCTCGTCTTCGAAACCGAAACGGAGCTGTTGGACCTGCCCGAACCCGCCTTGGCCGGAGAACACCAGATAATGAATAGCGGCCTGGCGATCGCTTTGGCGCGTGAACTGGGTATCGGGGGGGACGCGATCGGGCGGGGTCTCATGAGCGCCCATTGGCCCGCCCGGATGCAACCGCTCACAACCGGGCCGCTGGTCGACATCGCGGCCGAGGCCGGCGCGGAGGTTTGGTTGGACGGCGGCCACAACCCCCACGCGGCGCAAGCCTTGTCGACCCATATGGCAGGACTGGAGGCGCGATCTCCCAAACCGCTCATCCTGGTCATGGGCATCTTGGCGAACAAGAATGCGGGCGCCTTCCTCGACTATTTCGAAGGCCTGGCCGCCGGGCTCGTCGCCGTGGAGATCGACGGCCATGCGAGCCTGTCGCCCGATGTGTTGACAGAGCTCGCAAGTGCGCGGGGACTCGCCACAGTCATCGGCAACAACCTGACCGACGCCATGCAGAAAGCCGTCAATATGGGCGAAGCCCTATCGCGCCAGACGGTGGATGAGCCCATCATCCCGCCGCGTATCCTGATCTGCGGCTCGCTCTATCTGGCCGGGCAGGTGCTGGCGGAGAATGGCTAAGCGACCGAGGTACCGCGTGGCGGGTAGTCGTTCTTGACGGCGAAATTCAGTCCCTTGACCAGATCCGCCATGTCGGGACGACCGAAAGGCGTGTTCTGGACGATTTCGGCGTAAAGCGTTCCGTCCGGCTGGATCACGAAGATCCCCGGTTCTGCGAAGTGGTGCGGTTCGGTGTCCGTGATCGCGTCGGAAATGAACAAACCCAACGATTTGGCATCCATCAATTCAAGACCGTAGGCGAGTGGCAGTTCGTCTATGTCCCAGTCGTCCCGCGCCTTTTGCGCCCGATCTTCGGAGTCCATCGACACGGCGATGATGTCGTGCCCATCCGCCCTGATGTCGGCGACCATGGGTTCGAGTGTCTCCAGCTGCGCCTTGCATTTGGGGCAATGCACACCGCGATAGACCACGATGATCTGGAAATTCTCCACATCGGATTCGGACATGTCGAACGTCCCGCCACCAAGCAACGGCACTTCTACGCTCGCAATGCGCGATTTCGGCGTCATCAATGTCGGCATTTTCCCGGTCCCTAAAGGTTGGCAGGATCGACGGCCGTGTCTTTCTGGCGCAACACATCGGGCGCGGCGAACCCGTCCCCGTCCTCGGAGAGGTAGCCGAGACCTTCGTCGATCTTGGCGATCAGCGCTTTGGTGTCGTCCAGCGTATCGGCGGCATCGCGCGCGACCATTTCCTGACGCAGCTTCGTCAGCGCCTCACGGCGTTCCGCAGTGGACAGGTTGGGATTAGCGTAAATGTCGGTGATTTCGTCGGCCGTGACGGGATTGGCGAGGCCGGGCATGTAGGCGTCCCCGTCGATCTGCGTATCGACGGGAAGCACGGTGGTCTGGGGGTCGAGGTCGGGCATGGGTCTCTCCTGGTTTCAGAAGAGCAACGCCTTGCCCGAATGGGCGTTCCGAAACGCCGGACACAGCCTAGGCGTGTTCGGCCAACCACTCCGCCAGCTTGGTCTTGGTCATCGCGCCCATCTTGGTGGACACGACCTCGCCGTCCTTGAAGATCATCATCGTGGGGACGTTGCGGATGTGGTAGCGCATCGGCGTGTCGGGCGCGTCGTCAATGTTAACCTTGGCGATCTTCACCTTGCCGGCCATATCCTCTGAAACGGCTTCCAGCGCCGGGCCCATCGCCTTGCAGGGGGCACACCATTCGGCCCAGAAATCCACCAACACCGGCGTATCGGACTTCAGGACTTCGCTTTGAAACGTGTCGTCGGTGACGGCGATGGTGCTCATGGTGTTACCTCGGTTGCGTTGGCATGCGAGGTAGGAAGGGCGTTCACCTGCGTCAAGGCGGCGTCCATCGCATCGTCGCCCAGCCACATCATGCGAGGCGCGTCCGTCCAGAGCAGTCCGCAGGACACTTTGCGTCCCGGCCAGATCGCGCGGGCCAGTTCCCGGTAGGCCGCCATCTGCGCCAGATAGGTCTCGTCCACATCCTCGACCCTGTCCGGCGGCGGGCGGTTGGATTTGTAGTCTACCAGCAGGACCGCGTCGGGCATGACGTTGATGCGGTCTACCTGCGCGGTCAGGAACACCTCGCCGCCCCGCACGGTGCCGACCCGCCCGGCCAGGCTGACTTCGGCGCGCGACCCGTCGGCGAAAACGGCAGCGAAATCCGGATTATCCAGCACGCCGAAAACCTCCTTGATGATGGCCGCGCGTTGGCTTTCCAAAAAGTCGGGATAACCGGCCACGATCTCTTTCGCGATGACGGCACGGCGCGCGGGCGGATGGTCGGGCAGAAGCTCCAAAAGGCGGTGGATCACGATGCCGCGATGGAATCGCCCACTGCCCGATCCGCGCCCCACCGGCTCGTCGCGTTGGAGCAACCCGCTCGGAGACGCGTTTTCCGCACGGCGAGGCTCTGGAGCGGCAGGACTGTCGATCCAATCGGGCAGCTGGACGGCAACGCGCCGTGCGGGTGCGTCGGCATCTTCGGTCGGTTCATGCCGCGCGCCGTATCGCAGCCCCTGCCGTCCCTGCCCGTCGAACGGGCTGGCAAATTCGGCAACGCCGTCCATGTGCGGCAGGGTCCGCAGGAACCAGTGGTACCAACTCTCCTCCTCGAACCCCCCCTCCTTGCGGCCATGAGCGTGGCCGCACAGGATCAAGCGGCTTTCCGCGCGCGTCATGGCCACATACAGCAGGCGCATATATTCGCGCATCGCTTCGGCATGGTCGGCCTCCTTGAGCCGCGTGGCGAGATCGAAGCTCTCCGCCTTGCTGGGCGACAGCACGAAGCCGCCTTCCCCGTCCGGTATCAGACCGCCCGATTCCGGCGTGGGGATACGCGTCGTATCCGGCAGGAAGACGACGGGGGCCTCGAGCCCTTTTGCCCCGTGCACCGTCATCACCCGCACTTCGCCTCCGGCCGGGTCCTTGTCGCGCTTGATCTCGATCTCGTCGGCGATGAAGGCCTGCATGAAGCGTTGCAGGCTCGGGGCCTGGCGCTGCTGGTGATCCAGAGCGGTCGCGAGAAAAGCCTCCAGTGCTTCGCGCGCCTCCATCCCGAGACGCCCGAACAGCGCTTCGCGGTAGGTCAGGCCGTCAGGATTACGCCGGTCCAGAAGTCGGGCGTAGAAGTCGAAGGGCGCGAGTGCGGCATCGTCGCGGATCGCCTGCAGATGATCGGCGAGATTGGGCGCGCGGTCCCGCACAGCGTCCCACAATGACTGGTCGCCGCGATCCACGCACAGCGCAAACAGCTGGTTGTCGTCCAGGCCGAACAATGGCGATTTCAGCGCTTCCGCCAGACTCAGGCAATCGCCGGGCAGCAAGACAAAGCGCGTAATGGCCAAGAGATCGCGCACGATCACCGCCTGTTGCAGCACGAGCCGGTCGGCACCGGCCACGGGCAGGCCCTCCTCCTTCAAGGCCTTGATCAGCGCGTCGAACAGGCCGCCGACGCGCTTCTGCACCAGGATCAGCACATCGCCGGCATGCATCGGCCTGTGGCGCTTCAGCTTACGGTCAAAGACGGGTTCGCGGCGATGGATCCAATGGGCGATCTGCTCGGCAACGGCGCGGGCCAGCACGATGCGCGGGTCGCCGTCGTCGCGCTGGTCCACGGGCGTCGTGTCCCAGGGTGCATTCTCCTCCAACGCCTCTGAGCGCGGTGCAAGGGGCCACAGCTCGACCAGACCCTCATCGCGTCGATGGGCGTCGTGCCGGACCAACTCAACATCTTCAGGGACGCTGCCGGGGTCGAACATGGCCGCCAGACCGCCCCGGTCCACGAACAATGCGTCCACCGCGTCCAACACCTGTTGGGCGGACCGGAAGGACATGCGCAGGCGCACCTCGCCCTCGTCGCCGGAGCGGGTCTTTATGCTGTCCGTGAAGATGGACGGTGCCGCGCCCTGGAAACGGTAGATGGACTGTTTGGGGTCGCCCACGGCGAAGAAGGTTCGCGGCGGGGCGTCGCGGTCGGGACTGTCTTGTTCGAAGCCTTCCGTGATGGCGTTGATGATGTCCCACTGCACGGGGCTGGTATCCTGCGCCTCGTCCAGCAAGACGTGCTCGACCCCGCCGTCCAGCTTGTAAGCGACCCAGTCGCTGACATCGCGGCGGCGTAGCAGGTCGCGGGTCTTGACGATGAGATCGTTGAAGTCGAGCCCCCGCGCCTGGTGTTTGGCCAGCGCGTGATCCTCGGCCATGGCGTGGCCAAGGGTCAGGATGGCTTCGCTCGTCTGCGCTAGCGACGCGGCGCGCTGCGTCTCGATGGCCGTCATGACGCGACGGCACTCCGGGCCGTCCACATCCAGGAATGGATCTTCCTCATGGACCTTGGCGACCATGGACCGTTTGCGCGGCGTTCCGGACCCGGTGAGGAAGATTGAGGCGTATCCGGCCAGCGCGCGCTCCGGATCGCCTTCTTCCAGCGCGGCGCGATAGGCAGCGAGGGAGGTCTTGCCGGTGGGAGACGTCCAGACACGGTCGGCGATGTCGAAGACGCGAGCTACCCTGTCCCGGTCGACGGCCGCCATGGCATCCTGAGCCACACTGCGGGCTGTTTCATCATGACTTAGCCCGGCCCGGCGACGGAAGCCCTCCAGTCCGCCCTTGTCGATCCACGCCTGGGTCCGGTCGAGGTCGCGCGCGACGGAATAGAGCAGCTGGTCCAGCGTGGCGTCCGCCTTGAGCCGCACGAGCCGGTCGAGCGCATCGGAGATGTCCGCATCAGACTGGGCGCGTTCAAGAAGGCGCATACGGCTTTCGGCCAGCATGTCGCGTGCGTCTGCATCATCCAGCGGCGCGAAGCCGGGCATGATGCCCGCCTCGATGGGAAAGCGCGCGATGATGCGCTCGCAGAAGGCATGGATGGTCATCACCTTCAGCCCCTCGGGCGTTTCCAAGGCGCGGGCGAAAAGCGATCGTACCCGGTCGATGTCCAATGGCGGCCTGACCTCGGTATGAGGCTTCCCGTAAAGCTTGCGGAGTGCGTCTTCGAGGTCGTCGTTCCGGGCGACCGACCATTCCGACAGGGTCGAGAACAGCCGCTCCTGCATCTCCGACGCGGCCGCGCGCGTGTAGGTCAGGCAGAGAATGCGGTCGGGCGCGGTGCCCTGCAACAGGATGCGCGAAACCCGGTCCACCAGCACCTTGGTCTTGCCGGAACCGGCATTGGCATTGACCATGCGCGGACGGCGCGGGTCGGCCGCCATGCGCTGCAACGCAGTCGCCTACTCCACCGTCAGGCGACTCACGCCTCGCCTCCATCCCCGGACACGGCCGACCATTCGGCCCGCCGGGCGAGATTGTCATACTCGCCGTAATCGTGCGTGTACTGGGCGCGCGGCTGGCTGGGATACCCGGTGTCGGGCTTGTCGAACGCTTCGATCAGGGCGCGCAGGATTTTCACCGCATCATCCATCAACGCTTTCGGCGTCGTGCCGTCCTTGCCGGTCTTGACCGCCGATGTCGCCTTGAAGTCGCCTCCAGAACCCTTGAGGCGCACATAGCCCATGGCTTCCGTCGCACCCGGGCCGTGACCGTCCAAAGCGCCCTCGCTGGCGAGCCATCCGGCAAGCGGCAGTTGGAGGTCAAATCCGGCTGCAACCGTATTGGCCGTGGGCGGGCTGCCTGTCTTGAAATCGTGGAAGGCGTAACCGGTGGGCGAACGCTCCACCAGATCCAGCACGCCGATCAAGGTGAAACCGAGATCGTCCAGCACATGCCGCGCTTCCACTTCCGTGCCGACGACGTCATAGCCCCGCGCCTGGCGTGATGCGAACCAGTCAATCAGCTGGCCGGACAAGAACTCGACGCGCGCCCGCTCCTTGCGGACCTCCGCATCCGGAACGCCGCTTTCACCCAAGGCACGCAGAAAATGCGCCGTCAGAATCGAACGATTGGACGGATCGCCCGGCACGTCGGTGCGGTTGAGATAATCCTCGACCGCCTTGTGCATGGCCGTGCCGAAATGGCGCGCATCCATCGGCGCATCCAGCGGGTCGAGACGCTTCAACCGCAGGACCTCCCGCCCGAACAGGCTGTAAGGGTCGCGGATCCAGGTGCTCACGCCTGTGATAGATATTTCGCGCCCCTTTCGCGCCCAGCGCTTCTCCACGGGCGGTTTCGGGTTCGGACGGCCAACGGGCTGCGCCCTATCGCAATGGTCGAGCGCTCGCGCCCAATCCAGATAATGCTGCCCCGTGCCGAGCAGGGCTTCGGACTTTGCGTCCGGCATGGCGCCGCGCAGCAAGGTCTTGAGCCGCCAGACCCAACGCGACGCGACCGTGGGGCCGCTGTCGCTTTTCTGGCTTCGGGTGAGGAAGACGGTGCCGTTGGCGGCGAGTTCGGCGAAATCGTGCGCGGCAAGACCGTATCGGCGTTCCGGCAGGGACAGGCGCATCACCTCGCGCATTCCGCGAGACAGGAACGGTCCGGCATTGACGGCCCCTGGCCAAGTCCCTTCATTAAGCCCGCCCAGTATGACGACATCCGCATCCAGGAGCCGCGCCTCCAGCGGACCGAGGATGGACAGGCGCGGATGGGTGCCCTGAGACGGCCGGACGACCGCGCCTCGCAGAAGCGAGGATAGGAGCCGCGAAAAGCCTTCCGCATCCGTGTCCGGCAAGGCGAAGCCGTGACTGACGATCCCTTCCAGAACGTTCGCCGCCTGGCGTCCCGCATCGCTGCCCCAGAGGCGGAACGTGCCGCGCATCTCGTCCGTGCTGGCCACGGCTTCGGCCGCCGCGACCAAAGCGGTCGCCCAAGCGTCGGGACTGGCCGATCCACCCAGTTCCAGCAGAGGAGCGGTCGCCGCCCGCAACGCGGCAACGAGCGCGTGGCCCGCTGTCTCTTCCGCCGAAGGACGGAGGCCACGATAGTGTTTTCGCTCCAGCCGCTCCCACGCCGCCCCGGCGTCGCCGACAGGACGTTCCAGCGCCGTGAAAGCATTAGACATTACGAGGTTGATTTCGACCGGGCCGGACGGATCGCGCGCGAATTCCAGCAGTGCCGTCAGAAATACGCCGATAGGCGTCTGCTCGACCGGCACACCTTGGCTCATGGCGACATCCACGCCCCAGCGCGACAGGCGCGCCCTCACGCGCTGCGCCAGGAGCTGGTCCGGCGTGACGAGCGCGGCTGTGCGGCTTTCCGTTTCCAGCGTTTCGCGCAGGATAAGGGCGATGGCGAGCGCTTCCTCGTCATCCGTTCGCGCCTCGATTAGGGACAGGCCCGACAGGGCGGTCTCGAATACGTCGGCGCCCTCGCTGCCGGTCAGCGCGTCGATGCGTCCCAGCCAGTCGCCCGTCGCATCGACGGGGACGAGCGCCTCTGCCAGGATGCGGCGGCGCTTCTTTGCAAGAGGCCGCGTCCCGCTATCCACGACCCAGGGCCAAGCCGGAACGTCCGCGCGGGAGACCTCCATCGTTTCCAGCAGAGTCTTGAGGGAGCTTTGCGGGTGCCGGACATCGACCGCGTCCCAGACCCGGTCCGGCAGGTCTTCCTGCAATCCGGGCAGAACGACCATCCCGTCGGGCATCTCGGCCACGGTCTTCATCAGCCGCGCCGTCGCCTTCAGCGTTCCGGTCGAACCGGCGACGATCACGGGATAGGCGGGCGGGCGCTCGCTCCAGAGGTCGGCCATCGCATCCAGCAAAGCGACGCGGCGGGCCGCAGGCTCCATCATGGACATCTCCGCCAGCCGGTCGGGCCAATGGGTCTCCACGATCTGGTAGAGCCGTCCGGCATGCTGGAAGTGGATCGCGGCCTCGTTGCACACCCGCTTCCATTCCGCATGGTCGCGGATCCGCACCTCCTCCAGCGCCGCATCGTCGATGATCTCCATGAGCGGGTCGGCCATGTGCAGCGCGGCGGCCGGATCGAGCGGCATGTCCGTGGCGCGCTTGTGGTAGCGGGCGACGAGTTGCGCGATCTCGAAGCGGCGCTGAACGGGGTCGATGCCGGGCGCGACGCGGCCGGCCAGTTCCCCAGGCTCGAATGGGGGTTCGTCCGGATTGACGTCGGCCAGCGGGCGCAGCCTCGGCAGCAGCGCGGCGGAAAGGCCGCGCTCGGCTGCCTGTTGCACGAATGCGAATTCCAGCGCACGCGCCGCACGCCGCGTCGGGAGCAGCACGAGACCATCCTGCAACGCGTCTCCGAAACGTGCATGCAGGCCGTGAGCGAGCGAGCGGAGGAAGGGCACGCCGGACGGCATGTTGTAGATGGTCGTCAACTCGCTCCCCTGGCTGCCTTGAGTCCCGCGTCGAAAATGCAATCTCCCGCAATCAGACCGGAACGTCCACCTCGCCCGACAGTATAGCTTCGGCCGCATCGCGGGTGGCCGGGTCGCCGACATGCATCCAATAGCCCGGTATGGGCAGGCCGAAGACGCGGCCGCGATCGATCGATTTCTGCCAGATGCGCGTGCGGGAGAACTTTTCGGGCGGGAAGCTCACGGCGCGCGCCGGCGTAAAGATCTCCACGCCAGCATAAATCCAGAACGCCTTCTCGCCGGCTTTCCATGATAGGCGGCCGTCCCGGTCCATGTCGAAATCGCCAAGACCCGGATAGCCGAGCGTGCGCGGTTTCGGCGCCAGCAGGAGCAGATCGTCCATCTCCTCCGGGTCCCACGCATCCCATAGCGCTTGAATAACGGGCGTGAACTCGATCCAGACCGCGTCGATGTTGCAGATGAGGACAGGGTCTTTTCCAAGCAGCGGCAGGGCCTTCACCACGCCGCCGCCCGTCTCCAACAACCCATCGCGCTCACACGACACGATGATCTCCGGACCCGTTTCGCGGCGTTGTAGATGGTCTTCCAGCTGGTCGGCGTGGGCGTGCACGTTGACGATGGCGCGCCGGACGCCTGCGTCGTGCAATCGGTCGAGCATATGGTCGATCAGCGTGCGGCCTCCCACCTCCACCATCGCTTTGGAACGATCGTCCGTCAGCGGGGCCATGCGCGTGCCGTGACCCGCCGCCATTACCATGGCCGTCTCGATCATTGCAGAGCCTCCGGGACGTGGGTGTCGAACCAGCCACGCAGTTCCGCGCAGGCCGGATGCGCCAGGTCGCGCTGAAAGTGAGCTTTCACACGCGGAATGAGCGAGCGATAGCGCGGCTTGCCGTCCCGTTCCGCGAGGCGCACGAAAATACCGAGGATTTTCGCGTTCCGCTGCGCGGCCGTGACTGAATAGGCGGCCTCGAACGCGGCATCATATTTCAGTCCGGCTTTGTCGCAGAAACGTTGGAGCATGGGTGCGCGCAGCTCCGGGTCAACATCGCGGCGTGCATCTTCGAGCAGGCTCGCCAAATCGTAGGCCGGATGGGCGAACAGCGCGTCCTGGAAATCGATCAGACCGACGCGCGCCTGTCCGTCCCTCTCCGGGAGCCAGAAGAGGTTTTGTGCGTGAAAGTCACGCAGGCACAGGCCCGGCGTATGGGTTCGCAGATGACCGAAAGCGTCCGTCCAGACATGCGTATGCGCAATCGACGATGTCCGTTGCCCATACTTGTCGCCATCCCCGAGACGGGAGAGTACGGGTAAGGGTCGGGCTCGCGCCTGGTGTAGAAGGCGATATTGATGAAAAATCTGAATTGAGCGAAAAAGAGTGGTAT
>JBCCCX010000097.1:0-11127 GCA_039033275.1 Pseudomonadota bacterium | reverse complement strand
CGGTCGCGCCCTTGGCGCCCATCACGGCGATCTCGGCGGTGGGCCAGGCATAGTTGAAATCACCGCGCAGGTGTTTTGACGCCATCACATCATAAGCACCGCCGTAAGCCTTGCGGGTGATGACGGTGACTTTGGGGACAGTCGCTTCGCCGAAAGCGTAGAGCAGTTTCGCGCCGTGCTTGATGACGCCGCCATATTCCTGGTCGGTGCCGGGCAGGAAGCCGGGCACGTCGACCAGGGTCAGGATCGGGATGTCGAAACAGTCACAGAAACGGACAAACCGCGCCGCCTTGCGGGACGCGTCCGAATCGAGACAGCCCGCCAGGTGCAGGGGCTGGTTGGCGACCACGCCGACGGTGGAGCCCTCCATGCGGATGAAGCCGGTCAGAATGTTCTTGGCGAAATCCTTCTGGATCTCGAAGAAGTCGCCTTCGTCGGCCACCTTCCTCACCAGCTCGTGCATGTCGTAGGGCAGGTTCGGATTGTCGGGGATGAGCGTGTCGAGGCTCTCGTCCACCCGGTCGTGCGCGTCGAAAAAGGGCCGCACGGGCGGTTCGTCCCGATTGTTGAGCGGCAGGAAGTCGAACAGGCGACGGATTTCGGCCAGCGCCTCCATATCGTTGTCATAGGCCCCGTCGGCGACCGATGACTTGGTCGTGTGCGTCTTGGCGCCGCCCAGTTCCTCGGCTGTGACGACTTCATTCGTCACCGTCTTCAGCACGTCCGGGCCGGTCAGGAACATGTAGCTCGTGTCGCGCACCATGAAGATGAAATCGGTCAGGGCGGGCGAATAGACCGCCCCGCCCGCGCTGGGGCCCATGATGACGCTGATCTGCGGGATGACGCCGGAGGCCAGGATGTTGTTCTGGAACACGTCCGTATAGCCCGCCAGCGCCGCCACGCCTTCCTGGATGCGCGCGCCGCCACTGTCCTGCAGGCCGATGATGGGCGCGCCGTGGCGCATGGCCATCTCCTGGACCTTGGTGATCTTCTGCGCGTGGGTTTCCGACAGCGACCCGCCGAACACGGTGAAATCCTGAGCAAACACGAAGGTCTTGCGCCCGTTGATCGTGCCCCAGCCCGTCACGACGCCGTCGCCGGCCGGACGGGATGCATCCATGCCGAAATCCGTGCTGCGGTGCGTCACGAACATGTCGAATTCCTCGAACGATCCGGGATCGAGCAGCAGGGACAGCCGTTCGCGTGCCGTCAGCTTGCCCTTGGCATGCTGGCTGTCGATGCGGCCCTGCCCGCCGCCGAGGCGGGCCGTTTCCCGGCGGTCGTTCAATTGATCGAGAATGGAGCTCATGCGATTATCCCAGCCATGCCACCCCTCTTGCGTTTGCGGGGCGTCTACGCCCGTCTCCGGTGCGGGCATTTGCGCCGTCGCAACCTGACGAGAGGCACCGGAGCGTGCAAGTCCGTTCTGCGACCCAGAGGCCGCTATATCGCATGAACGCTCGCAGCCATGCGTTATTGACCCCCAGACTTGCACAAATCTTCATTGCCGGGTCACTTTCATGCATTATTGAAGGTGCCATAACCGCCATCCTTGCCGCGAATTTCAGCGTCCACCCCGGGCCCGGCGTCGTAAGAAGGCCGACATGAAACTCAATCCGTCCTACCTGCTCGCCGGCGCTGCCGTCATAGCCGTGTCCGTCTGGTTCGCCGTCGGTTCTGCGGGCAGCGAGCGCGACATCTACGCCGATGTGGAGGCGCGCGCCAATGCGTCCGCGCCCGCCCTGCCCACCGTGGTGGTGCGCGACGTCACGGCCGAAATCCATCCCATCCGCCTGACGCAATATGGCCGCACCCAGCCGGGGCGCCGCGTCGAGCTGAAGGCCAAGACGCCGGGCAGCCTCGCCGCCACCCCGGTCGCCGAAGGGGCCCGCGTGGCCCGCGGCGACGTGATCTGCCGCCAGGACGTGGATGCCCGCCAAGCCATGGTGGATCAGGCCCGCGCCAAGCTGGCCGAGGCCGAAGCCGACCTGGCTGCGACGCAGGCGCTGGTGGAACGGGGCTTCCGCGCGCCGACCGCTCTGCCGGCCGACCGCGCCGCCGTGGATGCGGCCCGCGCCTCGCTGAAATCCGCCCGGATCGAACGCGACAATGTCGTGCTGCGCGCCCCGTTCGCCGGCATCTACGAAACGCGCCTCGCCGAAGTGGGTGACTATCTCTCCCCCGGCCAGCCCTGCGCCGCCATCGTGGAGCTCGACCCGCTGAAGGTCGAGGCCGAGCTGACCGAAACGCAGGTCGGCCTGGTCGGGCCGGGCCAGGCGGTCGACGTCGCGCTCGCCACGGGGCAACGTGTCACCGGCACGGTCGCTTTCATCGAATCGGTCGCCAATCCCGCCACGCGCACCTTCCGCATGGAAACGCACCTGCCCAATTCCGACTATGGGTTGAAGGCCGGCGTGTCCGCCACCCTGTCCATGACCACGGGCCAGGCCAAGGCCTCGCTCGTGCCGTCAGGCATATTGACGCTGGGCGACGACGGCGAAACGGGCGTGCGCTACCTCGACGGGTCCGACCGCGTGCGCTTCGCGGCCGTCCGGCAGATCGACGAAACGCCGCGCGGCCTATGGGTGTCGGGCCTGCCGGATCGCACGCGCATCATCGTGGAAGGTCAGGACTATGTCTCCGTCGGCACGCAGGTCGACCCGCGTCCCGAAGGCGCAGGCCGCACCGGTGCGGTCGTGGCGGAGCTCTCGCCCAACGCCGAGCTGGAATAGGCCGCCCGTCGTGGAAAACATTGTCGGATTCGCGATACGCGCCTGGCGGGTGACGATGGGCGTCATGCTGTTCATCGTCGTGGGCGGGCTGGTGGCGATCAACCAGCTGCCGCTGGACGCCGAACCCGACATTCCCGTGCCTTTCGTCAACGTCCGGGTCGTGTTACCCGGCGTGTCGCCGGCCGACGCCGAGCGCCTGCTGGTCCGGCCGCTCGAGACCGAGCTGAAATCCATCGACGGTCTGAAGCAGATGGACGCGGTGGCGGCCAACAATGTCGCCTACGTCATTCTCGAATTCACCCCATCCTTCGACCAGGACCAGGCCGTGCTGGACGTGCAGGAAGCCGTGGATCGCGCCCGCGCCGAATTCCCCGAAGAGGCCAAGGAACCGGTCGTCCAGGAAGTCGACACGTCGAGCATGCCGATCTTCGTGGTCAACCTCTTCGGCGACGTGCCGGAGCGCACGCTCCAGAACACGGCCAAGGAATTGCAGCAGCGCATCGAGGCGATTCCGTCCATCCTCGGTGCCGATATCGCCGGCGAACGCACCGACGTGCTGGAAGCCGTGGTCGATCCGACCCTGCTGGAGAGCGCGGGCATCACCTTCGACGAACTCGCCGCCGCCGTGGCGCGCAACAACACGCTGATCACGGCGGGCGCGCTGGAAACGTCCAACGGCCAGTTCAACGTCAAGCTGCCCGGCCTGATCGAAGACGCGGACGATCTCGCCTCGCTGGTCGTGCGCTCGGACGCCAGCGGCGCGGTCGTGCGCATGTCCGACATCGCCGTGGTCCGCCGCACCTACAAGGACGCGCAGTCCTACGCGCGCTACAATAACAACAGGTCGGTTTCGCTGGAGATCAGGAAGCGCACCGGCGAGAACATTCTCGACACGATCGCCGCGGTGCGCGACGTGGTCGAGGACTATCAAGCCAGCGAGGACTGGCCCGGCACGATCCGGGTCGAATACAGCCAGGACAAGTCGCGCTACATATTGGAGATGGTCCGCTCCCTATCCAGCTCGATCATCAACGCCATCCTGCTCGTCTTCATCGTCTGCCTGATCGCGCTGGGGCTTAAATCAGCCCTGTTCGTCGGCTTCGCCATTCCGGGCAGTTTCCTGATCTCGCTCTTCATCATGTGGGTGCAGGGCGAAACCATCAATATGATGATCCTGTTCGGACTGATCCTGTCGGTCGGCGTGCTGGTGGATTCGGCCATCGTCATCATCGAATATGCCGACCGGAAGCTGGCCGAAGGGTTGAGGGCCGCTGAAGCCTACCAGATGGCGGGCGAGCGCATGTTCTGGCCGATCATCAGCTCTACCGCGACGACCCTGGCCGCCTTCCTGCCCCTGCTCTTCTGGGAGACGATCACCGGCAAGTTCATGGCCTATTTCCCGCTGACCATGATCTATGTGCTCAGCGCATCCGTCCTGATGGCGCTGATCTTCCTGCCGACCATCGGCGCCCTCGTGGGCGGCCTGCGCGAACGCCTGTCCGGAGGCCCGGTCAAGGCTCCGTCCGACCAGGCCCTCGCCTTGGCCGGCGAAGGCGGCGACCCGGCCAAGCTGACGGGCGCGACCGGTGTCTATGTCCGGCTCGTCCAGCGCCTCGTGCGCTACCCGTTCATGGTGCTCGGCGCGGTGATCGTGTTGTGCTTCGTCATCGTGCTGGCCTTCGGGCGGTCCATGTCCGGACCACCGCCCAAGCCGGTGGAGTTCTTCACCCAGACCCCGTCCGACCAGGTCTTTGCCTTCGTCCGCGCGCGGGGTAACTCCACGCCCGAAGCCAAGCTGGAGCTGGCCCTCGAAGTTGAACGCCGCCTGACCGCCGCCCGTATCGAAGGGATCGAAGGCGTCTACGCCGTGGCGGGCGCGCTCGGCGGGGGCGGGGCGCAACCCGATGGGCTGGCCGACGAACCCGGCGATGCTGTAGTCAAGATCTTCTTCCAGCTGGAAGACTTCGCCGAACGCCGCGGCGTGCTCGACGTGATCGAGGATATTCGCACCGCCATCGCCGACATGCCCGGCGTGATCCCCGAGGTGACGGCCACCGGCATGGGGCCGCCCATCGGCAAGGATATCGGCATCGAATTCAGCGGCCGCGACCGGGCGCGCGTCGCCGAGGCCACGCGCATCGCGGAGGACTATCTGCGCGCGATGGACGGCGTGCTCGACGTGGAAAGCACCCTGCCCCTGCCGGGCGTGGAATGGGAACTTACGGTCAACCGAGAGGAGGCCGGCCGGCTCGGGCTCGACATCAACCGCATCGGCCAGACGGTGCAGTTCGTCACAGAAGGCGCGCTGGTGGGGTACTTCCGCCCGCTCGACAATGACGAGGAGGTCGACATCCGCATCCGCCTGCCAGAGTCCGACCGCGATATCCGCGCGCTGGACGAGCTGCGCGTGCAGACGCCGCAAGGATCGGTCCCGCTATCGGCCGTCGTGGAGCGCACCGCCCGACCGCGCGAGGACAGCATCGTGCGCCGCAACCAGGCGGCCGTGTTCGAGGTCAAGGCCAATACGGCCGACGGCTTTGCGCCTAACGTTCAGGTCGAGGAACTGCGCCAATGGCTGAGCACGCAGGCCGCGCTGCCGGATGAAGTCGACTGGCGCTTCCTCGGCCAGCAGGAGGAGAATGCCGAGGCCGCCGCCTTCGGCATGGCCGCGCTGGCCGCGATCCTGTTCATGATGAGCGTTATCCTGCTACTGCAATTCAACAGCTTCTACCATGTGGTGCTGACGCTCTCGGCCGTGGTCCTGTCCGTGTTCGGCGTGCTGCTCGGCCTGATCTTCTACCCTTACGTCTCCATGGTGCTAACCATGACCGGCGTGATCGCGCTGATGGGCATTGTGGTGAACAATAATATCGTGCTGATCGACACCTATCAGCGCCTGCTGGAGCGCGGCTCCGATCCGGTGGACGCCGCGATCCGCACCGCGGCGCAGCGCCTGCGCCCGGTCGTGCTGACAACGGTGACGACGATCGTTGGACTGATGCCGCTGGTGATCGGCTTCGACGCCAACGTCGCCACCGGGGAATTCGACGCCAGAGGGTCCGGCACGTCCGACATTTGGAAGCCGCTCTCCTACGCGCTAGTCTGCGGTCTGGGCTTTGCGACTATACTGACCCTCTTCCTGACGCCGGTATTGCTGTCCGCGCCGCATGTGTGGCGCGGACGCCTGCGCCGTTGGAACAGCCGGACGCGGGCCCGCCAATCCGTCGCCGCCCCCGCGGAATAGCCCGTCATCCGGGTCCCGGTTCCTCGGGACCGGACATGTCCGGCGCGAACACCACCGTGCTCTGCTGGCCGCCGCCGACCAGCGAGCGGCGGATCTGCCAGCGATAGGGCGTGAAGGCGACCGACAGGGCTCCGTCGTCGGTGGCCGCGCCCGGTCCCGGCTCGGGGAGGGGCGGCAAGCGTTCGAACGGGACGGACACGACGGGGTTGACGGCGGCATCGGACAATAGCTCCGCGCGCACCTCATATTCTCCCAAAGGCATGACCGAACTGGCGATATAGGTCCACACGCCGTCCGCCCCGACCCGGGTTTCGCCGATGGCGGCGTTGGAGACGTAGAGGCGCACGCGGCCGGCCTGCGCGGAGCGGCCGGACACGATGACGCCGCCCGTATCGTCATAGTCGATCGCGCCGATGGACAGCGCGCCCGCGCTCGGCAGCCCCCCGAACGGGCTCTGGACCAGCCGGGTCGGCGCGCCCGGCGCGCTGACCATAATCAGGGCGGGCGAGGGCGTACCGGGCTGGCGGATTCGGAAGACCGTTTCCACGCCGCGAATGGATGTCGCGCCGAACCCCGTATCCGACCGGATGTCGGACGGCACGTCGTACAGCACGGCTTCGATGGCCATGCCCGGTCCCGTGACGTCCAGCGTCGCGGTCCATACGCCTTGCGGAGTCGCGCGGACCTGCCGGACCGTCTCGCCCCGGTCGAGCAGGGCGACCGTGGCGGCGGGTTCCGCAATGCCAGACAGGCGCAGTACGGACCCGCCTTCCGCGCCGCCCGCCACGCGCGTTTCCGATATTTGGGTGAAGGTGACCGGCGTCAGCGACGCCGCGACCGGTTCGCCGGATGCCGCGCCCCTTTCGTCGCCGGAGGCGGGCGCGCCGTCCGTCAGGCTCACCCCGGCATAGAGCAGCAGGGCGAGCGCCAGCCCGCCCCCGATCATTCCCGCAATCCGCCTGCGTTTCATGGCCCGTCCCGGCGCATTTGGCCCTTGGTTCGCCCGGTCGATCCGCTAGGGTTGCCGACTGGCCCGTTCGAAGCGGATATGCCGCGACCGAACGACAATGATAAGACCGGATGACAGTGATGACGAACCCCGACCCCACCCCTCTTCTTCGGTCCGTCGCCGTGTTCTGCGGATCCTCGCCCGGGCGGGACCCGCGCCATCTCGCGCTCGCGACCGCCCTGGGCGAGGCGATCGCGGCGCGGGGCCTGCGCCTCGTCTATGGCGGGGGCGGACTGGGCTTGATGGGCGCGGTGGCGCGCGCCGCGCATGGGGGCGGCGCCCCCGTCCTGGGCGTCATTCCGGACGTGCTGCGCGAGGCCGAAGCGCTCCTGCCGGAGATCGAGCACGACATCGTGGACGACATGCACGCGCGCAAGATCCGCATGTATGCCGAAGCCGACGCCTTCATCATCCTGCCCGGCGGCATCGGCACGCTGGAAGAGGCGGTGGAGGTGCTGTCCTGGCAGCGCCTGAACCTGCACGAGAAGCCGATCCTCTTCCTGTCCGACACGGGCTATTGGGACGGGCTGATCGCGGAGTTCGCCCGCATCATGGAGGAAGGCTTCGCCTCCACCGACATGGCGGCCGACATATTGCGGGCCGATACGGTGGACGGCGCGTTCGAGACCATCGCGGAACGGCTCGCCAATCCGATCACGCGCAAGCCGCTCGTGCTGCGGGATGTGTCGGTGGAATCGCTGGCCTGAGGGATTTCAGGCGGTGCGTCGTCGCAGAAGATTTGATTCGTGACAAATGTGTGTCGATCCGGTCTGGACCGCTCCGCCGCTGCTGGATAAGCGTCCGCAAGCCCGTCGGCGGTGCAGACGCATCGCGCCCGTGGGCGCCGATCCATGCAAGCCGGAGCGAAAGCCGCGACTGGCCGTGAAAACCGGGGACCGTGTTGATCGTTCGTGGCCATGTCATCGCCGCCGCCGCCCTCGGCCTGTGCCTGCCTCTCTGCGTCGCAGGCGTTTCCGAGGCTCGCCAGGAAGTCGTCGCGGCCGCGTCCGACGCGCCCGCGCGCAGCGCCGTGCTGGAAAGTTTCCCGCCCGCCTTCTTCGCGCCGTTCCAGCCCAATACGGCGCTCGACATGGTGGAACGCATTCCCGGCTTCACCCTGCGCGGCGGGGAGGATGACGAACGCGGCTTTGGCGTGGCCGACACGAATTTCCTGATCAACGGCCGCCGCCCGTCGACCAAGAGCCAGAGCGCGGAAGACCTGCTGTCGCGCATCCCGGTCGGGACAGTCGCGCGCATCGAGATCCTGGACGGGGACTCGCTCGATTTGCCGGGCCTGTCGGGCCAGGTCGTCAACATCGTCGCCCGCGCCGTGGACCTGTCCGGGCAGTGGCGCTACGCCGCGCGTTTCGAGGAAGGCGCACAACCGCAGCTCTTCGAAGGCGAAATCACGCTGAGCGGCACGCGCGGCGACCTCGCCTTCGCCCTGACGCTGGAGTCGGGCCAATTCCGCCTGTCGGAAGATTCCACGGAAACGTTCAGGGACGGTGCCGGCGTCCTGATCGAGGACCGGACCGAGGATATCTTCTTCGACAGCGAAACGCCCAGCGCGAACCTCAACCTGACTTGGACGCCCAAAGACGGCCCCTATGCCGACCATGTCGCGAACCTGAATGTGTCCGGCGAACTCGACAATGAGAACAGCCAGATCCGCGAAAGCTTCATCGCTCTGGACCCGTCGCGCACATCGGGCAGCAGCGTGGCGGATAATGGCGAGGACGAGGTGCAGTTCGAGCTGGGCGGGGATTACAGCCTGCCGCTCTCTCTGCCCGGAATACTGGGAGGGCTGGACGGCAGGTTGAAGCTGATCGGCCTGACCGGGCTGGAGGACGGCACGGAAAGGACCGTCTTCGTCAACCGGTTGGACGGCCGGACCCCGGCCACGACCGTGTTCGACGAAGAGTATCGCGAGGGCGAGAGCATCGCGCGCGCCGAATACAGCTTTCCCTTGGGCACGCGCCACGACATGCAGGCGTCGGTCGAATACGCCTTCAACTTCCTGGAGGCGACGACGCGGTTCGAGACCGATCTGATCGCGCCGATCGTCGACGATGTGCGCGTGGAGGAGGACCGTTTCAACCTGCTGCTGACCGACAGCTGGCAGGTGAGCCCCGACCTGTCCGTGCAGCTGTCGCTGGGCGGGGAATATTCGAGCTTGCAAGTCGTCGATCCGCGCAGCGAGGCCCGGAATTTCCTCCGACCCAAGGGGTTCGCCGCCGTGAGCTACGCCCTGTCGGACCGCTATGCGCTGCGCGCCCGCGCCGAACGCAGCGTCGGGCAGCTCAATTTCGGCACATTCGTCAATAGCCGCAACCTGACAGAGAACCTCGTCACGGCGGGCAACGACCAGATCAAGCCGTCGCAGAGCTGGGAGCTGTCGGCCGAGTTCGAGCGCATCGACGACCGCCTCCTATCCGGCCGCATCCGACCCTTCCTGGAGCTGATCGAGGACCCGATCGACCGCGTGCTGATCGACAACCGCTTCGAAGGGCCCGGCAATCTGGATAGTGCGCTGCGCTACGGGGTGGAAGCGAATGCGACGCTGTTGTTCGATACGCTGGGCGTTCCGGGCCTGCGGCTGGAAGCGCGGGGCGAGATCGGCGATTCCGAGATCGAAGACCCGCTGACCGGACTGGACCGGCAGATCAACAGCAACACCGAATATAGCTACAGCCTGTTCACCCGCTACGATATTCCGGACACGGATTTCGCCCTGTTCGCGCAAGCCGAGAATAGCGAGAGCAGCCCCTTCTTCCGATTGGACGATATCCGCATCGTGGACGTGCGCGGCGGGGCCTATCTTTCGGCCGGGCTGATCCACAAGGACCTGTTCGGGATGCAGTTCGAGATCGTCGGCACCAACCTGCTCGACAATGTGGTGGTCCAGCAGCGAAACCGCTTCCTCGGCCCCGACCGTCGCCTCGGCCCGCTCACCCGCGTGGAACGGTTCGAGCGCATCCGCGGCCCGCGCCTGTCCTTGGTCCTGTCGGACACGTTCTAGGTCGTACCTGCCGGGCGCTAGTCGCCGCGCAGCCGCCCGTAGATGGCATGGTCGGCCCAGGCGCCGTCGATGCGCAGCAAGCCGCGGGCCGTGCCTTCGAAACTGTAGCCATTGGCGGTGAGCACCCGGATCGAGGCGGCATTCTCCGGCTGCACGGCGGCCTCCACCCGGTGCAGGGCCAGCGTGTCGAAGGCGAAGCCCGTCAGCGCGCCGACGGCCGCGCGGCCATAGCCCCGGCCGGAATGGCTCTGCGCGACCCAGTAGCCGAGCTTGGCGGACTGCGCGGCCGCCCGCTCCACATGGGTCAGATTGGCGGCGCCGACGAACTCGCCCGTGTCGGACCGGATGATGTGAAAGGGATAGGCGCGGTCGGCGCTCACCAGCTTCTTGAAGCGCGACAGCCGGTTGCGGTAGCTCGCGCGCGACAGGTGGCCGTCCACCCAGTCCGGCTCCCACGGGCGCAGATAGTCGGCGTCGCGGCGGCGCACATCCGCCCAGTCCTCATAGTCCGCCCAGCGCGGATGGCGCAGCACCAGCGACGTGCCCGCCATGGGCACGGCGATCTCGGTGGCCGTCGTGACGCGCAAGGGAACGGGGTTCAGCACGGTGTCCCCCGGACCGGCCGCGCCGTGTGCGCAAGGGTCAATTCCACGACAGGCGCCCCGCGCGCCGATGCAGCATGACGTAGATTACCAGCAGGATTATCGCGAAGGACCACCAGGTCAGCATATAGCTGACATGGTTGTTGGCGATGTCGGGCCGCCGCACGGGCAGCGCGTCCGCGTCCCGCGCGGATGGGTCGAGTTCGATATAGAGGTCGGTGCCGGGCATCCAGGCCCCGTCGGGATTGACCGAGAACCAGCGGTTGAGCGCCGCATTGTCGTCCGCGCCGAACCAGTCGGCGAAGCGTCCTTCCGAGCGGATGCGGCGCACATAGCCCGCACGCGGTCCCTGCATGGACGGCAGCTCCGCGCCCGCCTTGTCCCGGTCGTCGAAACTGCGGAAGCCGACCAGCGCTTCCGCGCCCTCCTGTCCGACGACGCGGCGGAAAGGGCGCCACTGGATGGATCCGGCCGGTTGGTAGACGTGCCAGGCCGGGCCGGTCGCCTCGCCCTGGATGCGG
>JBCCCX010000096.1:0-11252 GCA_039033275.1 Pseudomonadota bacterium | reverse complement strand
GCATGGGGGGCGGATATGATTGTCGCAAGGCGCGTATGGATCGCGGGGGATGGCGGCGGCAGCAGAGGATGCGGCGCAGAAAAGCGCGGATGGCAGGGGGAGGTAGGCGCGGATGACGGGAGCGGATGGGGCGGGACAGAAAACCAAAGAGCCGTCCCCGGCATTTATTGCCGGGGTCTGCCGTCGTCTGGGTCCACAAGCAGATGGCATATGGCAGGTCTCGTCTTGTGGGCTTCACCGAGGCCAGACCCCGGCAATAAATGCCGGGGACGGGACGAGATTGGGAAGCAATGCGACAGGTCCAGCTGTCCTATGAGCTCCGACGGTATCGACCCCACCCGATCGGGGTCGGGTGCAGGCTCGATAAATGCCGGGGACGGCTCTTTCCTTTCATCGTCTCGCTCCTCTCCCGTCCCCATCCGCGCCACCCCCTTTCCGTCATCCGCGCCTATCCGCCCTGCATCCTCCGCTCCCGCCGCCCATCCCCCGCGATCCATCCGCGCCTTGCGACAATCATATCCGCCCCCCTTGCGCCTCGTGCCATAAGCCTTTCGTTCGCCGTCGGCACGGGGAGGGCATGACCTCGAAGGGCGGCAGAACGAGCGAGACGGCCGTCCGGTCGCGCGCGCGGGGGTGACGACCCGCATTGGTGCCACCCTGAGCGGCGGGCGCGCCACGCGCACCGGATGGCGGACGGCACCGCGCGGACCTTCATGTCCTCCCGCGCGGTGCGCCCGGTGCCGTTTCGCCTGCACGGACCCTGGCGTTCGGCGCGTCGCGGCTTGGAGCCTACCACCCCTGCGGGTCGTTACCAAAGGGATAGGCCGCTGCGACACCGGCGTAAGGGTACGGGCGGGCGAAACGGCCGGCGATCTCGCTGTCGCGCGGGCGTCCGCCTGAGCGTAAAACGGTATCCCTTAGTGTTCACCCGTCGCCGGGTGGACGCCCGCGCCCCGTGCCACCCCGACAGGGCAAGGCTCGGACAAGACGCAAGACACACGCAAGGCCGCGGACCCGATGCCCGGCAGGACGGGGGCGCGTGGGTGAAACGGGACAGGCACCGCGAAACCTATCATGACGCTGTCCCCGGCATTCATTGCCGGGGTCTGCTCTCGTCGAAGCTCACAAGACGAGGGCGGTCGGGACGGCTCCTCCTGTGGAGAAGCCCGACAGCAGACTCCGGCAACAAGTGCCGGGGACGAAGAGAGAGGAGGTTGCACCCGATGAGTGTCGCCCAACCCCTCCCTACCGCTCATTCCCGCGCACGCGGGAATCCAGTCCTTGCACGAACATCGCCGTCGGTGAGCCACTAGATCCCCGGACGCGCTGGCGCGGTCCTGTCGCGGGGATGAGCAGAAAGGTCCAAGATTGTCCCGTCCCCGGCAATGAATACCGGGGACGGGAAAAGAGAGAGGGTGGTAATGGCGATTGAGTCACTACGGCCGAACGCCATTCCGGTTGAACCAGCCCGCCTCCTCCGCGCATAGGAGCGTCCATGACCCTCAACGACCTTTCCGCCCGCCCGCATCCGCCCTCCATCGCGAAGCTGTTCGAGGTCGAGCCGGACCGGCTGGACCAGATGGCGCTGCGGGTCGGGCTCCTGCGGGCGGATTTTTCCAAGCAGCGTATATCGGTGTCCGACCTCGAAGCGCTCCTGTCGCTCGCCCGGAGCGCGGACGTGGAAGGCTGGCGCGAGAAGCTGTTCGCGGGCGAACCGATCAACGAATCGGAAGGCCGCGCCGTGCTGCACACGGCGCTGCGCGGGGTCGGCGGCGCGGCCGTGGCCGAGGAGGTTGCCGCAATGCGTAAGCGGATCGCGGACTTCGCGACCGACTTGCGCGCCTCCGGCCGTTTCGACGACATCGTTCATATCGGCATTGGCGGCTCGGATCTCGGCCCGCGCCTGGTGGCGGACGGGTTCGCGGCGACGATGGAGGCGGCGCCCCGGCTGCGCTTCGCCAACAATGTGGACGGCATGTCGATCAACGACGCGCTGGCGGGGCTGGATCCGACCCGCACGCTGGTCGTTGTCGTGTCCAAGAGCTTCGGCACGCAGGAAACCAAGATGAATGCCGAGGCGGCGCGCGAATGGCTGGAACGGGCCGGGTGCAGGCCGGGCGACCATGTGCTGGGCGTGACGGCCAACCGCGACCGCGCAGTCGCCTTCGGGATCGACCCGGGCAACATCTTCGATTTCTGGGACTGGGTTGGGGGGCGCTATTCGGTCTGGAGCGCGGTCGGCCTGTCCCTGGCCATCGCCTACGGGCCGGACGCGTATCAAGGGCTGCTGGACGGGGCGGCGGCGATGGACGTCCATTTCCGCGACGCGCCGCTGGCGCGCAACATGCCGGTGATGATGGCGCTGGTCGGCGTGTGGAACCGCAACGCGCTCGGCTATGGAAGCCTCGCCGTCGTGCCCTATGCCCGGCGGCTGAACCTCCTGCCGGCGTTCCTCCAGCAGCTGGAGATGGAGAGCAATGGCAAGGGCGCGCGGCGGGACGGCAGTCCTGCCGGGCCGGCCTGCCCGGTCGTGTGGGGCAGCGAAGGCACGAACGGCCAGCACGCCTTCTTCCAATGGCTGCATCAGGGCCTGCCCGGCGCGCCGGTCGATTTCGTCGCCGTGCTGGAGGACCATGCGGGTCGGCCAAAGCACCACCACGCCTTGCTGGCCAACTGCTTCGCGCAATCCGAAGCCCTGATGCTGGGCAAGGACGAGGCCGCGGTGCGGGCGGAAACTCCGGGCCATGAGGACTTGGAGGCGCTTGCGCCGCAAAAGGCCTTTCCCGGTAACCGGCCGTCCACAACGCTTACCCTGGAGGCGCTTACCCCCGAGGCACTGGGCGCGCTTATCGCGCTCTATGAGCACAAGGTCTTCGTTCAGGGTGTGATCTGGGGAATCAACAGCTTCGACCAGTGGGGCGTGGAGCTGGGCAAGATACTCGCGGGCACGATCCTAGAGGAGCTTGGCAATGGCCGGGCAGGCACCCATGACGCTTCTACAGACGCCCTGATAAGGCTTGTCCGTTGACCTATGTTATTGCAACTTGGGTTAAAAAGCCTAGTTTGCTACAATAAATGTTTACAAAGTGGACGGTCCAGGACGGTGCCCTTCCGCGCAAATTCGCTCTTGGAGGAGCCCAGCTTGAAACCCGTCTTTTCGGGTGATGTGCTGATTGTCGAAGACAATTTCATCATCGCCATGGACGTGGAGGAGCTCGCCACAGAGCTCGGTGCCGCGACCGTCCACCTCGCCAGTACCGTATCCGAAGCGCTCGAGCTGATCGCCGCGCAGACGATCACGGCTGCGATTTTGGACTACAATCTGGACGAAGGCACGTCGGAGCCCGTGGCTGACCGGCTGGCGGAAAGCGGCGTGCCTTTCGTCTTCGCCACGGGCTACAGCGATTCGTCCATGCTGCCCGAACGCTACCGCAGCCTCACATTGCTCAAAAAACCCTATTCCAGCGAGGATATTGCCGGCGCCTTCAACCCGTCGCGCCATTCCGCCGACTGCTAGGCTTGCCGCTAAAGGTCACGCTCGCTAGGGCGCGGTCCATGTCCAAGAAGA
This sequence comes from Pseudomonadota bacterium, assembly GCA_039033275.1. GTDB lineage: Bacteria > Pseudomonadota > Alphaproteobacteria > Caulobacterales > Maricaulaceae > Litorimonas. The sequence goes on along the minus strand of JBCCCX010000096.1, from coordinate 7,684 downwards.
ACAAACCCTTCCGGCCCAAGGCCCGGCGTCCCCGCGGCTTCGAGGACCGCCACGCCGCCACCTTCCGGGCCGAGGCCGAATTGGTGGCCAAGGCGTTCGCCGTCTACGACTCCTTCGGCTTCGAGCCGCTGCAGACGCCCGCCTTCGAATATGCCGATGCGCTGGGCAAGTTCCTGCCGGACGAGGACCGGCCCAATGTCGGCGTCTTCGCCCTGCAGGACGATGACGAACAGTGGCTCAGCCTGCGCTACGACCTGACCGCGCCGCTGGCCCGTTTCGTAGCCGAACATTACGACGCGATCCCCAAGCCGTTCCGCCGCTACCAAGCCGGCTCCGTCTTCCGGAACGAAAAGCCGGGCCCCGGACGCTTCCGCGAATTCGTCCAATGCGATGCCGACACGGTCGGCGCGGGCGGCGCGGTGGCGGATGCCGAAATGATCATGATCGCCGCCGAGGTCTCCCGCGCGGCGGGCCTGCGCGACGACCAGTACGCAGTGCGCGTCAACAACCGCAAGCTGCTGGACGGCATCCTGGAAGCGTCCGGCGTCCCCAACACGGACGAAGGCGCGCTGCAACGCCTCCAGGTGCTGCGCGCCATCGACAAGCTCGACCGTCTCGGTGCCGAAGGCGTAGAAGCCTTGCTCGGCGAAGGCCGAGAGGACGAGTCCGGCGACTATACTGACGGGGCCGGGCTTAGCCCGGACGGCATCCGCGCCGTGCTGGGCTTCACCACCGCGTCCGATCCGGACCGTGAAGCGACGCTGGCCACTCTGTCGGGCCTGGTCGGATCCTCGGACCGCGGTCGGCAGGGCGTGGAGGAGCTGGCGGAGATCGACCGGCTGCTCACGGCGACCGGCTTCGGGCCGGAGCGCGTTGCCTTCGACACGTCGGTGGTGCGCGGACTCGGCTACTATACCGGCCCGGTCTTCGAGGTCGAATTGCTGGCCGACGTGCGCGACCGCAAGGGCCGGTCCGTGCGGGTCGGGTCCATCGGCGGGGGCGGTCGCTACGACGATCTGGTCTCGCGCTTCCGCGGGCAGCCGGTCCCGGCGACGGGCTTCTCCTTCGGCGTGTCGCGTTTCGTCTCCGCGCTGGAGCGCATGGACGCGCTGGAGATGGCCGCGCGGCCGCCCGTGCTGATCACCGTGTTCGACCGCGGGCTGCTGCCGCACTATTTCGCGTTGGCGTCGGAGCTACGCGCCGCCGGGATCCGCGCGGAAGTCTTCACCGGCTCCGGCAACGTGACCAAGCAGCTTAAATATGCCGACCGGCGCGGCGTGCGCCTCGCCGTGCTGATCGGCTCCGACGAGGCAGAAGCCGGGACCGTTACGATCAAGGATCTACCGCTGGGCGCGGAGATGGCCAAGGCGATCGAGACCAATGCGGAGTGGAAATCCACCCGCCCGGCACAGGCGACTGTCCCGCGCACGCAGGCTGTCGCGACCATCGAGAAGATGTTGGAAGACTAACGGTTGGGAAAAAGGTCGGCGGCCGGGGAAGGGCCGGTCTGGGGAGGGGAAGCCCGCGCCCGGCCGCCTAGTCAAGGGATGCTTCCTCATAGCCTTGCTACGTGACCCCGGCATGACGCCGGGCACACAATCCAGTGTCAAAAACACCCTTTTTACTTATCAGGGGTTGTATCCGGGCAAAAAAAGACCCGAACGCGAGGCGTCCGGGTCAATTAAAAGAGAGACCTTCCGGCCTGATACCGGAGCTAGCGCTATGCGGCTGAACTCTTCCTGAACGCGTCGGGGCTGAACGCGTCCGGGCTGAACGCGTCCGGGGCGGCTTTGTCACGCAGCGGCGTTGACGTCGAGCGACCGGCCCCCGACATAGCGCCCATGCTCGAGCTCAAGATCATTCCCGTCACGCCGTTTCAGCAGAATTGCTCCTTGCTCTATGATTCCGAGACCAAGGAGGGGGTTTTCATCGATCCCGGCGGTGAGGTCGAGCGGCTGCGCGCCAAGCTCGACGAGCACGGCGTCACGCTCAAGGCGATCTGGCTGACCCACGGCCATCTCGACCATGCGGGCGGCGCGGACCAGCTGCGCGAGGAGCTCGGCGTGCCGGTCATCGGCCCGCACAAGGACGACCAGTTCTGGATGGACGAGATCGCGGATCACTGGGCACGCTACGGCCATCCGGGCATGGGCCGGTCGGTCGTGCCGGACCGTTACCTCGACGAAGGCGACGCGCTGGAAATCGGTGGCGTCAGTTTCGACGTGTCGCACACGCCCGGCCACACGCCGGGTCATGTGGTGATCCACAATCGCGACATGAAGATCGCCTTCGTCGGCGATGTGTTGTTCCAAGGCTCGATCGGCCGGACGGATTTCCCCAAGGGCAACCACGCGCAGCTGATCGACAGCATCCGGACCAAGCTGTTCCCGCTGGGCGACGATATGCGCTTCGTTCCCGGCCATGGCGGAATGGGCACATTCGGGCAGGAGCGCCGCACCAATCCATATGTCGGCGAGGCCGCGACGCTGGGCGCGAACAGTTCGGGTCCGGGGTAGTCTACTCGGCCGCGATGGCCGGTTGGATGGACGACAGGACCCGGTCCTGCAGTCCGTTCGGGTTGAGGCTCCGCGCGATGTTGAACAGCTCGCCCTCCACCGTCACGTCGAAGGCGAATGGCACGTTGTAGAGCACGTCGGGGTTGGATCCGGTGAAGGCGACGCCCAGCTTCACTTCACCGTCCAGCGGGCCGTTCAGCTCAAGGAACAGAGAATCGTAGGCGAAGTTCTCCAGCGCCTGGATGGCCTGGCCCGCATATTCGTTGGGAATGCGTTCGGCCATGTCCTCGGCCTTGTACTGGATCAGCCCGCCTTGCGCGACTTCCAGACGGCCATTCTCGACCAGCACGTCGATGCCGCGCACCACGACCGGAATCGAGCCTTCCAGCTTTCCGGTGACCGACAAGCGGCCGTCTGACGTCTCGTTCAGGAATTCGCCCACTTCCACCCCGCTCACGCGCAGGGTGACGCGGTTCTCGACGGCGCCGTAGGTCCACTGGAACGGGTCGAACGACACCTCGCCCCCGCCCAGCGGAAAGACGGCGCGCGAAATGTCTACCCCGTCCGCGACCAGCGCGTATGTCAGCGATCCGTTCTCCAGCGGGAAGCCCGGATTGAAGGTCGCGACGGACAGTCTTTGTTCCGGCGCGGTGACGACGGGGAACAGGGACACGAGTTCGACCTCGCCAGACAGGCCCGTTACCGGACCGGGTGCCGTGCCGAGCGCCATGTCCTTAATGCTTACCACGCCCGTTCCCGACAAAGGGGCGTCGCCCCCGAACAGCACATGCAAACGCGCATCCACCGCACCGTCCACTTCGGCGATCTTGCCGCGCAGCGCCGGGGCGAGATCCTGCGGCTGAAGCCCGCGCGGGCGGAAGCGAAGGTCCTCGATGAGGACATCCGCTTCCCCGCGCCCGTCGCGGAACACATAGTCCAACTCGATGGGATTGTCGGGCGTGCGCGGTAGCAAGGTGGTCGCGCGTCCGGAGAAAGCCCCGTCTTGGAACAGAAGCGTACCAGAGGCGGGCAGGACGGGTAGAGGAACCGCATCTTCCGACTGCGGAATCAGCCGGACGCGCCCGCCCTCATAGTCCATTGTGTATCGCTCAGCCGTGCCTTGCGCGGACAAGGCCATGCCGCGCACTGCATAGCCGAGCGTCTTCAGCGTGGAGTCCGGCGCTGTCAGGGAAAAACGCGTACGCGCATCGGTCGACAACGCCACATCCAGCGTGCCTTCGGGCAGGACGAGATCCGTTCCTTCCACGGGAAAAGTCTTGGATTGCAAGGCCAGATTTCGGAAGGCGACCGACCAATCCTGCAACTGCTTGCCCACCGAGCCGTCCAAATCGGCGCGCGCGAATTGAAGGTCCAGCGCGGCCGCATCGGCCCCGTCGCTTTCCGGCCGTGTCGCGCGCAGGGAGGCATCCACTATGCCGGTGCGAACCCTGGCGGGCGCATTGGCGCTCCGCGAATAGATCGGCGTGCCGGGCTGCAGGCGCCCCTCGAAGTCTTCGACCGTCCACTCGGACGGGGTTTCGAGCCGCCCCATGCGCAATGCGCGATCCGGATTGAAACCCACGAGTACAGTCCCGTCACCCGAGGGCGCGCCGTCTCGCCTGTTTTCTCCTGTGCCGATTTCAGCGCGCAGTGTTCCGCCCGCTTGCAAAGCCTGGACATAGCCGCCGGGAATGTCGCCATTATAGTCCGCCGCACCCCGCAAGGTGAGCTGCGAGGGGGCACCCTCCGGCGCTGTATACTCGAAACCGACAGATAGGGGTCCGAGCCGGGCGGGCCGGCCGTCGGACGTGCGCGCCTGCCAGTTCTGTTCCGTGACGATCCGCCCTTCCGCCGTGCCGATCCCGTCCACGCGCAATCCGTCCCCAGACCGGACTTGCAGCCGCAAGGGGTCGAGCCGCAAGGGAAGCGGATGGTTGAGGCGCAGAACGGCGGCGATGTCGTAGTGGCCCGCGCCGCTGTCATAGCGGTAGAGCGGCGCCTCCGGCAGAGGGTCGAGCGCCATTGCGGACGTTTCGGACCGCACGGCCATGGGGCCGCGCAGGGCGAGTTCGCGGTGTGTCCCGGAAGCGCCCAATCGCAAGAGGGCTTCGATGTCGGACCGTTCGAGCAGCCCCTCCAGCACAGGGACGAGGCTCGGGGCGAAGTTTTGGGCCACCGGCACGTCGGACAGGGCGGATGCAAGGCTCAGCGTGCGGGAGAGCTCCTGCCGCCGGTCCGCATCTCGCAGTCCGACCGCTTCCAGCTTCACATCAAGATCGGCGGTCGCCTGTCTGTCCGCCCAGCGCCCCGTGACGTCCAGCCGCTGGATCCGGCCGCCCACTCCCGCCTGCGTTGAGAACGACCCGCCGTCCAGCGACGCACTGCCCTGCACGACCAATGCGTCGCCCCTCAATGTCCCGTCGAACGAGAGCGTGGCGTCCTCAAGCGCTCCCGAAGGGTGGTCCAGCGACACCGACATGCGCGGGCTCTCCAGGCGGTAGGGTCCGCCGTCGCGCTCCAGGACGACCGGCCCGCTTGCGGACAAGGTCGTTCCGTTTCGTTTCAGCTCCGCGCCTTCGATCTCGCCGTCGATACGGAATCGGTCGCGGGCCGTCGCTTCCGCCTGTCCGGCGATAGTCGCGTTACCGAAGGGCGTTCGCAGCTCTAGGCGGGCATCCTCGACTCCGATGCCACGCACCGGGAAGGCCGACGCGGTGCCGGTGGATGGGGGCATCCAGCCATCCACGATGGCGCCGCTCTCATCGATCGTGATGGAGGCGTTAAGTCCAGCGAAGTCGAGCCGTTCGACCTGGCCGTTCAACAGGTCGCGCCATTGGTACGCGGCTTGCAGGCGGTCCAGCGTGAGGAAGGGTTCGCCGTCGTGAGACAGGCGGATGTTCCGGATGTCGGCTGCTTGGCCCGAGGCCGAGCGTATGTCTAGGTCCGCATCGATGCCGAGGGAGCCGAGATAGGTTATGGCCTGCCGTTCGAACAGATCGTACCGGTTCGACCACGCCCACACGGCCGCAAGCGCGGCGAGGCCCAGCAAGGCGAGCAGGGCGACGGCGACCAATTTAAGCACAAAACGCCATGCGGATCGTGGGGCCGGACTGCGTTCGAGAGTTGCATGGGCAGAAGCCGACATGGGAGAACGCTTACGCCGGACGAGCGGTTCCCACCATAAAAAAGCTGTAAGGTGACGGGATTGGTTCATACGGTTAACAGTTTGCGAACGCACGGCGGGCACGATTGGGGAGCAAGCCGCGCGACACCGACATACGCTTCTTCACCGTGCCCGAGGACGACCGATCACATGAACTACCAGCCCAATTCTCCCGTGGCCTCAAACCCGAAAAACGTCCGCACCGGAAACAGGGCAAAGATGATCCTGGCGGGTGGCGTGACAGCACTGATCGCGGTCATGGCCCTTCCACGCGGACCTGAAGCCACCCTGCCTTTGATCGAGGCGGATGCTGCCTTCGCCGCCCTGCCTCAACTGGATCTGAGCCGGTTTGACATGGCCCTATCCGACGAGTTCGCAGCGCCATCGCGCGAACGGCGCGACGTGACGCTCAAGCCCGGTGACAATCTCGGGCCAATGCTCCAGCGCGAAGGCATGAGCGGGACGGACGCGCACCGTTTCGTCCAGGCCTTCGCGGAAGAGTTCTCACCGCGCAAATTGCGGGCGGGCCAGACCTTTAATCTGCATTATTCGGACGGCATCCTGTCCGACGTCACCTTCCGGCCGTCCGCGGAGCGCACCGTTTTTGTGTCCCGTAAGGGAGACGATTGGACAGCGCGCGGCGTGGACGCGGAATTCCGCTACGAAACGCTTAGCGTGAAGGCGTCGATAGAGAACTCCCTCTATCTTGACGCGACGCGTCTCGGGGCTCCCGACAAGGTCGTGGCGCAGTTCGCGAACATTTACGAATATTCGGTCGACTTCCAACGCGACATCCATCCGGGCGATGAATTCGAAATGTTCTTCGAGGTCGCGCGCGACCATACGGGCGAGATCGTCAAGGCCGGCGACCTGCTATTCACCTCATTCACCCCGCGCGGCAAGGCGCTGGACTATTGGTTGTTCGAGGACGCGGACGGCGAGGAGAATTATTACGGCGCCGATGGCAAGACCGCCAAGCGCAAACTGCGCGCGACCCCGATCAATGGCGCGCGCCTGTCCTCGCGATTCGGCAAGCGTCACCACCCGATCCTCGGTTACCGCAAGATGCATGCCGGGGTGGACTTCGCCGCGCCAACGGGCACGCCGATCATGGCGGCCGGATCCGGTGTGGTGGAACGCGCCAACCGGTTCGGCAGTTTCGGCAACTATATCCGCATCCGCCACACGGATGGTTATAAAACGGCCTACGCCCACCTCCACGGCTTCGCCAAGGGTATCAAGAAAGGCGCGCGCGTCCGCCAGGACCAAGTCATCGGCTATGTCGGCACGACGGGCCGTTCCACGGGGCCGCACCTGCACTACGAAGTCCATCTGAACGGCAAGAAGATCAATCCTAGTCGCCTCAGCCAGCTGTCCGGCAAGCCGTTGTCCAAAAGCCAAATGCCCGCTTTCGAGGCCCGGCGCGCCGAAATCGAGGCCGCCCGGGACGCTTCCGAGGTCATTCGGCCCCAGCGTCACGCATCCCTGGCCGTGGATAATGTGCCCGGCTGACGGGCCTTCAGCGACGCAGTTTCGAATCGCGCGCTGCATCTTTTTTCCAGACAATTAACCTCGGATAGTCGCGCGGGCTTGCCTTGGCGTCATTGCACTTGCGAAATTAATCGATTCCGGTCTATTCGTCCGCGATAAATATCGCGGCAATGGACAGGCGGAGTCATGAAAAACCTTCTGAATTTCTTTTTTTCTTTCGAAAAATTATTCAAGGAAAAACTTGTCGTTCCCTTTTTCTGGCTCGCTCTGATCGTTGCGGGCCTCGCCTTTTTCGCGGAAGCGCTGGATTCCATTGCGCTCGATCCGCTGGCGTCGCTCGTGGAGTTTATCGGCTTCTTCGCGGAAATCCTGCTGGTTCTGATCGCAATCCGGATCGTGTCGGAAATCTTCGTCGCCATATTCCGTATCAACGACAATCTTTCGCCGGACGGCGGAAGAGGCGAGTTGGTGGATATCGACCCGGTTGCAGAAGCGCGCCGGGCCTCCGAACTGG
>JBCCCX010000095.1:0-11420 GCA_039033275.1 Pseudomonadota bacterium | reverse complement strand
GTCGTGTTGGGATGAACTGGATAACCCGGCATCCAGATGGCTTCGGGCTTGGGGTGATCCGACATGAAGATCGACCCCGTGACGTGATCTTCATTCAATGTGTAGCGCGAGCGGCTCTGGGTCTCGTCCCAACCGCCGCCGATCTTTCGGACCCGGCGAGCGGCCTCTAAAATCTCTTCCGGCTCGTAGCCGAGAGCCGCAAGCCGCTCGGACTCGTCTTCAAGACGATCCGACGTGACAGATGTCTGCCAATAGACATAGTCGCCCCCGGCTTTCCAAATATCGAACAGGGTTTTGAATTTAGAATCGTTGGAGTGATCGATGTCCCCGATCAGTTCGATATAAGTGTGGTCAAACTGAATGCAGATGTTGCTGGATCCGATCTTCAAATGCTCCATGACAGGCATGACCCGGAAGCCAAGCTTGGCATACATGGTGCCCCCGGTTTCGATATCGCCGACCATATTGACGAAATGATCGAACGACCGGCCGTCTTCCCGGCCTTTCGCTGCCAGATCCCTGAGTTCGTAAAACCGATCGCCTGCCATTCGTACTACTCCCCTTGCCTGAACCGCCCTGAAAGTGTCGCGCTAGATGAGGCTGGCGTTCAGCGCTGTTGCGAACCGCCGTAGAAATTGTGCAATCCGACGTTTCTGCCGAAGGAGACTTTCCAGAGGCGACGTTTTTGTGAAGGCAAAACAGGGGAGCGGCCTGCCTTGGCCGTACATCGACTTGGGGAATTACTATGCGTTTTTACAAGACGACATTCGCACAGCACGCGCAGAGGTCTGTTTCCGCAGCCGCTCTTTTGCTGGCCTGCTCCACGATAGGGGTGCTGCCAGCGAACGCGCAAGATTCTTCTTCAACGGGCGCGGACAATGATGAAATCATCGTCACGGCGACGAAGCGCGAGGAAACGCTCCTGGAAATCCCGATCGCCGTTACGGTGATCGACGCCGAGCTCATCGCCAAGAGGAACATCGTCGCGTTCGAAGATTATCTGACGTCCATTCCTGGTGTTCAGTTCAACCCGGCGGGCAACGTATTCGGCAATTCCATTTCCATCCGCGGCGTCTCGGACGGCACCAGCAGTTTCCTGACACAGCAGCCGATCGCGACCTTCCTGGATGAGACGCCCCTGACCCTGTCCCAGGGCGCGATCAACCTCGATTACACGCTGTTCGGGGTGGAGCAGATCAACGTGATCAAGGGCCCCAACTCCACGCTTTACGGGGCCTCGTCCCTGGGCGGCACGATCAAGGTCGTCACCAGCGCCCCGGACCTCCAGGAAACAGGCGGGCGCGTCAAACTTCTCGCCGAGACGACGGAAAATGGCGGAGAGAGTTTTCTGGCGGCCGGAACGGTGACGGGCCCCTTGATCAAGGATGTCTTGGGCGGCGAACTCACCGTCTACTACCGGGACACCGCCGGCTATATCGATGATCCGTCGCGGAACGCCTCCAATATCAATGGCAGCGACACGATCGGCGGGCGCGTCGCGCTACGCTACGCGCCCACGGACGCGCTCACGGTCGATTTGAAGGGCTACTATCAGGACTTCAGTGGTGACGGATTGGATACGTTCGCCGGAACGACGGTCGGTGACCTGGTCTCCCGGCCGCTCGCCACCGACCAGTCCCAAAATGACGAATTCTTCCTCGGCGCACTGAATATTTCGTACGACTTCGGCGGTGCCGAGCTGATCAGCGCGACGTCCTACTTCGACCGCGAGACACAAACCGTCCAGGACATTACGAACTCCTTTCTCAATCTGTCGGGAGTCCCCCCTGTCGTGAGCGAAACCTTCGCGCCAGCCAAGGTCTTCTCCCAGGAAGTCCGTCTGATCTCGCCGAACGATCAGCGCTTCAAATGGCTGATCGGGGCGTTCTACTCCAATGAGGACTATAGCGAGATCTTCGATATTGAGGACAATGTCTTCGGGCCTCTGTTCAGCGGAGCGCTGCAATACGAGTACGACACGGTGGCCGTGTTCGGCGAGCTCCGTTACGCCTTGACGGATAAGCTCGAAGCCACGGTTGGTGGACGCTACACAGAGTACGATTATCCGGTCGACTTCGACCTGAACGGTCTGTTCGTTGGCGTTCCAACGCTCGATCTAGACAGCAAGGATGATGATTTCTCCCCGCGTTTCGCGCTGAACTACGAGCACGAAAACGGGTCTCTCTACGCACAGGCCAGCCGCGGTTTCCGTCTTGGCCAGGCGAATGTTCCGATCATCAGCCTGCCGACGGACAATGTTCCAGCGGCATATACATCGGACAACCTTTGGAATTACGAGATCGGGGCGAAGATGCGCTTTGCCGATAATCGCATCAACTTGAATGTCGCTGCCTACTTGATCGACTGGAGCGACATCCAGCTGACGCGCGCGGCCGGAACTGGTTTCACCTTCATTGACAATGTGGGCGCTGCGGAAATCATGGGTCTTGAGATCGAGTCTTCCATCGCCCTCACGCCGAGCTTGATCGCGACGGCCAATTTGGGTCTGATCGATGGCGAGTTGACCGAAGATGTCCCGACCGTGGCCAATGCGGGAACGAACCTTCCGGGATCACCCGATCTGACCTTCAGCGGCAGCTTGGAAAAGACGTTCGAAATGTTCGGCAAGGACGCCTTCGCGCGGGTCGATTTCCTGCATTACGGGGCGTATGACGATGCCTTCAGTCTGGCCGGTCTGCCCGAAGAAAATGGGGACTATGAGAAGCTCGATCTCCGTCTGGGGGTCGCGGTCACGGACGCGGCAAATTTGCAGATCTTTGGCACGAACCTGACGGATGCCCGTCCCACCCTGACGCGTTCGCTCTCATTCGGCGAGGAACTCACCACCATCCGGCCGCGGACCTACGGGGTTTCGCTGGACGTGAATTTCTAGCGCGTGCGGTCGCGTCCCAGACGTCTCAGACTCGCGGGGTTCGCCGGCGTAGCCTTGCTCGCAAGTTGCTCTGGCGTGTCTCAAAATGATGACGCGACCCAGCCGGTCGTCGCCGACCGGGTCTTCACCGATATCGCGATCGTCCATCCCGACCGAAACGAAACCGACCATGGCATGAGCCTTGCCGTCAAGGACGGTCGTATCCTCGCGATAGCCGCCTCTGGCGATGAAGGCCTCCCCGATGCCGTCGATGTCATCGAGGCATCGGGACTGTATGTCGTGCCCGGCCTTGCGGACATGCACACTCATCCTATGGCCGACGCGGACCTCAACGTCTTTCTGGCCAATGGGATCACCGCCATACGCGCCATGTGGGGCGAGCCGTCCCTTCTCGCCATGCGGGAGCGCGTGCGCCGGAACGAGATCGCAGGGCCGAATATCGTCACGGCAGGCCCTATCATCAGCGGCAACCCGCCGATCCACTTCGGAACGGACGTCATCGACGATGCCGCTGACGCAGACGCGCTTGTGCGCGAGCAAAAGGCTCTCGGTTACGACTTTCTGAAGGTCTATGCGCGGATCGAGCCGGACGTGTTCGATGCCTTGATCGACGCAGCCGCGGCGCATGACATGCCCTTGGCTGGGCATGTGCCCAACAAAGTCGATCTTTTTCATGCGGCAGCCTCCGGAATGCAGACGACGGAGCACCTTTTCGGATACATGGCCGCGATCAGCGCCGATCCTGACAGCATGCCCATGGGCCTGTTCGATCAGCGCCCCGAAGCCGCAGAGATGTTCGAGAAACTAGGGCGCGGCGAGATCTCGATCGAGCGTCTCATCGACCCAGAAAAAGAGCGCATGCTGATCGAAACATTGGTCGAGAACAGGACCTGGACAGTTCCGACAAGTATTGTGCTCGAAGGTTTCATGGGAGCGACACAGTATGATCCGCAAAAGCTCGACTATCTTCCCGAAGCCGTCAGTCAGTTCTGGTCAGGCAGTGAACTCATTCGGGACGGCATGTTCTCTTCTGACCGCCTCGAAGGCGCCAGACTATACAATGCCTACCAATATGAGTTGATCGACAAGATAGACGAGGCCGGCGGGCTCATTCTCGCTGGGACGGACGCTCCAAACCCTGGAGTACTGCCGGGTTTCGGGCTGGTCGACGAGATTGAGCTTCTGTCGGAAGCCGGACTTGGCAATGCGGGCGCCTTGGCGGCTGCGACGACCGAAGCCGGACGCTTTCTGGAAGACGAATTCGGGCTGGAGACCGGCAGCCTCGGCATTGCGGAGGGAGGCGTCGCGGACTTCGTCATCCTTTCCGGAAATCCGCTGGATGATCTCAACACGCTGAGGGATCCCGTCGGCGTCCATGCCGGAGGCAGCTGGTTTGACACTCAATCCCTCGAGAATCTGCTTTTACAAACCAAGAGACACTTTGCAGACAAAGCTCGCCGGTTTGACGGCATGCCGTCTCTGAAAATCGGCCCGAATTTTCCGGTTCTCAAAGCGTTTGACGACCGCTCGCGCGAGGCCGTTCTCGGCTTCGTAGCTGACCCGGACGGCAAACAGTTTCTAAAACAAGTCCTTCGGACGGAAGATGGCCGCCTCGTCGAATATGATCTCGACCTCGGCCCGTCCGGATCCCTGACGATTGACGGGGTGGAATTCACCCTGTCCACGCCGACCGGCCAAGCGGATCTGTTTCTGACGAAAACCCTCATGGATGCAGCAAGTTTAAGGTCTGTCGTGACGGATCTGGACGTAAATGAAACAGTGACCATGAAGGCCCGGCTCTGCGCCGAGTCCGTTTGTGACGACGATCTCACGCCTTATCGGATCACGCGGTCCGAAGACGATGCCGTGGAGGGGTTTTTCTACTACACAGGCGCGCGCGTGTACGAACTCACGCCGCTTGACGGAATTGGCGGTCCGCAAACGATCCGGATCGGCGGTGGGTTTTACCAAGGTCAGCCCGTGCAAGTGGTCACGAATGACGCAAAATGGGAGCGTCAGCTGTAATGACCGAAAATTCGAACGCCGCGACTGACACTGATCTTGTCTTCCCGCTCGGGGAGGCCACGGACCCCGCGCAGCTCGACGCAGAAGCAGACATGCTGGACGCGGCCCGTGCGCGGCCCTTCCTCCTGAGGATCCCCACCTATCTGAAACTCGGTGGGCCGGGCTTTATGGGAGCGGCCGCGACACTGGGTGCGGGGACCCTGACGTCCGCCATGCTGTCGGGTGCGGAGTTCGGCTACAAGATGCTCTGGGTATCGTGGCTCGCCATCGGGTCGGGCGTTTTCATGATGGCCGCCATGGCGCGGATGACGACGCACGGCCGCTTCCCCATCATCCAGAAACAAAGGGAACGGTTCGGCCCCTTCCTCTCGCTATTCCTCACGGCGTTCATTGCCATGTTCATGGTCGGGGTGGCCTTCAACTTCGGCCAAGTCGCCTTGGGTACGCATCTCATGGAAGAGGCGGCCCATGTTGTCGGGCTGTCCTTCCCACAGGAGATCAACTGGATTCTCTATGCCGCCGTGACGGCATGGATTTCCCTCAGTTACGGTCGCGGCGGCACAGGTGTGCGGTTCGTCGAGAACTTCATGAAGTACTCCCTTCTCTTCATGATTCTCTGCTTCACCGCCTGCCTGTTGGTCGTCGGGGTCGACTGGGGCGCGGCAGCCCGGGGGTTCTTCATCCCCTGGCTGCCATCCGGACAGCTGGGCATCGATTTGTTCATCGCTGCGTCGGCGGCGGCCATCGGGGTCGCCGACTGGGTGTTCTTCCAATATGCGGGCCTCATCAAGGGATGGGGCAAGCGCCATGAAGGGCTGGCCCGCGTCGACATTGGCATGGGCTTCGCGCTGCCCTTTATGCTCGTCTATATCGTCGTCGTCTGCGTCTTCGCCGCCACCCTTTTCGGCACGGGCGAAACGCCCGAGACGGCGACACAACTTTCCGCAGCCCTTGCCCCTCTCCTGGGCGAAACAGTGGCGCAACTCGCCTTCCTCATCGGGTTCCTAGCCGTACCGATCACCTCGTCGGTCGCCCTGGGCCTCATCAGCGCGATTGGTCTGCACGAGGCGCTCGGATGGAAACCCGACGTGCGGTCCTGGCGATGGAAACTCGCAGTCCTGGCCCCGCAGATCGGTCTTTTCGGCGCCTTCATGCCAAGTCCGCTCTGGCTGATCATCATCATCGCGGCGTTCCTGTCGCTAACAAACAATATCGTCGGCTGGACATTCTATCTCATGGCCAATGACCGGAAGGTCCTTGGTGAGTCCCGGATCAAGTCGCGGGTCTGGAATCTCGGAATTCTCGTCCAGGTCACGCTGCTCAACAGCGTTGCGATTATTTGGGTCTTCAACCGCCTTGAACTTTGGGGATAGACATGACGGCTTTTCTCGACCGCAAGATCGGGCCGTGTTCCGGCCGCGTCTGGTGCCTTCTGCTCAATTTCATCGCCAACGGCGTGGGGCTGTTCGGCTTGAGCCAATATGTCCGCGGCGAAGGCGGCATGCCTCTGTTGATAATCGGGGCTGGGCTAACAATCGCGATGATCGCCCTTCTATCCACTCCGTCGGAATAGAGGTCACAACGAAATGACACTCCAAAGCCACACTTTCATATCGACACTCGCCGCAGGCGCTCTGACAGTTCTGTTGTCCGGGTGCGCGGCCGACGGTCCGACCCCAGTCGTAGAGCAGCAGACCTCGATCACCGGACCCGTTTCGGCTTTCATCGGCGTCGATGTCCTGCCGATGGACCGCGAAATCGTCCTGAAAGATCAGACAGTGATCGTGAGGGATGACCGGATCGACGCCATCGGACCAGCTTCGGACATAGCAATTCCAGAGAACGCAATTCGCATCGAGGCTCAAGGAAAGCTTCTAATGCCAGGTTTGGCCGATATGCACGCCCATATCTACCCTTGCACGGACCTGTCGAACCCTGCGACCTGCACCATGCCGGAGCACCAGTTGCTGAACTATGCCGCGACGGGCGTGACGCTCGTGCGCGATACATCGGGTTCGCCCCAGCACGCCAATCATGCCCGCAAACTCTCTGAAGGCGAATGGTTCGGACCCGAACTCTACTTCACCTCGCCCGTTCTAGAAGGCGAGAACGCCGTCTGGTCCTTCGCGCGAAAAGTCCTGACACCGGAAGAGGCTGACGCGGTCGTGAAATACTATGCGGACGGCCCTTATTGGGGCGTGAAGATATACCACACGCTGCGCGCCGATGTGTTCCGCGCCATCATGGATGCGGGCCGGAAATACGATATCCCGATCATCGGCCATGTCCCGTTCGAGGTCGGAATCGCCGAAGTCCTCGATGCCGGCATGTACACTATCGAGCATATGCGCGGCTTTGATGCGGACGGCCTGAGTCCCGAACAACTCGCCATCAATGGCGGGCGATCCGCCGTGCGCTTCGGATCCATTCTGAACATGACGGAAGCGCGCAAGGAGGAGTTGATCGCCAAGACCGTCGAGAACGACGTTCACATGGTTCCCACCTTCGTCATCAACGACTTCCTCATGGACAAGGAAGGCCGGGCGGAGATGACGCGCCACCCCCGCTACGCCCGTTTCCATCCCGACATGAAGACGTTTCTGACGAGCGCGACATCTCTGGATGCGCTCTTCCCAGAAGACTCGATCGCGGCGCTCGGCGAGGCGAAGCCCGTCATGATGGACCTTGTCCGACGCATTCATAAGGCAGGCGGCGTCGTGTTGACGGGGACGGACGTCATCTTGGGCGGATATGTTCCGGGTTTCTCCGTCATCGAAGAAATCGAAGCTTTGGAGACGGCAGGTCTGAGCCGGTTCGACGCGCTCGTGGCTTCGACGCGCGACGCGGCCATGTCCGTGGGTCAAGGCGACGACAATGGTACGGTCGAAGTGGGAAAGGAAGCCGATTTGATCCTGCTCGACGGCAATCCGCTGGAAGCCCTTGATGCCCTGCGCGACTTGTCTGGCGTCATGATCGATGGACGCTGGCAAACGATGGAAGAGTTGGAGGCGATCATGGATGCCAAGGTTGCGGGATATGACGACAACACCGACTCTACGGAAACGTTTTGAGATGAAGTACAGCCAAAACTTTTTTCACGGGGTCGCGATATTAGGCCTCGCCCTCATGGCAGCATGCGCGCCCTCTGGAATCGACAGGGCAAACGGAGACATCGTGTCTGTCGACATCGCCCTTGTTGGGGCCAACGTCGTGGACGTGGCTGACGGTAAAGTCATGGAAGATCGACTTGTTCTCGTGGAGGACGGCAAAATCCTGAGTGTCGGTGATCCGAGCGACAGGTTCGAGGCGGACATGATCGTGGAGGCGCAAGGACGATATCTGCTGCCCGGCTTGTCGGACATGCACGCCCATGTGGTGCATGAGGACGAGTTGACACTGTATGTTTCAAACGGCGTGACGACGATCCGCAATATGTGGGGCAGCGCGCACGAACTGGACATGCGCGCGCGCATCGAGGCTAGGGACCTTGTCGGGCCGCGCTACATCACGGCAGGCGCGGTCGTGGACGGAATTCCGCGCATCTGGCCCGCCTCCGACGAACTCGGCACAGAAGCGGACGCCCGAACAGAGGTCCGCGAGCAACACGCAGCAGGCTATGACTTCATCAAGCCCTATTCGCGCCTGGACGCCGCAGTCTTTGACGCCATTCTCGACGAGGCCCGGTTTGTCGGACTCGAAGTGTCAGGGCATGTTCCGAACAGCACGGATATCTTCGCTGCTTTGGATGGCGGCATGCGGACGTCGGAACATTTCATCGGCGTTCTTCCTGCGGTCATGCGAGATACGTCTCTACCCAATCCGGATGTTGCACCGTTCTTCCCAGAGTCCGCCGACTTCGTCGCAAGTGTGGGACGCGGCGAGGTCGACGTCAGCAGCTTCATCGATCCGGCCAAGGTCGATGCGCTCCAGGCACGCTTGGACGCTACGGATCACTGGTTCGTGCTGACCGTGGCCGTGATGGCCAACTTTACGGAAAACCCCTACCAATTTCGCATGTCGGATGCCCGGTACCTTTCTCCCTATGGTCAAGGTCTTTTGGCCATGTTTGCAACGAACGAGAACGCGTTCGGAATTTCACGCGATCAACAGCGGGGCGAGGCGATCATGCTCGACAAGCGCCGGGAGTTGATTGCGACGCTGCACGCGAATGGTGCCAAATTCCTCGTCGGAACCGATAATTCGCTCATGCACGGTCTAGGTCTCGTCGACGAAATGGTCGCCCTGACCGAGTACGGCATGAACCGGGTCGATATTCTGCAGGATGCCACGATGGAAGTCGCCGCCTATCTGGGAGAGCCTGACGCATCCGGTCAGGTCAAACCTGGTATGCGAGCCGATCTATTGCTGGTCGCGAACAACCCGCTGGATGATTTCGAAACGTTGCGCGACCCCAAAGGTCTTGTTCTGAATGGGCGCTGGCTCGACGAAGCCGATCTCGAGGGGCGGTTGGAAGCCTTAGCTGCGAAACATGCGACGACGCTGGCCGCGTTTGACGGCATACCGCAAACGCCTGCCGATCCGGCAACAATGGGGGACTTCTACAGCCGGTCCGGACAGGCACTCCGGATCTCGCAGACACGGGAGGACGGAAACCTGACCGCCCATGGGTTAATTTCGGACGGGCAGGATTGGAACCGCTTTTCCGTCACGCGATCCGATAATGCGATTGAATACACATGGGATGAGCAGAGCATGGCTTCATTCCCCTCTACGCTGGCGGAATCGCAAAACAGCGAAGCGGTCCCGGCGCTATTACTGACCGGAACGCCGCTCGACATCTTTTTGACCCGCGACATTGCTGAGGGTCTCAAAGCTGGTGACACGATGCCTATTGCCGTTGTGGATTGTCAGCTTGGCGAGAGCTGCGACCCAAGCCTGCGGAATGTTGGAACCCTCACCAATATCGGGCGTGACATCAGAGCCGCGCATGGCAGTTTCGAAAACGCCACCCACCTCAGGGTCGAGGTTGATGGGCGGACGATCGACACATGGCTCACACCACCGGGAATGTTCGCGGGCGGCCCTGTGCGCTATACACAGGGTGATCGCATAGACTGGCAGAGAATCCGTTGAGATCGAACCTGGACGTCCACGCGACAATACTTCACAAATTGCAGCCTGCTGGCAGTTACATGGCTGTCATCCGCGGAAAATTTTTTCTCATTATGAGCTGATCGACCTGCAACTGGTCATTCGGGTTGAATGCGGTGTAGGAAAGCTTGCACCACAATTTAGATAGGGGGCATTTCGTCATGAATTCGATGCCGCCGCTGGATCTCGAAACGGACTCGTCGAACAACGTCTGGGCACTCCAGCCACATGCGATGATGGACGGCACCGTCAACGACATGGTCCCCACATTCGACCAGATCGACTCTGAGATGTCTCAGGGACACTTCATTACCGGCATCAAGATCCGCGTTCCCCCATCGCTCGGGCAAGGGTCTTGGAAAATCATGAAGGTCTCGCCCTATCTTTACATGATGACGTGCGAAGTCACCTATCGCGATCGGCACGTTGTCCACGTCGCAGAAGACAAGATGGCCAAGGTCCGTATTCTGCTGGCTGGCAAGGTGCGTCAGATCAATGCGAATGTGACCTTGAATGGAACCGGTGCCTTTCTCGAGGCCTATCCCGGAGATGTTGCCAGTCATTACGAACTCCAAGGCGGCACGACGATCCGTCTTGTCATCCTCAATTGCGGCCCCCGTTTCTTCACGAAGACCTTGTCGCTCTCGCCATTTAAAATTCCGGCACCGCTCAACCATGTTTTTGAAGAAAAAGGCCAGGACTCGATCGGCAATGTCGTCCCCTTGCGACCCGATGTTCTAAGAGCGGCCAATGAAATATACCGCGCGCAAAGCCGCTTTTCACGCGAGCTTTTAAGGTCATACCAATATGGCAAAGGTGTGGAGATTGCCTGTTCAGTCATATCCGGTCTCGAAAGCAAAACCGAAGTCGGCGTCGTCGGAGCCGAAATCTCGGTCCGAGACATTGGCCGCGTCGAAGAGGCGAGAGAGATCATTCTCTCCAACATCGAACAGGTTCCAACAATTCCGGAGATCGCCCGGATGATCGGCGTGAACCAGACCAAGCTAAAATCGATTTTCAAGCTGGCCTATGGAATGACGATTCACGAATTCACGCAAAAAGGCAAAATGGACCTCGCGCTGGATCTCCTGCACGAACGCCGCCTGAGCATTTCCGAAATCGGCCAGGAAGTCGGATACGATTTTCCGGCAAGCTTCACCCACGCCTTCAAACGGTATTATGGACTTACTCCAAGAGAAATGAAAAAATCAATTTCGCAGAATTGATAGACCTCAGTGTGAAGGCCGACGCTGCCTTCAATCTGTTCGTGTCTGGTTTGGCCATGTGGGATACGACAGATGAATGGGGTTTTGCTGAATTGTCGGTGACACAGCAATCTTATGTGCCAAAACCAAACTTACAGATTTTTTGGCAGTTATCGCATGCTCGT
>JBCCCX010000094.1:0-11431 GCA_039033275.1 Pseudomonadota bacterium | reverse complement strand
TGTTCGATCCGTCGCGCTTCTGGATTTTCGCCCTTGTCTCCATCCTGCTTTTGCCTGTCCAGAGCGCGACGGAGGAGATTGTGGTTCGGGGCTACATGAACAAAGGCCTGATCCACTGGTTTGGGAATAAGTGGGTTGCTTTCGTCATCACCAGCGGTGCTTTCATGGCGCTGCATCTGTCCAACCCCGAAGCGCTCGCCGCTGCTTCAGAGGGCAATCTGCCGATCGTGATGAGCGGCTATTTCTTCTTCGGCATGGCGGCCTGCCTGATGGTGCTCATCGATGACGGGCTGGAGTCGGCCATCGGCGTGCATGCGGGCAACAACACGTTCGCGGCGATCTTCGTCAACTATGAGAACTCCGCCCTTCCGACGCCGTCCATCTGGCAGTCCACGCCGGACCCGACACGCGACTCCATCACGATCATCGTCATCCTGTGCGTCGTATTGGCCATCCTCTACGCCACGCGGAAACCGAGACCAGTCATGGCCGCACAATAGCCCACAGCGTTGCGCTTCCGTAACGGTGTGCCGTATGGTAGCCCCGGCTTGTCGTCAGGCCGTCGGGCCGCCACCTAGAGGGGATCGTGTCGGACATACGCAGCAAGATATATTCGATCGACCCCGCCACGTCCCCAAACGGAGACCCATCTAACGGAACCCGATCCACGGACCTGGATGTGGAGGGGGGCACGTCCGGCCAACGGGCTGCCTCGAATGCCGGGACGCTCGGCCTTCGGGTCGCGCCGCAGGAGCCGACTCCCATCTTCCGCTCAGTCGTGCCCCTCGTTGAACCTGTCGGTGCCGCCAAACCCCGGAAACTGACCGACACGGCCATAACGTTCGACAATACCGACGAGTGGTCGGGTGCTGGCGTGCCGGTCTCCGAAACCCTTGCCACTCCCGCCTTGGAAACGCGAGCCGAACGGCCCGCCCGCATCGGCTGGATCGGCCTTGTCTTCACCCTTCTGACGGGTTTGAGCCTCGCCGCGATGATCGTGGCCTATCTGGCCGTGGCAGACGAAGTCGGCCCGCTCGGCCTCGCGGCGCTGATCATGGCCAGCACGGTCCCCATGATCGCGGTCGTGACCTTCTGGGCCGGCTTGCGCACCTTCGCGGAAACACGGCACGAGGCGATGCGCCTCCGCGAGATCGCGGACCGGCTGATGCGCGCCGACGACACCGTCGCCAACGACGTGTCGAAATTGTCCTCGGCCATCCGCCGCGAACTCGCCCTGGTCGATAGCCGACTCGCGCAGACCCGGTCGGAGGTCGAGACGTTGGCCGCCGTGCTGGAACGCAATTCGGCCGATACGGACGGGTTGACCCGGCGCATTGCGGAAAAGACCGATCTCATCGCGCGGCTGTCCCGGTCGCAGCGCGAAGCCTTGTCCGAGGTCGCCGAAGGGATCGATCAACAGATCGCCGCGCTGAACAGCGCCGTCGACCGAACGGCGGCTTCGCTGTCCGAGACCGCCCAGGCGGCGGCCGAGCAGGTCTCGGGAAGCTCGGACGCGTTGGGCCGCGCTCTGGACCGCACGTCTACGCATAAGGATGAGATCACATCGTCCGCCGACGAAGCGGCGCGCACCCTCGGGGTTTCCGAACAGCGCCTATCGGTCATGTCCGAAACATTGCGGGACACGCTGGCGGAACTGGAGTCGCTTCACGCGCAATATTCCGACCAGTCCCGCAACATGAGCGAGCAGCTATCCGACGACAAGGCGGCCATGGAGCGGGCGCTGCATAAGCAGTCCGACTTGCTTAGTGCGGTCGATGCGCAGATCGAAATGACGGAAGCCCGGCTGACCTCTTTGGTCGACCATGCGCGCGACATTCAGGACCAGCTCACCGCCCGCCTGTCGGACATCGACACGACGCTGGGCGATGCCGACCGCCGCTCGCGCGCCTTTACGGCGGACATCGCGGACCGCGTCAGCGACAGCGTCGCGCAAACGCGCCGCGAACTATCCATCATGGAAGGCGAGATCCGCTCCCTGAACGACCGTATGGAAACGGCCAGAAGCGAGCTTGCCGCCTCGCCGCCCGAAGCTGTCTCCGCGCCCGCAACTGAAGAACCGCTGCCGATTGGACGGCTTCACATCACGCCCTTGGAAGGACCCGGAGAGACGAGCGACGCACCGCAAACGTTTGCGGACGATCTCTCCATACCGGACATAGAAGCCGAGCCCTTCGCAGTCCCGGAGATCCTGAAACCGCAGGCCGCTCTCGAAGCGCCTCAAGCCGCCCCGGAAATCGTGACCCGCCCTGGCTTTCCCTCGACGGAAGACGGACCGGTTGCACAAACCGCAGTCGCTCCACCCGACCCGGACTGGCGTTGGCGGGACATGCTGGGCACGATCGAACCCATCGCGCCATTACAGGATGAGAGCGTTGCGCCAACCCGCGCCGTGGAACGCCCCGGACCCGGCGTGCCCCTCCCGGCGCCACCGCGCAAACCCGAACTGGCGGAAGGGTCCGACGTCGTGGCGCGCCTGTGCGAAGTCAGGCTTCCGCCCAGCTCCGTCGTAGAGCAGAGCGTGATCGAGGCGGCGCACGCCGCCCGGCTTTCCGGCGGAGAGGCCGCACAATCGGCAACCGTTTTTCAGACTTTGAACGCGCCCGTTATCCATCTGCGCGGGGTGCTGTCCGCCGATCTGGAATTCAGGCTACGTGCGGAGTCCTTCCGCCGCAGCTTCGACAGCTATCTGGACGGCCTGCCGGAGCTGTCGGCCCAGCGCGCCGAGCTCTTCACCGCGAACGGCCGGGCCTACCTTCTGTGCGCAGCCGCTTTGTCGGCCGGCTAAACCGTGATTGTATCGACGGAGGCGCGGCCCCAGGGCCGCTGGCAGGCGCGCACGGCCGAAACCACGGACTCCGGGACGCGCATCGACCGCTGGCTCTCGGGCTGGACCGAACTGTCCCGCGCCCGCATCAAGTCCCTCATCGAGGATGGGCAGGTCCGGGCCGATGGCGACATCATTGGCAAGGCCACCGGCAAGATCGTCGCGGGCGTGGAGTATGCCGTCTTCGTACCCCCGCCCGTGGACGACACGCCCACGCCGGAGGACATCCCCCTGTCTATCCTGTTTGAAGACGACCAGCTCATCGTGCTGGACAAGCCCGCCAACCTCACGGTCCACCCCGCACCGGGGTCGCGCTCCGGGACGCTTGTCAATGCGCTGCTGCACCATTGCGCCGACAGCCTGTCCGGGATCGGCGGCGTTATGCGGCCCGGCATCGTACACCGGCTCGATAAGGATACGTCAGGCGTGATGGTCGTCGCCAAGACGGACGCCGCGCACAGGGGCCTGGCCCGCCAGTTCGCCAAGCACTCCATCGAGCGGGCCTATATATGCCTTGCAAGAGGCCGTCCGAATCCGCGCTCCGGCACGGTGCGCACCCGCCTCGCCCGGTCCGTCCACGACCGCAAGAAACAAGCCGTCGTCAGGGGCACGGACGGCGATCTCGACGCCTCCGACCATGGCCGGCACGCCGTGACCCATTACGAGACGCTGCGCGGCTTCGGACAGCTTCGGTCCGGCAGCGTCGGTACGCCGGTCGTGTCGGAACTGGAATGCCGGCTGGAGACTGGCCGCACGCACCAAATCCGGGTTCACATGGCGCATATCGGCTGTCCGCTGCTGGGCGACCCGCTCTACGGTAACCACAAAGCGTTTCTGTCCGACCGGTCGCCCGAGGCCGTCGCAGTCCGCGAGGCAGTGGCCGCGTTCAAGCGCCAGGCGCTTCACGCCAGATTGCTGGGCTTCGTCCACCCCATAACCAAGGAGGCGATGTCGTTCGAGACACCGCCGCCGGAGGACTATGCCGACCTGGTAGGCATCCTGTCGGGGCTGCCCCGGTCGTAGCGCGGCGCCCAGGCCGCGAGGACACGACCGATATAGTCCGCGTCGCAATCGTTCTTCAGTAGCAGATGGTCGGCCCCGTCGAGGCTGACGAAGCTCTTCGGGTGCTTGGCGAAACGAAACAGATGGCTCGCATTGTCGATCAGCACAACCCTGTCCTGTGGCGAGTGGAAGATCAGCAAAGCGCGGTTCAGATCGCCCACGCCTTCCGCGATGTCGTGCTTCTTGATGTCGTCGAGGAATTGGTCCTTGATGACGAAAGGCCGCCCCGCAAGCATGACGGTCGCCTCCCCGCGCTCCACGATTTCCTCAAGCTTGTCGGCGAAATTATGCACGATGTGCGTCGTGCTGCATGGGCTGCCGATCGTCGCGATACCCGTGACGGAAGGCAGGTCTTCGGCCGCCTTCAGCGCCGCCGTCCCCCCGAAGCTATGTCCGACGAGAAGGCCGGGCGCTTCGTAGTTTTCGGACAAATAGTTAGCCGCCGCTTGGATCTCCGCGACATTGGTCGAGAAATTCGTGTCCGAAAAATCCCCGCCCGAGCCGCCGAGTCCCGTAAAGTCGAAACGCAACATGCCGTAGCCTTCGTCCACCAGCGCCTTGGCGATGGTCTGGAGTGGCTTGAAATTCTTGCCGATCGTAAACCCGTGCGCGAACACGACATAGTCGATGACATCACCGTCCTCCGGCATGTCGAGCCGACCGGCCAACGGGTGGCCCAAAGCGCCGGGAAATTCAAAACGTTCGGTTTTCATAGGATGTCTATAGCCTCTTGGAAGCAAAAGCGCGACCCGAACCGGACTTCAGATAGCGCTAGAAAGCGAGGGCTTTCGCTTTGTCGTCGAAAGCGGTGTAAGTCTGGAGGGTTCCAAGGTGTGAATTTGGACGTATGGCGGACATGACCAGCATTGTGGGTATTCAGCCGGCTACGCAGATGGGTTGTAAACCCGACATAGGTTTGGCCAAGGGTTTGAAGAAGACCGTAAAATGTACACGTAGAACATTCTGATATCCCTCAGCCCGCCTTCGCTCTTCTTCGTCAGCGCTTCTTGGCTGGCTTGCCAGCCGAAGCTCTTCCGAAGGAAGAGCGAAGGCTGGTGCGGGCGGCCGGACTTGAACCGGCACTTCCATGCGGAAAACAGATTTTAAGTCTGTCGTGTCTACCAATTCCACCACGCCCGCGGGGCGGCTTTGCCCTACTCCGCCGTCAGTCGGGCGACAAGGGTGTTCAGGTCCCCTTCGACCTGGGCAAGCCGTGCCGGATCGCGGCCGCGTGCGACGAAGGACACGCCGCGCAACTCGTCGTTGAAGAAGGGGTAGCTGCCGATGGCGACGCCCGGATGGGCGGCCTCGATCATGGCAAGCGGCGCGGCGGCGTCCCCTTCCCCGATGCCTTCGCAAGTCACCGTGATCTGGTGCGTCTCTGCGCCGCCTTCGATCCTGTGTCCGATATCGGCCAGCATGCCTCGCATGATCTGCGGGACGCCGGCGAGGGTGAAGACGTTCCGCGTCTGGAAACCCGGCGCCTGGCTGACGGGATTGGCGATCAAGGACGCGCCGTCGGGGATGCGCGCCATGCGCCGCCGCGCGAGATTAAGCTCGTCTTCCGCGTAGCGTTCACGCAGAGCGTCGAGCGCGTCTTCGCGCTCCGATATGCCGAGCCCGAACGCCGCTGCGATACTGTCGGCCGTGATGTCGTCATGGGTCGGGCCGATACCGCCTGTCGTAAACACATAGTCGAACCGCGCGCTAAAATCCCGGACCGCGGCGGCGATCGTGTCGGGATCATCGGCGAGAATGCGCGCCTCGCCCACCTGCACGCCCAGCGGAGCCAGAAAGCCCGCTATCGTAGCGAGATTCGTGTCCTGCGTCCGGCCGGACAGAAGCTCGTCTCCAATCAGCAGGACCCCTGCTGTGACGGTTTTCATCAGCGCGCGCTCGGCTTGCGGGCCAGTCCCGCCAGCACGGCCGCGTCGCGGTCGTAGATATCGTCCACGAAGCGCACGCCCGCCGCATCGGAGACAGCCGTCATGTAGAGAATGTGGACTGGCACACCTTGTGAGAGGTCGACCCGGGTTTCGCGCGTCCCCTCCAGTACTGAATCGATGCGTGCGCGGTCCCAGCCTTGCGTTTCGTCCAGGAGCCATTCCGTCAGGTCGATCGGGTCCTGCGTCCGGATGCAGCCGGACGAGAAAGCCCGCTGACGCTGGGCGAAAAGGCCGCGGTCGGGCGTGTCGTGAAGATAGACGTTGTGCGAGTTAGGAAACATGATCTTGACCTGGCCGAGCGCGTTGCGAACGCCCGGCGCCTGCCGGATCCGGTAAGGCATGGTGCCCGCCGGAACCGCATTCCAGTCAATGGTCGAGGCGTCCACGACCTTGCCCCCGCGGTCCAGCACCTGGAAACCCAGCCGCGCCACGGCACCGGGGTCGCGCTGGAAGGCGGGCAGCTTGTCGCGCCGCGCCAAGCTCGCCGGGGTCTCCCACCACGGGTTCAACACGACGTAGCGGATCGTGTCGGAAAAGACCGGCGTCTTGCGATAGGGCCGCCCGACGATGGCGCCGTGCGTACGGTGGATCGCCCCGTCCTCCCAAGCCTGGACGGAGAAGTCGGCGATGTTGACGCGCACATGGCGACGACCCAGCTCGTCGGGCAGCCAGCGCCAACGCTCCAGATTGACCCGCAGCAGATCGACGGCCTGCGACTCGCCCCGGTTCAGCGCTCGCAAGGTCGCTGGGCCGACAAGCCCGTCCGCATCCAGACCGTTCAGTGTCTGGAAGGCGTGCACCGCATCTTCCGTCGCGACGTCGAAGCGATCGGTTTCAGCCACGCCCAGCCGTTTTTGCAAGGCTTGAACGCGCGGCCCGCTCATGCCGGGCTTCAAGGTCGGACCGGACTCGATGGGCGATACATCGCGCGCCGGAGCTTTAAGGCGGCGGTCCAGATCGGCCTTAAGAGTCTGGTAGGCGGCATGTTGCGGGGCCAGCCGGTCGAGACTGGTCGCCAACGTTCCGCCCTCCAGCGCATCGCGCAGATGCAAGACCAGATCGGCCTGTCGGCCCTTCGCCGTCCAGTCGGGTTCCACGGATGTCGGCGACAGCTTGCCGAAAGCGATATGCGACGCCGCGCTCATCCACGCATCCACGGCGTAGAGTGCCATTTCTCCATCCGTACCGTTCCGCCGGATCAGGTCGAGATGGTAGTCGTCGGGGCTGAGGCCGTGCGCCGCGACACTTTCCAGAGCGGCGACCAATGCCTCGGCCGGAATGGCTGGGCCGGGTACGATGTCCGATCCGCCCGTATAGGCCAGCATCGCCTTCGGTGCCAAGGGCGAGACCGGCCCGGGCGGCGTCGCGAGGGCGTGCCCGTGCATCAGAAATATGAGGCCAAGCCCCAACCAGCGAAATGTCGTCATGGGAGTTCCCATGTCACCCTACCCCGGCCTGTGCAATCACCCCCGTCATGGCTCTCGTCCGCTTTCAAGCTTGGGCATTGACGGCCCGCAACCCGGCTGCCACGGCCGCGGAGTGAGTCCTGCCCCCCTATCACGCCCGGCTTTTCTGGCCCTGTCGGCTGCGCTGATCCTGATCTGGGGCAGCGCCTTCAATTTCGTCGGTGTTGCGGTCGACCATATCAGCCCGTTCTGGCTGACGGCCTGGCGGTTGGTGGTCGGGGCCGCGTTCCTGACCGCCTACGCCTACATGACCGGACAGGGCCTGCCGCCCGTCTCGGACGCTCGCTGGCTCTGGTATTCGGGTCTCGGCTTGACCGGCGCGGTCATCCCATTCCTCCTGATGGCGGAAGGCCAGCAGACCGTCGATAGCGGCCTGACGGCCGTGATCGTCGGGGCCATGCCCCTGCTCACCATCCTGCTGGCCCACTTCTTCACGGACGAAAAGCTGACGCCGTTCAAAATCGCCGGTTTCTTCATCGGCTTTCTGGGCGTCGCGGTCCTGTTCATGCCGGACGAGCTCGGAGTCGGCCTGACCGGCGACTGGGGCGCGCAGTTGATCATCCTCGGCGCCGCCTTCTGTTACGCCTTCACCACAGTGGCGGCGAAACGCGCCCCGCGCATTCCGGCCGCGACGGGATCCGCCATCATGATGATCGCCGCCGCGATCGCGGGTGTCGCCGCTGCTGCGATCTACGACCCGGGCGGACACGTCCCGAACGCGACGGCGCTGACGATGATCCTGCTGTTGGGTTTCGGATCGACAGGCGTCGCGACCATCCTCTACCTCGTCTTCATCGACCGGGCCGGACCCAGCGCAATGGCACGGCTGAACTATTTCCCGCCGGTCGTCAGCGTGATCTTCGGAGTCTGGTTCCTCTCGGAGCCGTTCACCTGGAAATTGATCGTCGCTTTTGCCGTCATCATCGTCGGCGTCATGGTGAGCCGGATCAGCTCAGGCCCTTCAACGCCGCAAACGGGTTTGCCGGATCGGGGTCGTCCGCGTCCTCCGATCCCGGCCGTCCGGTCGCAAGGCCGTGATTGAGCGGGCCGTTGCCCGTTCCGAGCTTGGGCGCCGTGCGGATCGCCTCGAACACATAGTCGCGGGCCGATGCGACGGCTTCGTCCAGATTGGCCCCCAGTGCCAATGCCGCGGCCGTCGCGCTGGCCAGCGTGCATCCCGTGCCGTGCGTGTGACGGGTGTGGATTCGCGGGCCAGTCATGACGCTGGCCCCGTCCTCGGACACCAGCACGTCGACCACGGATTTCATATCCAGATGCCCCCCCTTCATCAGCGCAGCGTAGGCGCCCTGTTCTAGCAAAGCTTCGCCAGCCGCAGACAGTTCATCCGTATCGGTGACGCTCAGCCCCGTCAGAATTTCGGCCTCGGGCACGTTCGGCGTCACCAGATCGGAAATCGGCACGAGCAACTCCTTGAGCGCTGCGACGGCCCCCTCTTCCAACAGCGTGTCGCCGCTTGTCGCGACCATGACCGGGTCGAGCACGACCGTCGCGTCTAGCGGCTCGACCAGTTCATGCACTGTGCGGATAATCGCTTCGCTGCCGAGCATGCCGATCTTGACGACATCGACGCCGATATCGTCCACGCAGGCTTCGATTTGCGCGCGGACCAGTTCCGGCGACATCAACTCCACATGGTGGACGCCCTGCGTGTTCTGCGCGGTCACGGCCGTCACGGCCGTCATCGAATAGGCCCCGAACGCGGCGCAGGCCTTGATGTCGGCCTGAATGCCCGCTCCGCCTGATGAGTCGGACCCTGCGATGATTAGGACCCGTCCGGTAGTCGTCTCACTCATTCTCAATGGCCTCCCAGACCCTTAGCGCTTGCAACGTTTCCGCCACGTCGTGAACGCGCAGGACAGAGGCTCCGTTGCGTGCGGCGAACAGGGCGCTAGCGAGCGAACCCGGCAGGCGTTTGTCCACCGGGCTGCCGTCGATCTTCTCGATGAAGCTTTTCCGGGACGTGCCGATCAGGGTCGGCGCAAGGTCCGCGAAGCGCGCCGTCTGGCGAAGAATGGCGAGGTTGTCGGACAGGCGCTTGCCGAAGCCGATGCCGGGATCGATCATGATGCGGTCCCGTTCCAAACCTGCCGCCTCGCAAGCCGCGATGCGGTCTTTCAGGAACTGTAGTACCTCCCTGACAGGATCATCGTAGCGTGGCCTGTCCTGCATGGTTTCGGGCCGGCCTTGGGCATGCATGAGAATGACCGGGCAGCCGAGATCGGCGGCCAGGCCGAGGCTGTCGTCGGAGAAGTTCAGCGCGGAGACGTCGTTCCAGATATCGGCTCCGGCCATGATCGCGGCTTCCGCCACGGCCGGTTTGCGTGTGTCGATGCTGATGACGGGTTCCGGGTCGTCGCGCATCGCATCCCGGATGGCTTTAATGACCGGTACGACCCGGTCCATTTCCTCGCGCCAGGGGACCGTCTTCGCGCCGGGTCGGGTGCTTTCCCCGCCAATGTCGATAATGTCCGCGCCTTGCCCGACGAGCTTGCGCGCCTGCCGTACCGCCGCATCCAGATCCGCGTAGCGTCCCCCGTCGGAGAAACTGTCCGGTGTCACGTTGAGGATGCCCATGATCTTGGGTCGGCGAAACATGCGCCAGCCCCTAGCGGAGGGACAGGCAAAGAAAAAGGCCGGGTCGCCCCGGCCTTTGCTGCGGATTTTGGAAAGCGGTCAGCTTTCCGGATCGATATCGCGGGCCGGGGCTGCGCCGCCGATGGGGCGGGGCTTGGGCTTCTTGGTCGTCGGCACGGCGCTGACCGCCGGGCGGCCGCCGCCGGTCCCATCCGGACGCTTCGGCTTGGTGCCGTCTTCCAGCAGCGCCTTGATCTCGTCGCCGGACAAGGTTTCGTATTCCAGAAGGGCTTCCGCCAGCGCGACCCAGTCATCCTTTTTATCGGACAAAATTTCGCGCGCCTTGTCGTGCGCTTCCGTCACGAACCGCTTGATTTCTTCCTCGATGACCTTTGCTGTTTCCGGAGAGATGGACGAGCCGCGACCGATGCCCGGCATGAAGCTCTGCTGGTCCGTGTCCTTATAGGCGATCGGGCCAACCTTGTCGGACAGGCCCCATTCCGTGACCATGGCGGTTGCGATGCGGGTGACCTGCTCAATGTCGGAGCTCGCGCCGGACGTGACCTTGTCGTAGCCGAAATGCAGCTCCTCGGCAGCGCGGCCACCCATGGCCATGGCCATGCGAGCGATCATCTCCTCGCGGCTCTGGCTGATCTGGTCGCGCTCCGGCAGGTACTGGACCATGCCCAGCGCGCGGCCTCGCGGGATGATGGTCGCCTTGTGGATCGGCAGGCTGCCCGGCATGTTCAGGCCGACGATGGCGTGTCCCGCCTCGTGATAGGCCGTCATCGCCTTTTCCTCGTCCGTCATGGCGAGCGTGCGGCGTTCCGCGCCCATCATCACCTTGTCGCGCGCATCCTCGAACTCGCGCATGGTGATCTTCAACTTGTTGCGCCGCGCAGACAGGAGCGCCGCCTCGTTGACGAGGTTGGCGAGGTCCGCGCCGGAGAAGCCCGGCGTGCCGCGCGCGACATATTTCACGTCGACATCAGCCGCGATCGGCTTGCCGCGCATATGGACTTCGAGGATCTTCTCGCGCCCCTGGATGTCGGGATACGGCACTTCGATTTGGCGGTCGAAACGGCCCGGGCGCAGCAGCGCCTTGTCAAGCACGTCGGGCCGGTTGGTCGCCGCGACGATGATCACGCCTTCCTGGCCTTCGAAGCCGTCCATCTCGACCAAGAGCTGGTTGAGCGTCTGTTCACGTTCCTCGTGACGCCGGACGTGCCCACACCGCGGTGACGGCCGACCGCGTCGATCTCGTCGATGAATATGATGCAGGGCGCGTGCTTGCGGGCCTCTGCGAACATTTCACGGACGCGGCTCGCGCCCACGCCGACGAACATTTCCACAAAGTCGGAGCCGGAAATGGTGAAGAAGGGCACGCCTGCCTCGCCTGCGACGGCACGGGCTAGCAGTGTCTTACCCGTTCCGGGCGGACCGACGAGCAGCGCACCGGTCGGAATTTTCGCGCCGAGGCGCGTGAACTTGGACGGGTCCTTCAGGAACTCCACAAC
>JBCCCX010000093.1:0-11496 GCA_039033275.1 Pseudomonadota bacterium | reverse complement strand
GTTATGGATAGTCGCGAAGAGGAGATATCCATGGCTGTCACAGAGCCGGTCCACGACCGCCCGTCCGCCCCCAGAGGCCTGTCCCCGAAGCGCCACCTCTGGCTGGTATCGCTGACCTATCCGACCATGCCCCTGATCGGGCTGGGGCTGGCCATGGCGCTGGACGCGCCCGCCTGGGTCTGGCTGACCACGGCCATCGTCTACGTCATCATGCCGATCACGGACCATTTTGTCGGCGACGACAAGAACGACGTGCTGGGCCTGATGGAGGAAGAAGCCACCCAATCGACCTTCTACCGCTACATGGTGCACGGCCTGTTGCCGATGATCTACCTGACCTGGCTGGTCGGCGCGTGGGCGGCGGTCAATCTGAACTTCCCCTGGTGGGCCTATCTTGGCCTGGCGATCGGTCATGGCTGGGGGCTGGGCTTCGCCATCAATAGCGGCCACGAGACCGGCCACAAGCCGGACCGGATCAGCAAATGGGTCGCGCTGCTCATGCTCGCGCCCTCCTTCCTCGGCCACTTCCGGGTAGAGCACAATACGGGCCACCACAGCGACGTCTCCACGCCGCGCGACCACGCCACCGCCCGCTTCGGGGAGAGCTATTGGGCCTTTCTGACGCGCGAGATACCTGGCGCGTGGGAACGGAGCTGGCGCATCGAGAGCAAGCGTGCCGCGCGCAAGGGCTATTCGCGCTTCTCCCTGCGCAACGAGGTCGTGCAGACGGTTCTGCTGCAGCTCCTCATCTGGGGCGCGGTGATCGCGTGGCTGGGCTGGGCCGTGCTGCCCTACCTGCTGATCGCCATGGTCATCAGCGTCACCGCCCTGTCGAGCCAGAACTATCTGGCCCATTACGGGCTGCTGCGCGACAAGCGGCCAGACGGTAAATACCTGCCCGCCCGGCCGGAGCATAGCTGGAACACCAACAGCCTGATGACCAACATCACGACCTACAATTTGGCCCGCCACAGCGACCACCATGCTCACCCGTCGCGCCACTACCAGTATCTGCGGTCCTTCAAGGACGTGCCGACCCTGCCGCACGGCTACGGCGCCATGTACCTGCTCGCCTATGTCCCGCCCCTCTGGCGCCGCGTCATGGACCCGCTCGTGCTGGCCAATGTTGACGGCGACATGAGCAAGGTGCTGACGAAGGAGCTCGCGCTGGCGGAAGGGGCGAAGCGCTGATACGCCTTGTCTCGCAACCCTGTTTTGCGAGGCTTTCATGGGCGATCTTCACAATCTGCTAGTCCCGACATACCGGAACATGCTGCAGGCCCTGTCGGGCTGGCTTAGCAAGGCGGAGGATCATGGCGGCGACAAATTGATGTCCGCCCGGCTGATCGACGACATGTTTCCCTTGGCCGCGCAAATCTGCTTCGCCTGCCTCCAGGCGCGCGAGCCGGTCTACAGGCTGAACGGCGAACCCCTGCCCGACGCGCTGGAGGCCCTGGCCGCGACCGGACGCGACGGCGGAGCCGGGCTGGACAATCTGACGGCTGCAAAAGACGAAGTGCGCAAGGCGCTGGCCTTTCTCGACACGGTCACGCCTGAGCAGTTGAGCGGCGGGGAAGACCAAGCCGTCGAACTCGTGCTCCCCAATGGCATGACGTTCGATCTATCTGGCCTCGACTATGTTCGCGACTGGGCGCTCCCGCAATTCTACTTTCATCTCAACACGGCTTACGCGATCCTGCGCAAAGAGGGCGTTCCGCTTGGCAAAGTCGATTATGTCCCGCACATGTTCGCCCATATGCGGAAGTGAGACGTTCGAGCCTGCGCCGGGCGGGCATCCAGGATTTAGACGCCCTCGGCCGGCTCACATTTCAGGCGATCTACGCCGAGCCGTCGCGACATGATTAGTATCTACCCAGCTTTGATGCCTGCGCCGCTTCCAGGACATGCTGACCAATACCGACCGCAGCATCTCCTAACTTTTCTCCCCTCCTCTCTCGGCCTTGCAAACCGCCACCGCGCACCACACATTGACTTGCGAGGTCATGCGGCCTAGCCGCAGCCCAGACCGGTTTAATGAAGCGCCACCGATGAGCGGCTTCGCCCGATCCGCCCGATTTTGGGCACACCTATTGGAACAACATGACATCTTTTTCAGAGCTGAAGCTCGCCGAGCCGCTATCGCGCGCGCTCACTACACTGGGCTATGACCGCCCGACCCCCATCCAGGAACAAGCCATCCCGCACCTGCTCGACGGGCGCGACCTGCTCGGCATCGCCCAGACGGGCACGGGCAAGACGGCGGCCTTCGCCCTGCCGACGCTGGACTACATCTTCGCCGAAGCCGGTGATCCACCCAAACGCGGCGCGCGCGTGCTCGTGCTCGCCCCGACGCGCGAACTGGTCGGCCAGATATATGACAGTTTCGTCTCCTACGGGCGGTTCATGATGGAGCTGACGGCCGCAAAGGTCGTGGGCGGCGTATCCATCAACAACCAGATCAAGAAGCTGGTCTCAGGCAACGACATCCTCGTCGCGACGCCGGGCCGTCTGATCGACCTGCTCGACCGCAAGGCGATCAGCTTGGGCGACGTGGAAATCCTCATCCTGGATGAGGCCGACCAGATGATGGATATGGGCTTCATCCATGCGCTGCGGAAGATCATCCCGCTTCTGCCCAGCGAGCGCCAAACGCTCTTCTTTTCCGCCACCCTGCCGCCCAAGATCCAGAAGCTGGCCAGCCAGTTCCTCACCGATCCGGTGCGCGTGACGGTCAGCCCGCCCAACAGCACCGCGGAAAAGGTAGAGCAGTCGCTGATCTTCGCCGGCAAGGACGAAAAACCCATGCTGCTGGCCGACACGCTGCTGCAGCCCGGCGTGGAACGCACGCTGGTCTTCACCCGCACCAAGCACGGCGCGGACCGGGTGGTGAAACGCCTCGCCCAGAACGGGCTGCGCGCCATCGCCATCCACGGCAATAAAAGCCAGGGCCAGCGGCAACGCGCGCTCGATGCGTTCAAGGACCGCACGGTCGACATTCTCGTCGCCACCGACGTCGCCGCACGCGGCATCGACATTCCGGGCATCACCCACGTCATCAATTACGAAATCCCCAACGTGGCCGAGCAATATGTCCACCGCATCGGGCGCACTGCCCGCGCGGACGCGTCCGGCCGGGCCATCGCCTTCGTTGCGCCGGACGAGCGCCCCTATCTGAAGGACATACAGAAGCTGCTGGGCGAAGACATACCGGTCGAGCCTGTGCCGGCCGACATGGACGCCCGCATCAAGGCGATCCAGGCGCGGCCCAAGGTGGAGCGCGTCAATCTTTCGCCCGAACAGCCGCAACGCAAGGGACGCGGCAAGTCGAAAAGCAAGAAGGGACGCGGCGCCCAAAGCAAGGGCAGGCCGTCCCACAATGACAAAGCCAAGCCTGCCGCACGAACCGCGCCAAAGGCCGAGACGACCGGCGCGGACGACGGCTACCGCCGCCGCAGAACCGCGCCCGGCAAATCCAAGGCCGCGCCGGAAAAGCCGCAGGCCTCCAAGCCCAAAACCCGCAGCACCACGCGGCGCAAGGCTCCGGGCCGCAATAGTGGCGGCACCGGCGCGCCGAAACGGCGGGGGCGGTAGCGTCTTTGACGGGATGTTTCTGAGTGCGGCAATAACGCTAAATGGAATTGCCTCGTCCCCGGCATTTATTGCCGGGGTCTGCTAGAGGCTGGCACCACAAGCCGAGAGGGTCTGACCACCCGCTTCTGGTGGATGATTACGAGGACAGACCACGGAAATAAATGCCGGGGACGCGTATCGATTTTGCCTATTCTACTCTTTGGATGGGCGACCTGCCCTCACCCCGCCATGCGCGACAGCCGCGCGACCTCGGCCTCCAGCCGCTCCTGCCGCCGCGCGCTCCAGCGCACGCTGTCTTCTATCCATTGCTGTTGGATGGGACGCAATCCGGTCTTCGGCCCGCCGGACAAGTCGATGCGCGCGACCATCCGGTCGCCGTCCAGCACGGGATAGACATAATAGCCCCAGCGCCGCTTGGCCTTGGGCACGAAAATCTCGTTCACATAATCGAAGCCGAACAGCATCGATAGCCGCTTGCGGTCGCGCACGGCCGGGTCGAAGGGGTTGAGCACGCGCAGGCGCGAGGTCGGCTTACCCAGCGCATCCAAGCGCGCTTCGATATCGGCCAGCGCGAAGGCGTGGCGGTATGATCCATCCGCAGCCTCCAATTCGACCTCCACAAAATCGCGCGAGTTGGCGTGCAGCCAGGCGCGCACCTCCTGCGTCGAGCAGGCCTCCCAGAAGCGTTTGATCTCCCCCGGGGTCGCGAAACCGAGCCGGTCCAGCGCGCCGCGGCAGAGCCAGTCGATGCGCGCCGTGTCGCTCATTTCCGCATCCCGAAGGTCTGTCGGCACAACCCGTTCCGTCAGATCGTAATATTTGCGGAAGTCCGCCCGGTATGCCGTCGAAAGTTCTCCGCAATACCACATGAAGTCCAGCGCCAGCTTGGTCGGCGGGCGTTCCCACATGCCCTTGGGCTTGGGCCCCTCATGGTCGAAGTCGGCCGAGCAGAGCGGGCCCTGCTTCGCGATGCGGTCGCGGATCGCGGCGCGTCCAGCGGCGTCGGGCACGCGCGCGAACCACTTATTGTGCGGCAGCTTGCGCCGGAACTGTTCCATCCGCCGCTGCCAGACCGGCCATGTCGCCATGGGAAAGAGCGACGCATCGTGGCCGAAATGCTCGAACGCGCCGCGACGCTCGAAGGCGAACCGGTGCAGGTCGCGCGGTCGGTAGCTCTGATCCCGGCTCCACAAGATGTGGTGATGGGCGCGCGCCACGTTGCGGATGCTATCGAGCTGGACATAGCCCAGCGCGTCAAGCGTGTCGGCCAGAGGCGGCGCCCCGACCGGCGGGCGCGACAGACGCTGCGCGTCCAACCAGAGCCAGCGCGCCTGCCGGTTCGATATGCGCAGGCGCGCGGTGATTTACGTCTTCTTGGGTTTGGCGGGTGACTTGATCTGGGTCTCCATGTCCGATCGCGCAGGCTTCGCGTCGCGGCTGCGATGCTCGATCGGCATGTCCTGCGAGCGGATGTGCAGGTCGCGCTGCGGGAACGGGATTTCGATGCCCGCCTCCGCCAGTGCCTTGTTGATCTCCGTGTGCAGCTGGTGGCGGACGGGGAAGCGGTCCTCGAAAGTTCGCAGGAAAACCCGCACCTCGAAATCGAGCGAACTGTCGCCGAAGCCGAGGAAGAAGACCTGCGGCGGCGGGGTCTCCAGGATCTTGCTGTTGGTCCTCACGATGTCGAGCATGATCTCGCGGGCCCGGTCCGTGTCCGACCCGTAGGCCACGCCGACATTGACGATCACCCGCGTGACGGAATTGGACAGGGTCCAGTTTGTGACTTCCTGGCTGATCAGGTTCTCATTGGGAATCAGGATTTCCCGGTTGTCCAGATCGCCCAGCGTGGTGGCGCGGATCTTGATGCGCGTGACCGTGCCCGACTTGTCGCCGATGGTGACGAAATCGCCGATCCGGATGGGCCGCTCGAACAGGATGATCAGGCCGGACACGAAGTTGGCGATGATTTTTTGAAGGCCGAAACCGATACCGACCGACAGGCCGGTCACGATCCAGCGCAGCTGGTCCCATTCCAAGCCGATGCGCTGGAACACGATCACGAAGCCCGTCCCAACGATGATGTAGCCCAGGATCGTCACGACCGCGTAGCGCGCGCCTGCATCCACGCCCAGGCGGTTGAGCACGAAAATCTCCAGGAAGCCGGGAAGATTGCGAGCCGCGATGATGGTGATGGCGGCGATCACGGCGGCCTGCAGCAGCGTCCACACGGTGATGGAGCGCACGATTTCCTCGCCCGTTTCGGGGTCGATGTCGCCCGTGCCGATGGAGCCCAGTTCCAGCCCGTCGAAAATGGACAGGGCGGGCAACAGATCCGACCAGGTCAGCCAGAGCATGGCGGCCAGCCCGATGGCGATCAGCGTCTTGAGGAGCTGCTCGGACTGGCGGCTCATGGCGGAGACGTCGATCGCGTCCGTATCCACGGGCGGCGGGGCGGGCATGTCTTCGCCGCGCGCCTCGGCCTCCTGCTGTTCCTGGCGGGCGCGGATCTGGGCTTCGCGCCGCTCCACCGCCTGACGGTATTTGATCTGGCGCTGCGACACAGTGATGGCGCGCCGCACCGTCCCGTAGATCACATAGCTGAACAGCAGCACCCAAAGCGTTTCGAACATGCGCAATAGAATGTCGTCGGCGCTCTCATACCACCCTGCGCCCGCCATGACCGCGGCGAAGAGCGGGAGGCCCGACGCGAACAGCAGGAACGGCACGCGCCAGCGGTTGAGCATGTCCGTGCCGGCGCTCTGCATCGTCTGGCGGCTGCCCATAATGACGAGGAAGGAGAAACAGCAAAGGGACAGCGCCGTCACGATGAAGACGGCGAGCGAGAAACCCTCATAGATATTCTCCCCGCGCATTCCGGACGTCGTGGCGAGAAGGAAGGAAGTCGTGCCCACGACGGGCAGGAACCAGCGCAGATTGTTACGGATCGCCTCGCGCAGCGCCCGGGCCAGCTTGAAGTGGACCGCGAACAGGCCGCGCTCGCCGTCCCACTGCAGCCACGTCATCACGATGAGGGAGAAGACCGAGAGATAGGTAAACCCGTTTGACAGCCCGTCCACGAGCAGGTCGGGATTGTCGGACGCCCCGAACAGCACGGCCAACAGCGCGAAGAAGAGCGGCCACGGCAGGGCCAGGGCAAAACCCGCACCGATCGTCGCCGGCGTGTGCCAGAGCTTGTCCTGCTTCACCCGTCCGACCTTGTCGGCGCGGGTCCTGATGTCCTGCCGCAATGCGGGCCGCATCCTGTAGGCCAGCACGATCAGGCCTGCGAACAGCAGCACGACGGGCCAGAGGCGCACGGCCTCCTGGACCAGTACGGCACCGGCCGTACGGATATGGGCGGGCGAGAACAGCTCGACCGCGCCGCGCACCACCTTTTCCGGCCAGTCGAGTCCGATCGCCGGGACGCTGGGGACCCAGAGCAGGTTTTCGTCCAGAACGGTTCGTAATTCTTCGGCCCGCATGGACAATTCGTTCTGCGCGGTCTGCAATTCCGCCACGGCGTTGATC
The DNA here is from genome assembly GCA_039033275.1 of Pseudomonadota bacterium. Taxonomy (GTDB): domain Bacteria; phylum Pseudomonadota; class Alphaproteobacteria; order Caulobacterales; family Maricaulaceae; genus Litorimonas. The sequence continues at coordinate 4,377 of JBCCCX010000093.1, read as the reverse complement.
CGGCCGGTCGCGTTGGCCGCGATTTGCCGCAGGAAGGCGCGGCGCTGCTCGGCGAGCGCGCGCACCGCCTCGACCGCTTGTGGGGATAACGGCTCGAGCGAAGGATCGGCGGCCCGGGCCTGCTCCAGCAACGGCGCCGGATCGACGGAACCGATCGGCAGGTCGCGCAGCTGCTCCTGTGCCACGACGCGCTGGCGCGTCAGCTGGGCCAGCGCCGCCTGCGTGTCGCGCAGATCGGCGCGCAGCCGCGGGGCAGGCGTGAGTTGGTTGCCGAGGCGGCGCAGCGTCGCGCCCGCTTCCCGGTCGAGCTGGCCAAGGCTGACCAGTTCCGTCGCGGCGGTCAGATCGTTCTGGACATCGGCCGTCGCGCCGCGAACGGCCGCGAGACGCCGCGACGTTAACGACTCGTCCAGCGCCATTTCAGTGAGCATGTCGGCCAGGCGGAGGTTTTGAGCCGCCATCTGGTCGATAAGCGGATGAGACGCGCCCAGGCTTTCGACGAAGTCGCGCGCGGCCTGCGCCTGCTGCGCGGCCTCCACGACCTTGCGTTGCCCGGTCAGGTCCTGAAGGGCGAGCACTTCCTCCGTCAGCGCGTTGGAGCGCAGTTCCGCGAGGTTGCGGCGGGCGGTGACGATCTCCTGCCGGACAGGCAGGCTGGCGATTTCGGCCTCAAGCGCGCTGATCTGGCGGCGCAGGAAATATTCGCGCGCGCGCAGCGCCTTGCGGCGTGCCTCGCCGACCGGATCCAGCTCGCCCGTGCCCAGGGCGGTGAGCGACGAGCTGACCTCGCCCAGCTGCGTGCGGGCCGTATTGAGCTCGCGCGGGGCGGCCGTCAGGCGCGCGCCGATCTCCGCCGTCTGCGTGCGGTAGCTCTCCAGCTCGGCCTGCAGGGCGCGAAGCTCGCTTTCCTTGGCCAACAGCGACTGTTCCGTGGCGAACATGGCAGCTTCGCCGACCAAGGTCGCGTCCGGGTCCATGGCGGTACGGTCGCGCAATTCGGACTGGAGCGTTTCGATTTCGGCGCGCAGGGCTTGGAGCGTCTCGCGGCCCGTCTCGGCATCCCCGGCGAAGCGCGCGGCGATCTCGTTCTGACGGGCGGCGTCCTCCAACCGTTCCACGGCGACCGTCAGGGAGGCGCGCAGCTGCTCGCGCTGCTCGTCCGTCAGCCCACCGGCCGCATCGACCGCCTCCTCGCCCGCTTCGCCGAGCGCGTCGATCTGCGCGCGCAGGGACTGAGTGGTGAAATCGGGAACGGCGTCCGCGGAACCGTTGGGCGGCGCATCCTGCGCGAACGCTACGACGGATAGGAACAGGCAGGCGGCGAGGAGCAACCACGCCGGCACTCGTGCGAATGTGCGAACCCGTCCCGCCATGGGGGCTGTTTTCGGCCTTTCGCGCGCATTGTAAAGCTGCGACTGCGGGCCTAAGCGCCCGCCCATGGCCGAACCGCCCCTGCTGTCCATCCAGTCCGCTGCCCTGACCTTCGGCGGAACCCCGCTACTGACGGATGCCAGCCTGTCCGTGTTCGAGCGTGACCGGGTCTGCCTGGTGGGCCGCAACGGGTCGGGCAAATCGACCCTGATGAAAATCGCCGCGGGACTGGTGGAGCCGGATTCCGGCGACATTATCCGCCAGCCCACCTCCAACACGCGCTATCTGGAGCAGGATCCGGACCTGTCCGCCTTCGCCACCGTGCGCGATTATATCGAAGACGGGCGGATCGGAGCAGACGGCGGCGCGCGCATTCCCTACCTGCTCGACGCGCTGGGCCTGACGGGCGAGGAGCGGCCGGCCAACCTGTCCGGCGGAGAACGCCGCCGGGCCGCGCTTGTACGCACGCTCGCGCCCGAACCGGACGTGCTGTTGCTGGACGAACCGACCAACCATCTGGACCTGCCCGCCATCGAATGGCTGGAGAGCGAGCTGGCGCGTTCCCGCTCCGCGCTCGTGCTGATCAGCCACGACCGGCGGTTCTTGGAAAACCTGTCGCGGCGCGTGGTCTGGCTCGACCGGGGCGAAACATTTGAACTCGAAAAGGGCTTCGCCCATTTCGAGGACTGGCGCGACGAGATGATCGAGCAGGAGGCGCTCGACCGGCACAAACTGGCGCGCAAGATCCACCGCGAGGAGCATTGGGTCACGCACGGCGTCAGCGGGCGTCGCAAACGCAATGTCCGCCGCCTGAAAGAGCTGGGCTCGCTTAAAAGCCAGTTGAAGTCCGCGACCGGTCCGCAAGGCAATGTCTCCGTCACGGTCAGCGAGGCCGACAAGTCGTCCAAGCGCGTCGTGGAGATGAAGAACGTCGCCTTTTCCTATCCTCTTGATGATGGGGGCGACCGGCCCATCGTGCGGGACCTGTCCCTGCGCGTCATGCGCGGCGACCGGCTGGCCCTGATCGGACCGAACGGATCGGGCAAGACGACGCTGTTGAAGCTGATGACGGGCGCGTTGGAGGCGCAGGACGGCACGATCCGCCTCGGCGACAATCTGGAGCCGCTGGTCATCGACCAGGCGCGCGCCGGGCTGGACCCGGAGATGAGCTTGCGCGACGCGATGGGCGAAGGCAGCGAGACGGTGATCGTCAACGGCCAGGCGCGGCACGTCATGGCCTATATGAAGGACTTCCTGTTCCGCCCCGAACAGGCGACCACGCCCCTGCGCGCCCTGTCCGGCGGTGAACGCGCCCGAGTGCAGCTCGCGCGCGGCCTGCGCCTGCCGTCCAACCTGTTGATCCTCGACGAGCCGACCAACGACCTCGACTTGGAAACGCTCGACCTGCTGCAGGAGATGGTAGCGGACTATCCGGGCACGGTGATCCTGGTCAGCCACGACCGTGATTTCATCGACCGGCTGGCCCAGCGCACGCTGGCCTACGAGGCGCCGGGCGACTGGCGGCTCTATCCCGGCGGCTATAGCGACATGGCCCGCCAGCGCGGCAGCGGCGTGGAGGCACGCAACGTCGCCCAGGCTAAGACATCCAAGAAGAAGGTGGATGACAGCCCGCGCAAGGGCCGGACGGAGAAACTCTCCTACAAGGAAACCTACCGCCTGAAAGCCCTGCCCGATGAGATGGAAACGCTAGGCCTGACGATCGAAACGCTCAATGCCGAACTGGCCGACCCCGACCTCTACGCACGCGATGCAGACCGCTTCGCCAAGGCCGGCGAGGAATTGGCGGAGGTGACCGACATGCTCGACGCCGCCGAGCTGGAATGGCTGGAACTGGAGGAGAAGCGCGAGCGGCTGGAGGGGTAGCGCCACGCCTTCGTCCTCCGGTCCGCGGCATTTATTGCCGGGGTCTGGCTTCGTCGCAATTCACAAGACGAAGGAGGCCTGAACGTTTCGTCTTGTGATGAAGAACGACATCAGGCCCCGGCAATAAATGCCGGGGACGACAGTTTTCTGATTATCGGTATTCGGCGTTATTAGTTATTGTTATTAACGCCAGACCGACATGCAGACCAGGACCGCCCATGCCCCTTCCCGACAGCCCCTATCTCGCCGTGCCTGGCCAGCCGTTCGACCTGTCCGTCCGGCCGACCGCCGTGGACGCGTTCGAAGGGCGCAGCGAGGCCAAGGCAGCAGCGAAGGCCTGCGCGGAGGAAATCGCGGAGCTGGCGCACAAGCTCTACGCCCTGTCCGGGCCGAAGCTGCTGATCGTGCTGCAAGGCATCGATACGTCGGGCAAGAACGGCACGACCAAGGCTCTGTTCCGCCGCACGCCGCCGCTCAACATCCGGGCCGTGCCTTTCAAGGCGCCGACCAAGCCGGAATTGGCCCACGACTTCCTCTGGCGCGTCCACAAGGTCGTGCCCGGCGCGGGCGAGATCGCCGTCTTCAACCGTTCCCACTATGAGGACGTGCTGGTCGTGAAAGTGCGCGAAATCGCCGACGCCGAGACGGTCGAGCAGCGCTACGGGCAGATCAACGACTTCGAACGGCTACTGGTGGAAAGCGGGACGACCGTGCTGAAATTCATGCTGCACATCAGCCCGGAGGTGCAGGCCGAGCGCCTGCGCGACCGGCTGGAAGATCCGGGTAAGCGCTGGAAGTTCAACCCGGGCGATCTGGACGACCGCGCGCTCTGGCCGGCGTATATGGAGGCCTACGAGACCATGGTGCGGCGCACATCTACTGAGCATGCGCCGTGGTACGTCATCCCGTCCGACGACAAGAAGACCCGCAATGCGCTGATCGCCCAGATCGTCCGCGAAACGCTGGAGGGAATGGACCTGCACTATCCCGACCCCGGCTACCGGCCGGAGGATTTCGAGATCGGGGAGGTCTAAAAAGAACTCGCCCTAGATCCCTCCCCCGAGCAGGGGGGGGTGGGCGGGCGTGGCGAGGTGGGTGGGGGGGGGGGGGCGGGGGGGGGTG
>JBCCCX010000092.1:0-11573 GCA_039033275.1 Pseudomonadota bacterium | reverse complement strand
TGAGACCGCCACGTGCCTGTTGTTGCACAGCGGCGCCGCCCCGGACGACGTGTACACGGACGATGCCAGAACGATGAACACGAAGATGGGTGCGACAAAACGGGTCAGGAGAAGGAGAGCGTTTCCAAGACCTTCGCTCCCGGCAAATTCCTCAGCCACAATGGCCCGGTCGAGACGCCAACCCACGAAGAGCACGATTAGCAGGCCGGCCAGCGGCAACATCACCTGCCCGGTAAACGTATCGATAGCATCGAGCGCGAACGTGTCGCCTCCCGGACGCACGCCGAACACGCTGACCAGGCCGATGGCCGTCATCACCGAGCCCATGATCCATGCGGCCTTGCGCTTGGTCATGTTAAAGCGCTCGGACACCAGCGCCACGGACGGCTCCAACAGGCTGACGGAGGAGGTGATGGCTGCGAAGAAGGCGAGAAAGAAGAAGGCTGCACCGACGAACGTGCCGATGGCGCCCATGGAAGCGAACGCATTGGGCAGCGTCACGAAAAACAGTCCGGCTCCCACGCCCGGCTCGAGGCCGAAAGCGAACACGATCGGGAAAATGGCCAATCCCGCGATCAGGGCCACTGCCGTATCCGTCAGGCCCACAATGACGGAGGCGTTTGGGATGGAGATGTTTTGCGGCAGGTAGGATCCGTATGTGATCATGATGGCCGAGCCGACACCGACGGAGAAGAAGGCCTGTCCCAGCGCTGCGCTGGCGACCTCGCCCGTGATTTTCGAGAAATCAGGCGTGTAGAGGAAGGCCAGGGCCTGCGCCGTCCCGCCTGTATCCAGATTGGTGAAGACCGCGAACAAGGCCAGGCCGATCAGCAGGAGGAAGAAGAGCGGCATCAGGATTTCGGCTGCCAGCTCGATACCCTTATTGACCCCGCGCGAGACCAGCCATGTCGTGATCGCCGCGAATAGAAGGAACCAAGGAAGAACCTGCACCGGCGTGGAAATAAAGTCGACGAACACACCGCCGACCTGTTCGGCCTCGAGCCCCGCAAAGTCGTTGCCGAGGAACTTGAAAATGTACCGCATCACCCAGGCCGCGACTACGCACTAGAACGTCACGATCATGAAGCCGGCCACGACGCCGACCCAGGAGAGGAAGCTCCAAGTCCGAGTCACGCGCGACTGGATTGCGACTTCGGCCACGCTGTCCACGGCGTTGGCCGAGCTGCCGGCGCGGCCAACCAGATATTCGCTCATCAATACCGGGATACAGACGAACAAGACGGCTAGAAGATAGACCAGGATGAACGCGCCGCCGCCATTCTGCCCGGCTTCGCTCGAAAACCGCCAGAGGTTGCCCAGACCAACCGACGACCCGACTGCGGCCATGATGAATGCGAAACGCGACGACCACTGCGCCGTCCCGGGTGCTGCTGGCATGTTTTGACTCCCCAAGTTCAACCGTTTGATAGGGACTGGGCACAAAGCGTCAAGGCGGCAGCGCGGTTGCGAGCATTACCGGTTTACAACTCTTTAGGTTGCATATGCAAATGAACCAGCATGCTGGTTCTGCTTGCGGAAAACGATCCTGCCTGCCGCCTCGTCGCCAGGTCCATCCTCGAACGCGACGGATTTCGCGTGCGTTTCGCGTGCGACGGCGACAGGGCCGTCGCACTGGCCCGACTGGTCCGTTTCGACGTCATCGTGTTGGATGTCGCCATGCCAGCCCTGAACGGTCTGCAGGCCGCGCAGCGGATCAGACATGATCTGCACTTGTTCGGCAATCCTCACACGCGTCTCATTGCGCTTACCGCCTACGACACGCCGCAAGATATCGCCCGTTGCCGAGCCTCGGGCATAGACGGCATCATCGCCAAGCCTTTAAGGAGCGGCGATCTGGAAGCGGCCTTGTCGACCTGGACCATGGGCGGTGCGGCAGCCTCCATTGGGGTAGCTGCGAACATGGCGGACGCCATGTCTCGACCGCTGCTGGACGAAGGCGTGGTGCGCGGCGGGCCGGGCCTGTCCGACCCTGCGACACGCGAGCAAATTTGGCAGACCTATAGGGCGAGCCTTTCGACATCATTGAAGGACATCGCCGCATCGCTGCGCGGCCATCTGGCGGGTGACAGCGCTTCGGCCGCCCTCTTCATGTCCGCCCTACACTCCTTGCGGAGCGCATCGCTGACGGTCGGGATGAACCGGGCGCCCTACATGGCCCGCGAGCTGAGGCATGCCCCGCGCGACGCCATCGTCCCGCAGACCGTGCGCCTTCTCCATACGGTACGCGACAGTCTTCCCAGGCTGGAGGCCGTGCTGCAGGATATCTCAGTCGCTCCGCGGTAGCAGCGTGTCGGCATGCAGGTGCGCGGACAGCATGAGGCCGAAGCCGCCCATGACCGCGAGGATCACCGTTCCGCCATAGGAAACGAGCGGCAACGGCACGCCGACCACGGGCAACAGGCCCATCACCATCCCCAGATTGATGAAGATGTAGAGCGCGAAGGTGGTCGTCAGGCCGAGGATCAAGAGCCGCCCGAACACCGTCTTGCATTGCAGCGACAGGCGGAAGCACACGGCGATGACGGCAATGTAAAGTCCCATCAGGGCGAGCGATCCGATGAAGCCGAACTCCTCCCCGATCACGGTCGAGATGAAGTCGGTGCTGTTTTCGGGCACATAACCGCCCTGCCTTTGCGTGCCCTGCATGTACCCCTTCCCGCTCAGCCCGCCGGACCCCAGCGCGATTTTCGATTGGGTGATATGGTAGGACGCGCCCGCCGGATCGCGCGAAGGGTCGATGAAGGTCAGCACCCGCTCGCGCTGATATGGGCGAAGCCCGAACTGCCAGATGACCGGCACGCTGACCGCCGCCATGACGAGGCCGAGCGAGATGACCCTCCAGCTAACGCCCGCCAGGAAAATTAGCGCCGCGCCCGTCGCGAAAATCAGCAGCGACGTGCCGAGATCGGGCTGGCGTAGCACCAGCGCCATCGGAGCCGCGATGAGAAACAGCGCTCCGGCCAGCCCGAACGGTCCGGACACGCGCCAGCTCGGCAAGTCGTGGTAGAACCGTGCCAGCGCCAGCACGACGGCGGGTTTCATGATTTCGGAAGGCTGCAAGCGCATCGGTCCGATCTGCAACCAACGCACGGATCCGTTGACGTTCACCCCCGCGAATTCCACGCCGACCAGAAGAACGAGGGCGACGAGATAGATCGGGTAGGCCAGCGTGTACCAGACACGAATGCTGGTCAGCGCGATGACGAGCATCGCGACGGACGCCACGGCTAGGCGCACGCCGTGCTGCATCGCCCCGTGCGACCAGATGCCGTCGGTCGCCGACAAGATCGCCAGAACCCCGACCAGTCCCAGCACGACGGCCAGGACCGGAAGCAACCAAGTTATCTGGTAGAGCTTGTTGCCGACCTCGTCGAAATCTTCGAAGCGGGTCGTCACAACGTCGCCCGTTCCGGCCCCGCCTCCGTGCGAGGGCCGAGCCCGTCGCGTCTTAGCGCTTCGCCGAGCACGGCCCGGGTGATGGTGGCCGCGCGGCCCGATCCGCCGCCCGCATGTTCGACGACGCAGCCGACGGCGAAGCGCGGGTTCCTATAGGGCGCGTATCCCACGAAGATGGAATGGTTGCGCAAGCGCCATGGTAGCTCCTGCCCGCGCAGGACTCCCGTCGCGCGCTCCGCCATGGAGATACCGCGAACCTGCGCGGTTCCGGTCTTCCCGGCCATGTCGAGGCCGGGCAAGCCGAGCCCGTTCGCCCGGTAGGCCGTCCCGCCCGGCTCCTGGGTGACGCTCCACATGGCCTCCTGCACGAAGGCCATATTCTCGGGCTGGATACCGATCGGGGATGGCGGCTCACGGTCCACGCCCGCATAGAGCAGGGGCGACACGGCATCGCGGCCATTGGCGATGCGAGCCGTCATCACCGCTAACTGCAAGGGCGTGGAGAGAACGTAGCCCTGCCCGATCGAGGCGTTGAGCGTGTCGCCTCTCTGCCAGGACGAACCGAGGCGCTCGCGCTTCCAGTCCGGGTCGGGGACTATGCCCGACTTTTCTCCAGCTATGCCGACATCGTGCGTCTGTCCGAGCCCGAGCTTCTTCGCCGCATTCGCGATCGCTTCGGTTCCAATGATCTGGGAAATCTCGTAGAAATAGACATCGCAACTATTCTTCAGTGCCGCCCGCATGTCCATCGCGCCGTGGCCCTGGCGTTTCCAGCAGTGGAAGATGCGGTTGCCGAGCCGCGTCCGGCCGCCGCAGAAGACACGGCGGCGCGGGTCAATCTGCCCGCTTTCCAGCGCGGCAAGCATACCGGCCATCTTGTAGGTCGAAGCGGGCGGGTACCCGCCCGAGATGACCTTGTTGTACTGCGGGCGCTTCTCGTCATTGTTGAGCGCGTCCATGTCCGCTTGCGTGAGGCCGGAGACGAACAGGTTGGCGTCGAACTTCGGCATGGACAGCAGCGTGCGCAGCTCGCCGGTGCGGACATCCATCACGGCGATTCCGCCGCTATCGTCGAGAAACTGCTCCGCTGCGAAACGCTGCAGGTCCGCATCCAGCGTGAGATAGACATCGGCGCCAGGCACCGCACGGTCCGCCGGATTGGGCCATTCGCGCACAACACGACCCCGAGCGTTGACCTCGATCTTCAGCCGTCCGGCCTGGCCGCGCAATTTGTCGTCGGCCGCTTGCTCCACACCCGTCTTGCCCAGACGGAAGGTCGGCTGCAGCAATAGGGGATCGTCATCGCGTTCGACGTCGCGGTCGTTGGCCTTACCGACATAGCCGACGATGTGGGAGAAAAGACCGTCATCGGGATAGGACCGCCCCTCGCCTGCCATGGGCAGCACACCCGGCAGCGCATGGGCCCGGATGTTCAGCGCGGCGAACTCGTCCCATTCCACATGCTCCTTGACAGTGACAGGCACGAAGCCCGGCTTGCGGGACACGTCGCGGCGGATCCGCGAGAGCTCGCGTTCCGTCAGCGGCACGATGTCCGACAGCTCCGAGAGCGTCTGGTCGAGGTCGTCGATCTGCTCCGACAGGATCTCGATCTGGTAGTCGAGCGTGTTGGTCGCGAGCGGCTCGCCGTACCGGTCGCGCACGATGCCCCGACTCGGCACGATGGTGCGGTAGTTGAAGCGGTTGTCCTCGGACAGGGCGAGGTAGTTCTGGCTCTCCCTGATCTGGAGTTGGTAGAGGCGTCCGGACAGAATGCCGAACACACCGAGCCCGCCCGCCCCGAGAATGGCGGTGCGGCGGGTGATGGTCGCATCGGACTTGGGCGCCGCGGCCTTCTTCTTGCTGCTATCGTTCATCGTCAGTCGTCCTCGCTCATGCGGCCCGCCAGGCCGTCTCGAACGAGGATCAAGAATGGCAGCAACAGGAAGGTCGCCACAAGCCCGCGTGCCAGCACGGCCCAATCGGGGAAACTGCCATAGACGATCCAGCCGGTCCCAAGAAAGACCGGCACACCGATCAGCAGGGCGACGGCGAAGCGCGACAGGCCGGCCAAGAGACCGCGCGTCGCGCTCCGCGCATTGGGTCGGATGACCGCATAGGTCAGCAGGAAAACCAGTGGCCATTGCCCTGGGGCGCCCCAGCTGGTCCAATCCACCCACAGCCCGCCTAGCAGGAGCAGCAACCCGGTCGGCCAAACGGACACCTGCCGAGGCCACAGGGCGACGACGGCGAAGGGCAGCCAGGTGAGCGGCCAGCTTTCTCCAAACAGCCGAACGTCAACGACGCTGAACAGGCCCGTGACCAACAGGGCAAACGCCGCCGGGTAGAGGCGTTCATTATGCATGATCGGGGTGACGCCGAGCGTGGCCATCAGCCCGCATCCCCGGCTGCGTTTTCGCCTTCGGCGGTCATTTCGGCTTCAGCGTCATCGTCAGCTTCGACGTCGACATCGTCCGCATCGGCGACACCGTCGAAAGGCAGGACAAACACCCAGTCCACGGGCTTGGACAGGAAATCCAGCGCAACGCGGAGCGGGCGGCCCTCGATCACCGCTCCCACAGGCAGGCCCTTAGGCAGGCGTCCATCGTCACCGGACGTCACGACGCGGTCCCCGACCTGCCAGTCATCCGTGTCGGACACAAAAGCGAGCGACGGAGTATCCGTATTCGCCCCTGACAGGATGGCACGCGCGCCGGAGCGAGCGCTCGCCACGGCGACCCGGCTGTTCAGGTCGTCCAGACGAAGAATGCGAGCGGATCGTCGGCCGGCGCTCACAACATGGCCGACGAGGCCGGCATCGGACACGACGGGGTAGCCGTCCACAATGCCGACATCCCGCCCGGAGCCGATCAGCAGGGACCGGACGAAGGGGCTGGCCGTATCGGATACGGCGCGCGCCGCGATCCGGCGGTCCGGGATGTCGCCCGTCCGCTGCACGGCCAAGAGCGCTTCGAGGCGGCGTTGCCGTTCGCGGTGCGCCCTCAATCGGTCGTTCTGCGCCCGCAACGCGACAAGTTCGGCGCGCAGGGCGCGGTTCTCCTCCAGTGCGCGACGTCCATCCTCGACATCGGCAATGGCAGTTTCCAGGCTCCGGAACGGTGCGCCGAGCCAGGCGGCGACCGGCGCTTGTAGGTCCCCGGTAAGCAAGGGCGTGGTACGGCGTTCGACGGCGGCGTCGCGCTGTACGAGCAGCAGGACCGCGCTGGCCAAGATCAGCAGCAGGAGCCCGAGACGGCCTTCAGAACTGTTGGAACCGGACCTGGCCACGCGCGCCGCACCGCCCTTCTAGGTGGCGTGATCAGACATCCGTCTTGAGCACGCTCTTCCACTTCTTGAGGTTTTCCACGACCGTGCCCGACCCGCGCACCACGCAGGAAAGCGGATCGTCCGCGATGAAGACAGGCAATTCGGTGCGGTTGCGCAGCTCGATGTCGAGATTGCGCAACAGCGCCCCACCGCCCGTCAGCATGATGCCTTTATCGACGATGTCAGCGGCCAGTTCCGGCGGCGTGGCCTCCAGCGCGGTTTTGACGGCTTCCACGATCTGCTCGACCGGCTCGGCCAAGCTTTCGGCGATCATGGCCTCGGACACGCGAATTTCGCGCGGCACGCCGTTCATCAGGTCACGGCCTTTGATCAGCACGCTCATGCCCTCATTGTCGGCAGGCATGGTGGCGGAGCCGACTTCCTTCTTCACCCGTTCGGCCGTCATTTCGCCGATCAAGAGATTCGTCGTGCGGCGAACATACTGGATGATCGCATCGTCCATCTTGTCGCCGCCGACGCGCACGGAGCGCGAATAGACGATCCCATCCAGCGACAGCACGGCAACTTCGGTCGTCCCGCCGCCAATATCGACGATCATCGAGCCGGCCGGTTCGTGGATGGGCAGGCCCGCGCCCAGAGCGGCCGCCATGGGTTCCTCGATCAGGTAGACCTTACGCGCACCCGCCTGCTGCGCGGACTGGTAGATGGCGCGTTCTTCCACAGCCGTCGCGCCGGACGGCACGCAGATCACGACCTTGGGCTTGGCGCGGCGCATGAAGCCGCCCTCATTCTTCACCTTTTCGATGAAGTGCTTGATCATTTTCTCGGCCACGTCGAAGTCCGCGATCACGCCGTCCTTCATAGGACGGATGGCTTCGATGTTGCCGGGCGTGCGGCCCAGCATCATGCGGGCGTCGTTGCCGACAGCGTGGACGATCTTGCGCCCGTTGCGCACGGAGAAGGACACGACCGACGGTTCGTTCAGGACAACGTCCCGCCCCTTGGCGTAGACGAGCGTGTTGGCCGTCCCAAGGTCGATTGCGATATCGGACGAGAATGCGTCCATGAGTGAGGAGAACATGAGGGCTCCACCCGGTTTGTTGCTTTACAAGCCGATGAACGTCACGCGGCGGCGAGCGGCCGATGCGCCGGGGAATCCGTTCATCGCTTCGAATACGGTTACCGGCTAATGTAAATCGCTCCGCGCAAATGCAAGCCCTGACTCGGGTGAGCATCGCTTTTAGCTGCTATTTTAGGGGTTTGAAGCCTCTCTGCGGCGCAATAGTCGCAGAAATAGCCAAACCGATACGATCGAGACCGCGAATACCGCCAAGCCCACCGTGACTTGCCGGGCCTGCGCCGAGGAAACGATTTCTGAAACGACCGCTGCCGTCAGCGCGATCTTGGGAATGATCCCCACCGCTGTACCGGCCAAGAAACCAGCGCGACCGACACCCAGAAGTCCGGCTGCCATATTGACGAGGATGGCGGGACCCGTTGGAATGAGCCTTACGAGAAAGCCGGAATGAACGCTATGCCGGTCCAGCAGGAGGCGGAGGCGGTCGGATCCCGCCCGATCGAGATGTCGCTGCAAAGGTCGTTGCAAGGCTCGCGCCGAAAACACGTGGATCGCAGTCGCAACCATGGTGGCGAGCCAGGCGATGCCAGCCCCTTCGACGAGGCCGAACGCGGCGACGCTGGCCGCGATCAGCGCCCATTGGGGCACGAGCAGAACCGAGCCGACGAGGAATACGAGAATCGTCACCAAAATCGCCGCCGGCGTTCCGGAGTAGCTTCCCATCAGGTCCACAAGCGATTCCGCCCGGTCTCTGAACAGCAGCAGCACGGCCAAGATGACAGCGCAGAGGACCAGATAGGCCGCAATACGCACGGCGGAACGCGGCATGTCAAAAGCCCTTCAGGGAATGCAGGAAGGCGTCGCGGTCGTCTTGTGTCACCAGCATGGGCCAGTCCCCGCAGCGGTTGCGAAACCAGGTCATCTGGCGTTTCGCCAGTCGCCGTGTATCGCGTTTGGCCGTCTTCACGGCGTCCGCCAAGTCACAGTCCCCGTCCAGATATGACAGCAAGTGCGACAGGCCGATCGCCTTCAGCATGGGCGACCGCGCAGGGTAGTCCTTCGCCCGCACGGCTGCCGCTTCGTCTATGGCCCCGGCGGCGATCATGCCATCGAAACGCGCGTTGATCCTCGCGTAGAGCCTGTCCCGGTCAGGCAGCAGCACGGCCCGGCGGAGAGGTTCGGCACGGATGGCCGGGCGCGTGTCGGCCCGCCATTGCGACAGGGTGCGGCCCGTTGCGCGGTGAACGCCCACCAACCGGGCCAGACGTTGCGGATCGTCGCCGAGGATCCGGGCCGCCGCGTCCGGGTCTATGCGTTCGGCCTCTTCGCGCAACTCCGCAACATCCGTGGCGTCGAGCGCAATTTGTAGGGCTTCCGGCACGTCCGGTATATCTGCCAATCCGTCGAGCAGAGCCTGAAAGTAAAGCCCCGTTCCGCCCACGATGACCGGCACGCGGCCCCGTTCGCTTATATCCTGCAGCACAGGTCGCGCATCGCGCACCCAGGCCCCTGTGGAATAGGCGGTCCGGCCGTCCACATGTCCGAACAGATGGTGCGGCACGTCCTGCATCTCATCATTGGAAGGTCGCGCTGACAGGACCGATAAGTCGGCATAGACCTGCAAGGCATCGGCGTTCACGATCTCGCCATTCACAGTGCGGGCCACGCGGATAGCGTAGTCCGTCTTGCCGCTGGCCGTGGGGCCTGCGATACAGACGATCGGCCCTTCCAGTTCGAGCGTTTCCATGACCCCGTCCCTAGACCAGATCACGACGCTTGTCCTGCCGAGCGAGGACGGCGACACCCTTTCTATAGCCATGCGCGCTTTGAGAATGGATGATGTGAAAACTCTCTCGCCCAGACGGGCCGTCGAAGGGCGGTCTGCCGCAAAGGACAGCCGGGATGCGCGCCGGATAATGGGGGAGCAAGGGATCGAAGCCGATGTGTGCGTCCAATCGGACGGAGAGCGGCGCAAGCGCGTTCTGGTCTGCGACATGGACAGTACGCTGATCGGGCAGGAGTGCATCGACGAGCTAGCCGACTTCGCCGGGGTCAAGGACCGCGTCTCCGGCATCACGGAGCGCGCCATGCGCGGGGAGATCGGCTTCGAAGGTGCCTTGGAGGAGCGGGTCGCGCTGTTGCGCGGTCTGCCCGTCGAGACCCTCCAGCGATGTTTCGAGGAGCGAATCACGCTCAACCCCGGCGCAAGGACGCTGGCCCGCACGATGGCCGCCCACGGCGCGAAGACCTTGATCGTGTCGGGCGGTTTCACCTTCTTCACGGCAAGGGTTGCGGAAGCCTGCGGGTTCGAGAGCCACCAAGCCAATACGCTGATCGAGGCGGACGGCGCTCTGACCGGACGGGTCGGCTATCCCATTCTGGGCCGGGAGGCGAAGCTGGAGGCGTTGCGCGCGGCCTGCGACGGCGACAGCTCTGCGGCGCTCGCCATCGGGGACGGGGCGAACGATCTCGCCATGATACAGGCCGCCGGATTAGGGCTGGCCTACCGCGCCAAGCCCGCCGTTGCTGAGGCTGCGCACAGCGCGATTGCATCAACCGACTTGACGACGGCGTTGTATTTTCAGGGTTATTCCGATCCGGAAATCACGTTTGAAGGCTGAGCGCCCAATCAAGCGGTGAGCGCGTAGATGATATAGTTGCCGCCGCGGTTGATGAGCAGGGTCACCGGTTCTCCGGCATCCAGAGCGGCCTGCATCGCGGCCTCGAACTCGGCCGGCGTCTTCACCGCTTCGAACCCGACCTCCTCGATGATGTCGCCTTTGAGGATCTTGCCCGACGCGCGCGAGCGCTTGGCGATGGACACGACACGCACGCCTTCCACGTCGCGGGCGATCCGGTTGGACCGGCGTACTTCGTCCGTCAGCGCTTCCACCGACAATCCGCCCACGCTCCGCTCCGCATTGCCGGCATCGACTTCCAGCTGGAGCTTGTCTTCGGCCGAAAGCGTCTCTTCGAGCCGCGCCACGCGGACCGTCGTGGTGCGGGTTCGCTTCTTGCGGATGTACTCGACCTCGACAAGCTGGTCGATCGGGGCTTCGGCGACGGCCCGGAACAGGGTCCGCGTATCTTCGATCCGTCGGTCGCCGATACGCAGGATCAGATCGCCGCGCTCCAAACCGCCCTGCGCGGCGGGGCCGTCCGCCTCGACGGATTGAAGAAGCGCGCCGGTGACACGGTCCAAACCGTAGGCACGGGCAATATCGGAATCGACCTGCTGCGTGCGTATGCCGAAGAACCCGCGCCGCGTCTCGCCGAACTCGATCAGCTGGGTCGAGACGCTTTGCGCCAGATCGCTGGGCACGGAGAAGCTCAACCCGATGGAGTAGCCGGTGGGAGAGATGATGGCCGTGTTCACGCCGATCACTTCGCCGTCCATATTGAAGAGCGGCCCACCGCTATTGCCCTGGTTGATGGCCACGTCCGTCTGAATGAAGTCGTCATAGTTGCCCACCGAGATGTCGCGGTTGCGCGCGGAGATGATCCCGGCCGTGACAGAGCCGGAATAGCCGAGCGGATTGCCGATCGCGATGACCCACTCGCCCACTTCCGCCGCGTCCGAATCACCGAACGCGACGGAAGGCAGCGGATCGCCCGCCTCGATTTTCAGCACGGCAATATCGGTCGCCGGGTCGCGCCCGATCAGGTCGGCTTCAAACGTGTCGCCATCGGGGAAGGTCACTTCGATGACATCAGCGCCTTCGATGACATGGTTGTTGGTGACGATGTAGCCCGACGCGTCGATCACGAAACCGGACCCGAGCGACTTGGACAC
>JBCCCX010000091.1:0-11659 GCA_039033275.1 Pseudomonadota bacterium | reverse complement strand
TCCCGCTCAGGCCGGCTTGACCGGCCTGTCCATCTCCCGACCCCATCTGCCAGCCGAGAGGGCAGGCGATGGGCTCGCCGGTCGAGCCGGCGAGAGCGGAAGAAGAAGGGCGTCGCCGCGTCTTATGCGTAGATGGCGCGGTCTCGGGGTCTGGCCGAGGGCTTGCTCGCAAGACGCGGTTTGTGGTGACGGAGGCGGACAGACCCCGGCAATGAATGCCGGGGACGGCGCGCATTTGAGAAGTCTAGGGTTAGCTGGGGACGGTGTGTGATTGGTCAGGGTAGGGTAGGCCGGGGGCGGTGTGTTGATGGGACGGCATCCAACTAAATTCTCCCGCTCATCCTGGCGGACGCCGGGATCCAGTCGGAGGTGACGGTCAGGAGGCGGGCACAGGGTGGGGTGTCGGGGAGGGTGAAGATACCCAGCCCTCACGCATGTCTGCGCCCTCAAGCTTTACTGGACCCCGGCGTGCGCCGGGGTGAGCGGAGAGAAGGAGGAAGAGAAGAAGAGAAGGGCGGACAAGACGCTGATTGGGCTGTCGGCTCGACATTTCTTCTCGCGCCCGAAAGGCGGCGACGAGCGTTGGCTTCCAGCGATCCTGTTGGAACGACGGATACGAAAAAGCCGCCCCGGGAGGCGGCTTCTGCATGGTTGGGTGGATGATGCGGTTAGGCGGCCAACTTGCCGGCTTGGGCGTCGAGAATCTTGGCGATCGTGTCGGCCTTCAGGTCATCCACGCTCGCCGCGATGCCCATGCCGTTGGCGATCTTGACGACATCGGCTTCCAGCATCCGTTCGAGCGCGCTCTTCGTGTAAGCTTTGGGTGCGCCGCCATAGAGCGTTTCGCCGGCTTCGGCCATGTCGCGGAACTTTTGCGGGACGTTGAACCGCTCGCCGTGGCGTTGGGCCAGCATGTCGGCGGTGGCGACGAAGGTGTCGATGCCGATCGTGTCGATGTAGCTCATCGGTCCGCCCGTCCAGGCCGGGAAGCCCCAGCCGAAGATGGCGCCCAGATCGGCGCTCTGCGGGTCGGGCACGACGCCGTCCGCGAAAGTGCGCGCCGTGGGGATGAGCTGCGCATACATGAGCCGCTGTTGCACTTGCTCTTGGCTCGGCTGCTCATCAGCGAGAGGGTAATGATCCGTCACACCCTTCCACAAATCGAGGCGCTTTCCGGACTCGTCGTAATTGTAGAGCCCCTTGCCGAAACGGCGTCCCGAGCGGCCGAGCTCGTTGACCATGAGCTCGTAGAACTCTTCCGTGCCGGAGGATTTGTAGGCGTCGCCAAGTTCCTTCTTGGTCGATTGGATGACATCGTAGCCAAGCTTGAGTGTGGTTTCGTCCTGCACGCCGAGCGGACCAATGGGTAGCCCCATGTTAAGGGCGCTGTTTTCGATCAGGGCGGTGCTGACACCCTCCATGATCATGGTGATGGCTTCGGCGATGTAGGGCGGGAAGACCTGGTTGGTGAAGAATCCGCGTACGTCCTTGACGACGATAGGCGTCTTTTTGATCTTGCGGTTGTAGTCGAACGCTGCCGCCAGCGCGCGGTCGCCCGTGCCGTCATGCGGGATGATCTCCAGCAGGGGCATGCGTTCGACGGGGCTGAAAAAGTGCAGGCCGATGAAGTTCTCGGGCCGCTTTGAGTTCTCAGCCAGGCCGCCAATGGGCAGGGTGGAGGTATTGGATGCGAAAATCACGTCTTCGCGGATCACGGCTTCCGTCTTCTTGATGACGTCCGCTTTCACGTCGGGACGCTCGAACACGGCCTCGATGATCAGGTCGACATCCTTCAGATCGTCATAGTTCGACGTCGGCGTGATGCGGGCGAGGAAGGCGTCGGCCTTCTCCTGCGTCATACGTCCGCGCTTGACGCGCTTGTCGAGGATCTTCTTCGTGTAGGCGACGGATTTCTGGGCTTCCTCGTCCGTGCGGTCGAGTGAGATGACCTCCATGCCCGCCTTGGCCGTGACGTGGGCGATGCCCGAACCCATGAGGCCCGCGCCGAGGACGCCGACTTTCTTGATCTCGATCGGCTCGATGCCCTCGGGACGGCCCGCGCCCTTCTCGGCGGCCTGCTTGTTCACGAACAGGGTCCGGATCATGTTCTGCGCGACCGGATCGGCGAAGAGGGAAAGGAAGTATTTCGTCTCGACTTCGACGGCCTTGGTCATGGGCAGCATGGTGCCTTCGTAAAGGCAGGACATGATGGCCTTGATGGCCGGATAGTTGTCCTTGGACTTGGCCAGCGCCATGGCATTGGCCGCAGAAAAGAACTGCACGGCCTTGGGGTTCATCGCGCCCGCGCCGCCGGGCACCTTGAAGCCCTTCACGTCCCAAGGCTGGAGCACGCCTTTCTCGGCGTTGTCCTTGACCCAAGCGGTGGCGGCTTCGATCGTCTTGCCGGGCTCCACGATCTCGTCGATCAGGTTCTGTGCTTTGGCTTTCTTCACGTCGAGGCTCGCACCGGAGGTGATGAGCTGCGCGGCGTTCTGCAGACCGGCCAGGCGCGGGACGCGCTGCGTGCCGCCGCCGCCGGGCAGCAGGCCGACGAGGACTTCGGGCAGACCCACCTTCACTTTCGGGCTATCGGCCGCGACGCGGTAATGGCCCGCCAGGGCCAGCTCGAACCCACCGCCGAGAGCGATGCCCTCCAGCGCGACGGCGACGGGTTTTGCTTTTTTGCCTTCGCGCGCAATCTCGCGGTCCGTGTGGCCACCCGTCTCAAGCTTGCGGAAAGCGCGGTTCAAGGTCATGCCGGCCTCGAACGTCTCCTTGGACAGCTCGCCGCTCTGTTTTTCCAGCATGCGCAGGTCCGCGCCGGCCATGAAGCCGTTCTTGCGGCCCGAGGCGATGACGAGGCCCTTGTATGTCTCGTCGGAAACGAATTCGTCGATGAAAGCTGGAAGGTCTGCCATCAGGTTTTCATCGATGACGTTCATGCCCTGATTGGGCACGTCGATGGTCAGTAGGGCGATGCCGTTGCTGTCCAGCTCCACGGAGAAGGTCGTGTAGTCGCTCATTGTATCTGTCCTGGTCCGTATCGCTTAGACGCGCTCGATGATGGTCGCGATGCCCATGCCGCCGCCGATGCAGAGCGTGACGAGGGCGGTTTCCTTGTCGGCGCGCTCCAGCTCGTCCACCATTGTGCCGAGGATCATGGCTCCGGTCGCGCCCAGCGGGTGGCCCATGGCAATCGCGCCGCCATTCACGTTCATGATCGAGTGATCCACGTCGAGCGCCTGCATGAAGCGCAGCACGACGGCCGCGAAGGCTTCGTTCAGTTCATAGAGGTCGATGTCGGTCGATTCCATGCCCGCCGTCTTCAGCGCCTTCTGCGCCGCGAACTCGGGGCCGGTCAGCATGATGGTCGGATCCGACCCGATGGAGGCCATGGACTTGATGCGTGCGCGGGGCTTGATGTCCAGCCGCTCGCCAGCCGCCTTGGAGCCGAAGAGCAAGGCAGACGCGCCATCCACGATACCGGAGCTGTTGCCCGCATGATGGACGTGATTGATGGTCTCGACCTCGGGGTAACGGAGCTGCGCGACCTCGTTGAAGCCGAAATTCTGGCCCAGCATGGCGAAGGACGGGTTGAGCGCGCCCAGCGCCTGCATGTCGGTCTTGGGGCGGATGGTCTCGTCCCTGGCCAGAATGTCCACGCCCATCACGTCCTTGACGGGCAAAATGGACTTGTCGAACCGGCCTTCGTCCCAGGCCTGGGTGGCGCGCTTGTGGCTCTCCACGGCGTAAGCATCGACATCGTCGCGGGAGAACCCGTATTTGGTTGCGATCAGGTCGGCGGAAATGCCCTGCGGGACGAAATAGGCTTCGAAGCTGGCCTGCGGGTCCGTGACCATTGCGCCTCCGTCGCTGCCCATGGGAACGCGGGACATGGACTCCACGCCGCCGCCCATGGCGATCTCGCATTCGCCCGACATGACCTTCGCGGCCGCGATGTTGGACGCCTCCAGTCCGGAGCCGCAAAAGCGGTTGACTTGGATACCGGAGGTCTGATCGGGGAAACCGGCGTCGATGATGGCCGTGCGGGTGATCACGGCACCCTGTTCTCCAACGGGCGACACGCAGCCGAACGCTACGTCCTCGACCTCGCCCTTGTCGATGTTCAGGCGCTCCGGGATCGCCTTCATCACCTGGGAAGCGAGCGACAGGGGCGTGATTTCGTGCAGGCTGCCGTCTTTCTTGCCCTTGCCGCGCGGCGTTCTCACCGCGTCGTAGATGAATGCTTCGGCCATTGGCGAAATTCCCGTGTCTGAATCTGTAACTTGGTTTGCGCGCCCTCTAATACGCACCGGACGCGCAAGGGAAGGGCCGGACTCTGCGATTTCTGGCAATATCGGTGATGTGTCGACTCTCATAAATGCATGAAGGGGCTTCATGCCATTCAAGAATCCAACCTGTGACTGGAAAAGCACAATCGGCGAGAGATTGCATCGCCCCTTCGAAACCGAACTTGCGGCAAGCTGGTCGAGTTCATAAGCATCTTACAAGATCGCAACAATGCGGCGCATAAAACAACAACCGGGACTTCCATGATCAAGACACGTTCGCTTTTCGCGACTACCACGGCCGCAATGGCCCTTCTGGCTGCTCCAGCCTTCGCCCAGGGCGTCGACGACGAGATCATCGTCACCGCTACCAAGCGGGCGACGACGCTCCAGGACACGCCGGTCGCTGTGTCCGTAACCACGGCGGATGTCATCGAGAAAGCCCAGATCCTGGACATTAAGGATCTGCAGACGGTCGTCCCGACGTTCCGGGTCTCGCAGCTTCAGAATTCGGGCAATACGACCCTGACGATTCGCGGCTTCGGCAATGGTGGTAACAATATCGGCATCGAGCCTTCGGTCGGCCTGTTCATTGACGGGGTCTACCGGTCCCGTGCCGCCGCCCAGATCGTCGATCTGCCGAACCTGCAACGCGTCGAAGTCCTCTCCGGGCCGCAGTCGACCCTGTTCGGCAAGAATGCATCCGCCGGCGTCGTCAGCGTCGTCACGGCCGAGCCCAGCTTCGATTCCGAAGGATATATCGAAGGCGGGATCGGCAACTACAATCTCGGTTACGTCAGAGGCTACATCACCGGCGCGATCAGCGACGATCTTGCCGTCAGCCTTGGTGGCGGCTTGCAATCCCGGGACGGCTATTTCGATCCGGCCCCAGGTTCGACGGGTGGGGAGTTGAACGATCTCAACAGGTTCAATATTCGCGCTCAAGCCCTTTGGACGCCGACGGATACATTTTCGGCCCGGCTGATCTGGGATCGCAATACGATCGACGAGAATTGTTGTGGCGTGACGACTGCGATCGCCAATCCTGTCACCGACACCAGCCCGGCGACGGCCGGGAACATCTTCAACTTGCTGGGCGGTTTCAATGCCGATGTCACGGACCCGTTCAACTACCAGACCACGTTGAACCGCAGCACCGACAATGATATCGACGATCAAGGTATCTCTCTGACGATGGATTACGACCTGGACGCTCTTGGCGCCACCTTGACCTCCATCTCCGCCTATCGCCAGAATACGCGTATCTATAATAGCGATAGCGACTTCGCGACGATCCGGTTGCTCGACGATGTCAGCGACGACATCCAAATCGACACGTTCACGCAGGAATTGCGTCTGACGTCCACGAATTCGGGCCCGTTCAACTGGATGATCGGCGGCTTCTACTTCAACGAAGACATCGATCAGAAAAGCAACCTCGAATTCGGGGACCAGTTCCGGGCCTATGCCGACACGCTGGGTCGTGGCGCGGCCGGCCTCGGGCCGACGGATCCGTCGCCGTTCGACGTCATCGAACTTTTCAGCGGCATCGCTCCGGGCAGCTTCTTCAACGGAGATATCGTCGTTCAGGAATTCGTGCGCCAGGACAATGAAGCCTATTCGATCTTCGGCACGATTGACTACGACGTGACGGACCGTCTGACTCTGACAGTCGGCGGCAACTATACGGACGATCAAAAATCGGTTGCGCTCTCGGACGCCAATAACGACCCGTTCAGCAGCATCAATCTCGACACAAATCCCGGTGTGACCGCGTTGGCGGCCGGCGCCATTCAGTCGGCGATCGGCAATCCGAACGATCCGATCTACCAGCAGTTCCTGGCCGCGAATGGCGTTCCGCTGATCCAACCAGTCTTCAATGCGCTGTCGCCTGCACAGATCGCCGGCTTTACCCAGCTGGTCCAGCTCGGCATCTCGGAGGCGCTGCAGCCTTTCCAGCCTTTCCCGCAAGTCCTGTCATTCCCGAATTCGGTCGAGGATGGAAAGACCAGTGACGATGAGTTCACCTACACGTTGAAAGCGGCTTATGAGGTGAGCGACAATCTCAACGTCTTCGTCTCCACCGCAACGGGCTTCAAATCCTCCTCGTGGAATCTGACCCGCAATTCGCGTCCGTTCTTCTCGGATGGACCCGCCTTGGCGGCCGCCGGCTTGCTTCCGTCGAACTACGTTATCGGACCCACGGCGGCGACGTCGCGCAATTTCGGGACGCGTTTCGCCGGACCTGAAGAATCGACCGTCTACGAGATCGGCCTGAAAGCGAGATTCCCTTGGGGTGCCTTTAATATCACAGCCTTCGATCAGACGATTGAGGGCTTCCAATCGACCTTGTTCGTGGGAACCGGGTTCGTTCTCGCAAACGCCGGCGAGCAGTCGACGCAGGGCATCGAGTTCGACTCGACGATCACGCCTTTCGAAGGCCTGCAACTCGGTGTCGCAGGCATCATCCAGGATCCGGTGTATGATTCCTATACGGGAGCACCGGCCCCCGAAGGCAGTGGCTTGGCTTTTGTCGACCTCTCCGGCGAGACGCCTGCGGGCATCAACGAAATCGCGCTGTCGTTCTCCGCTCAGTATGATTTCGATCTGACGGACTCGCTGAGTGCTTTCGTCCGGGCGGACTACCAGTATGAAGATGAAGTTCAGGTCGTTGACAACATTCCGGGTTTGACCCGCGAAACCAACCAGCTCAACGCGGCTGCTGGACTAGGTTTCGACAATGGTCTGGATCTACGTTTTTGGGTCCGCAATCTGAACAATGACGAAACCTTCACAAGCGCTTTTCCCGGGCCACTTCAGCCCGGAACAGTCTATGCCTATCCCAATCAGCCGCGCACCTACGGCGTCAGCGTTCGCAAGAACTTCTAAAGAACATCGGGGGGAGGCGGACCCGTGGACGGCATCTTGGCCGTCCCGGGGCCGCACCGGGGGAGAGGGCCGTTCCGAGGGGGAACGGCCCTTTTTTCGTGGCCCACGCTCTTTTTCCATGCCGTGTGCCCGTCGCGGCGCATTCAGGGTGCAACGCGTGCGTGATGGGCGCGGCCAAGCCGTTGCGACGCCTCATCGGTCCCGTTACCCTTTGCCCATGGTCCTGGAAACGCTTCCCAACCCGTTCGACACGGACGAACGCCGCGCGTATCGCGAAACGATCCGCAGCTTCATGGACAAGGAGATCGTGCCTCACGCCTTCGAGTGGGATGAAGCCGGGCATGTGCCTTGGGAGGTGCACGAGAAGTTCGGGGCTTTGGGCCTCTGGGGCTTCGGCATAGACGAAACATTTGGCGGACACGGCTTCGACGATCCGTTCATGCGCATGGATGCCGCCGTCGAGATTGCGCGCTGCGGCGTGGGTGGCATCGGTGCGGCGATCGGTGGGCGAGGCATCTCGCTCGATCCGATCCAGCGCCTCGCCAATGAGCGCATCCGGACGGAGATCCTGCCCGAGATCATTGCGGGCCGCGTCGGCTCGTCGCTCGCGATCACGGAACCGGGCGGAGGGTCGGACGTCGCAAATTTGAAGGCAACGGCTTGCCGCGACGGCGATGGTTGGGTTCTGAATGGCTCCAAGACTTTCATCACGGGCGGCATGGAGTCCGACTATTTCGTCGTCGGCGCGCGCACGGGCGGCCCGGGGCTGGCCGGCATCTCGCTCTTCTTCGTGGAAGCGGACCGACCCGGCTTTTCTCGAACGGCGCTCGGCAAGAAAATGGGCTGGTGGGCGTCGAACCAAGCGACGCTCTATTTCGACGATCTGCGTCTTCCGGCCGAAAACCTGATGGGCCAGGAGAATTACGGCTTCATTCAAATCATGAACAATTTCAACTATGAACGGCTCAGCCTTGCCGCGATCTCGCTCGGGATGATGGAAGCCGCCATCGAGGATAGCATCGCCTGGGCGCAACAGCGCGAGACGTTCGGAAAGCCGCTCATCAAGCATCAGGTGATCCGCCACAAGATCGCGGACATGAGCGCCAAGGCCGATGCGTTGCGGAGCCACCTCTGGATCCTCTGCGCCACGATCGAGCGCGGGACCATGCCCGTGGCGGAGCTGACCAAGGCGAAATTCTTCGCGACCAAGGCGCTGGAATTTGTGGCGAGCGAGGCGATGCAGATTCTGGGCGGCGCGGGCTACCTCCGGGGCAACCGGGTCGAATCGATCTACCGCGACGTGAAGGTCATCGCCATTGGCGGTGGTTCCGAAGAGATAATGAGAGACCTGTCGGTCCGGCAAATGGGGTTATAGTCATGACGCAGACAACGCACAGCACGCACGATCAGGTCATAGACTGGGTGGAGTATCACGCCGCGACGAAGCCCGGCGCGCGGGGCATGGTCGATCTGGCGAGCCAGCGGACGTTCACCTATGCCGAAATGCACGAGCGTGTCGCGCGCGCCGCCGGGTTCCTGAAGTCCAAAGGGATCAAGCCGGGCGACCGGGTCGCCTTTCTGTGCCTGAACACGACCGATGTGATGGAGCTGATCTTCGGCTGCTGGCGCATCGGCGCGGTCTGCCTTGCGTTGAACTTCCGCCTGACCCCGCCCGAGCTCACCTTCATTTTGAATGACAGCGAGACGTCGCTCGTCCTGGTCGATGATCCTTTTGCGGGCGTGGCGAAGGCGACCAAAGAGCATTGCCCGAGCGTGCGGCACTGGATCGGTACGACCGGCGTCGGCCAGGAAAGCGACTGGGAAGCCGGGCTCGCGGCGGCCGATCCGATCTACGACTTCCACCCCCAGACATATGCCGATCAATGCCTTCTCATGTATTCGAGCGGCACGACCGGTAACCCGAAGGGCGTCATCATCACGCACGGCATGGTGGAGTTCACCAATGCAGGCGCGACTCGGGTCGGGGACAGCAGTCCGGACCGGGTCTGTCTGAACAACATGCCGCTCTTCCACATTGGCGGGCTGGGCGTGACGGCGCTGCCTGCGACCTGGATCGGCGGCTGCATTGTCATGATGCGCATGTTCGACGTGGCCGCAACGATGAAGGCCATCGACAGCCCGGAGCTCAACATCGACACGCTATTCATGGTGCCGGCCGCCTACAACGCCATGCGCGCCCATCCGGACATTGAGAGCATCGATTTCTCCCGCATCAAGGTCGCCCTCTGCGGCGGTGAAACGGTCCCGGAGCCGCTCAGCCTCTTCTGGCTCGACAAGGGCCTCGCCATCCAGGAAGGCTACGGCATGACGGAAACCTGCGCGGCGGGCACGACCCTGCGCAAGGAGGATATTCCGGACCGAATCGGCAGCACGGGCCGACCGCTGTCCCATTCTCGCATCAAGGTCGTGGACGAGGACGGCCAGGAAGTGCCGCGCGGCGAGGCGGGCGAGATCCTGTTCAAGGGCGCCTCTGTCACGCCCGGCTATTGGC
This sequence comes from Pseudomonadota bacterium, assembly GCA_039033275.1. GTDB lineage: Bacteria > Pseudomonadota > Alphaproteobacteria > Caulobacterales > Maricaulaceae > Litorimonas. The sequence continues at coordinate 1,969 of JBCCCX010000091.1, read as the reverse complement.
GCAACCCGGAGGCTAATGCGAAGAGCTTCACAGAGGACGGCTGGTTCCGGTCCGGCGATATCGGACGCATGGACCAGGATGGCTACGTCTATATCGAGGACAGGGTGAAGGACATGTACATTTCGGGCGGGGAGAACGTCTACCCGGCGGAGATCGAAGGGCTGCTCTACGAAATGCCACAGTTCGCCGAACTCTCCGTCATCGGCGTGCCGCACGACAAGTGGGGCGAAACGGGCTGCGTGGTCGCCGTGTTCAAGGACGGCGAAAGCTGCGACCTATCGGATGTCCTCGCCCATCTCGACGGTCGCCTGGCCCGATACAAGTTGCCCAGCCACATTCATGCCGTCGACATGCTCCCCCGCGGTGGATCGGGCAAGGTCCTCAAATACCAGCTCCGCAAGAGCGTGCCGGATGCGCTGGGGCTTTAACGCATCTATCCGCGCGACGACATGCCGCTCGGGTTGATCTCCATGTCGCAAATATCCGTCACCTCGACATTGTCGCTGTTGACGAAGATCGTGCGGGCAGGCTCGATCACGCGCGTCACCGTTTGGCGGTCCTGGATCGGCTCGTAGGGCGGATTGTCGATCTCGACGATCTCGATGCGGGTCTGGGTGACTTCCGGGATCGTCTTCCGGGTGAGCGCGCTTATCGGCGTGCAGGTCCGCAAGGGGTCGACATCGACCAGGACAGGCGCGGGTTCGGGGCTCCGGCGCGGTGGCGCATGCCGCGAGCAGGGACGCGCCCGCGATCGCGCTCAAGACGGGAATGATCGATCGACGCATGGCTTTCCTCCGACGCTGGGCCCGGTGGGCTCCAGTCTCCCTACCGATCGTCTCGGTCAGGATTATGACATAATCGCGGCGCAGGCAGCGCCGTGATGAGGTTAACGCTTTCTTTCTTAAACCGTGGTGAACGCGCTGGGAAAAGCTGTATGCAGCACCCTTACGGCCCTTTAATTTGGCGTGACGGGTCCTGCGCACCAAGACCTGCCCGCAGACCGCATCCGACGCGGTCACAGTGAAGGAACCGCCCGACCGTGAGCCTCATACCGTCGATCATCGTCCAGTCGCCGTCCCTGCAGGTAGCCGTGCCCATGGCCGTCGGGGATTATTCTTTCTGGTCGCTCTTCATGATGTCCGACTGGGTGATCAAGGGCGTCATGCTGATCCTCGTGCTCGCTTCCATCTGGAGCTGGGTCGTTGCCATCGACAAGTTCATCATGGTTCGCATGCTGCGCCGACGCGCGACCGACTTCGAAAATACGTTCTGGTCCGGCCGCACACTGGAGGACCTCAGCGCGTCTCTCGGGAACGACACGCGCGATCCGATGGCTCGGGTCTTCGCCGCCGCCATGCGCGAATATAACCAGACGGCCTCCACCCCGGGCGTGCCGGTGCAGCCGGGCGTCGCACAGGTGCCCGTTCAGCGGGTCGGCGGAGACAGCGCCAAGCACGAACGCATCGACTCGGTGATGAACCTCGTCATCAACCGCGAACTCGCCAAGGCCGAGAAGGGGCTTCCGGTCCTGGGCACGGTTGCGTCGATCTCGGTCTTCATCGGCCTGTTCGGCACGGTCTGGGGCATCATGAACTCGTTCCGCGCCATCGCTGCGTCGGAAAACACCAACCTCGCCGTCGTCGCGCCCGGTATCGCCGAAGCGCTCTTCGCAACCGCGCTCGGCCTCATCGCTGCCATCCCGGCCAAGGTCTTCTACGACATGTATCTGACCGACCTCGACAAATATGGCGGCCGGCTGGAAGGCTATGCCGACGAGCTGTCGGCCATATTGGGCCGCAAGTTGAGCCAGGGCGGCTGACGTGGCGATGATGGCGCAACGCGGGGTCGGCCGGAATGGTGGCCGTAGACGGCATCGCCGCTCGCGCGTCAGCTCCGAAATCAATGTCACGCCGCTCGTGGACGTGATGCTCGTCCTGTTGATCGTGTTCATGGTCGCCGCGCCCTTACT
>JBCCCX010000090.1:0-11804 GCA_039033275.1 Pseudomonadota bacterium | reverse complement strand
GGGGGGGGGGGTGGGGGCGTGGTTTTTTGTTTTTGTCCCCCCCCGGGGGGGGGGGGGGGGGGCCGGGGGGGGGGGGGCCCCCCGTCGCCGCATAGCGATCGCCTCTACCGAAACAGCCCCCTCCGACCCTGCGGGCCACCTCCCCCTGAAGGGGGAGGAAAAAACAGCTCTCAGGCCTCTCCCCTCGCCGCCCGAAATCCGCCTCTAGACCGTCTCATGCCCCGGCGCATACGCTGCCAAGGTGGCCATCTGCAGGATCTCGCTCGCCGTCGCGCCGAGCGAGCAGATCTGGACCGGCTTTTCGAGGCCCGTGAGGAACGGGCCCAGCACGGTCGCGCCGCCCACCGCGTCCAGCAGCTTGGTGGAGATGGAGGCGGAATGGATGGCGGGCATGATCAGCACGTTGGCGGCGTCCGACAGGCGCGAGAACGGGTAGGTGAGCTGGTGCATCGGGTCGAGCGCCACGTCCGCGGCCATGTCGCCTTCATATTCAAAATCGACCTGGCGACGGTCCAATATGGTGACCGCCTCGCGCACGCGCATCATGCGCTCGCCAACCGGATTGCCGAAGGTGGAATAGGACAGCATCGCCACGCGCGGCTCGAACCCGAAGGTCTGGGCGAAATGGGCGGTGGTCTCCGCGATGTCGGCCAGATCCTCGGCCGTGGGCAGTTCGGTGATGTTGGTGTCGGCGATGAAGAGCGTGCGCTGCTTGTTGACCACGACGGAAACGCCCATCGTGCGTTCGCGCTTGCGGTGGCTCAGCACCAGCCGCACGTCGCGCAGCACCACGTCGTAGCTCCGCGTCACGCCCGACACCATGCCGTCGGCCAGACCGTGATGCATCAGCAGGGCGGAAAAGACGTTGCGGTCATTATTGACCAGGCGCTGGGCGTCGCGGCGCAGGAAGCCGCGTCGTTGCAGGCGCGAATAGAGATATTCGGTGAATTCTGCATTGCGGTCGAACAGGCGGGCATTGAGGACCGACAGGCTCTCCGGCTTCTCGATGCCCAACAGCTTCATATTGTCGTAGATCGGTTTTTCCCGGCCGATCAGGATCGCCTTGCCCAACCCGCGCTGCTGGAAGGCCTGGGCGGCGCGGATCACGGCCGGCTCCTCGCCTTCGGCGAAGACGATGGTCTTGGGCTCTTCCACGACGGCCGCGGTGATGCCCTGCAGGATGGCGGCGGTCGGGTCCTGGCGCCGGGCGAGGCTGCGCTTGTAGGCGTCCATGTCGTCGATGGGGCGGCGCGCCTCACCCGTATCCATGGCGGCCTGCGCCACATAGGGCGGGATTTCGGAAATCAGCCGGGGATCGAACGGGGCGGGAATGATGTAGTCGGGGCCGTATTTGGGACGGTTGCCGTGATAGGCGGCGGCGACCTCTTCGGGCACGTCCTGGCGCGCCAGATCGGCGAGCGCGTGGGCGCAGGCCAGCTTCATGGCGTCGTTGACGTTGCGCGCCCGCACGTCGAGCGCACCGCGGAAGATGTAGGGGAAGCCCAGCACATTGTTGACCTGGTTGGGATAGTCGGAGCGGCCCGTGGCGACGATGGCGTCGCTGCGCACGCTCTTGATGATCTCCGGCGTCACTTCCGGGTCGGGATTGGCCATGGCGAAGATGATCGGGTTGGGGGCCATGCTGGCCACCATCTCGGCGTCCACGATGCCTGCGACCGACAAGCCGAGGAAGACGTCCGCGCCTTCCATCGCCTCGCGCAATGTGCGCTTGTCCGTGTCGACCGCGTGGGGGGCCTTCCACTGGTCCATATATTCCGTCCGGCCCCGGAAGATGATGCCCTTTGAGTCCAGCACCAGGCAGTTGTCGTCCCGCACGCCGAGCGATTTGATGAGGTTGAGGACGCTCAGCCCCGCCGCGCCCGCGCCCGACAGCACCACCTTCATATCCTCGAATTTGCGGTCCGTCAGATGGGCGGCGTTGATCAGACCTGCCGTGGCGATGATCGCCGTGCCGTGCTGGTCGTCGTGGAAAACGGGCACGTCGACGAGATCGCGCAGCTCCTGCTCGATGATGAAACATTCGGGGCTGCCGATGTCTTCCAGATTTATGCCGCCGAAACTGTTGCCGATGCGCCGGACGCATTCGATGAAGGCCTGCGCGTCTTCCTCTTCGACTTCGATGTCGAAACTGTCGATGTCGGCGAAGCGCTTGAACAGCACGCTCTTGCCTTCCATCACGGGCTTGGACGCGATGGCGCCCAGATTGCCGAGGCCGAGAATGGCCGTGCCGTTGGAGATCACCGCGACCGTATTGCCCTTGGACGTGTAGTCGTAGGCCAGGTCCACGTCGCCCGCGATGGCTTCGACGGGCACAGCCACGCCGGGGCTGTAGGCCAGGGACAGGTCGCGCTGCGTCGCCATGGGCTTGGTCGGCAGCATGGAGATCTTGCCGGGCGTGGGCTCGGCGTGGAAGCGCAGCGCCTGCTCGTCGGTGATAAAGGGCTTCTTGGGCGGCCTAGGCGTGAGTTTGGGGGGCGTGAGCTTGGGAGGTGTGGATTTCGCCATGGGGGTCTCCTTGGCCGGGCCGGACTGCAGTCGCGAACGGAGCGGCGTGGGGTGGTGGCCGGACGGGCATGGGCGGCGCGGCGCCCGGCGCGGATGTCGGACGGCCGTTCCGGGCCCCGCGGACCGGCGCGGCGCCCCCTTCAGGTCTGGGCGGGCGGGAACTGCAGTCGCGAACCCGTCCGCACGCATCCGGGCCTTGGGGCGGCGCAGCGTCGATGGGCGCGCTTTAGCGCATGGCCCTGCCGGCGCAACCACGATCTGGGCGGCGCGCACGGGTCGGGCCGCACAAGTTTGCATCGGGCCGTTTCGCCGGAGTTGCAAATCTGTGCAGATTCCCGGCCCGGCCCATGACAATCCGTTAAGGTCCCGCCCACGTCTCGACTCCGGCGATCCGGCCCCGCAAGGCAGGGGCCACGTCGCAGGCACGGCAGCATCGCAAGGGACCTCTCATGAAAAAGATCGAAGCCATCATCAAACCGTTCAAGCTGGACGAGGTGAAGGAGGCGCTGCAAGCAATCGGTCTGCAGGGCATGACGGTTCTGGAAGCCAAGGGCTTCGGCCGCCAGAAGGGCCATACGGAGCTCTACCGCGGCGCGGAATATGTGGTGGACTTCCTGCCCAAGCTGAAGCTGGAACTCGTGATCGCCGACGACCAGGTCGAAGCCGCGCTCGAAGCCATCCAGACCGCGGCCAAGACCGGCAAGATCGGCGATGGCAAGGTGTTCGTCTCCGACGTGGCGCAAGCCATCCGCATCCGCACCGGCGAAACCGGCGAAGCCGCGCTCTAGATTTAATTCTCCTCAAAACCCGCCACGCCGGCGGGTTTATAGACATCCGACCGCAACCAAGAACCTTTCGGGAAAAGGACACCTCATGGCCGACAAGACACCCATCACGATGGACGACGTGCTGAAGACGATGAAAGACGAGGAAATCGGCTTCCTCGATCTGCGCTTCACCGATCCCAAGGGCAAGATGCAGCACGTCACCTTCCACGCGGACATGGTGGACGAGGACCTGTTCTCCGACGGCACCATGTTCGACGGCAGTTCCATCACGGGCTGGAAAGACATCAACGAGTCCGACATGGTGCTGATGCCGGACCCGTCCACCGCCAAGATGGACCCGTTCTACCAGCAGGACACGATGGCGATCTTCTGCGACATTCTGGAGCCCGACGACGGCTCCTCTTACAATCGCGATCCGCGTGGCACGGCCAAGGCGGCGGAAAACTACATGCGCTCGGCCAATGTGGGCGACGATGTCTTCTTCGGCCCCGAAGCCGAATTCTTCGTCTTCGACGATGTGCGCTGGAACACCGACCAGCACAATACGGGCTACAGCTTCGATTCCACCGAAGGCCCCTACAATACCGGCACCGCCTATACGGGCGGCAATATGGGCCACCGCCCGGGGCCCAAGGGCGGCTATTTCCCCGTGCCGCCGGTGGACAGCCAGCAGGACATGCGCTCCGAAATGCTGTCCATCATGGACGAGCTCGGCCTGCGCCCGGAAAAGCACCACCACGAGGTCGCGCCCTCCCAGCACGAACTCGGCATGAAGTTCGACACGCTGGTCAGGATGGCCGACAACATGCAGCTCTATAAGTACATTGTGCAGAACGTCGCCCATGCCTACGGCAAGTCCGCGACCTTCATGCCCAAGCCGGTCCACAACGACAACGGCACCGGCATGCACGTCCACCAGTCCATCTGGAAGGACGGCCAGCCCGTCTTCGCCGGCGACGGCTATGCGGGGCTCTCGGACGCCTGCCTCTATTACATTGGCGGCATCATCAAGCACGCCAAGGCGATCAACGCGTTTTCCAACGCCTCGACCAACAGCTACAAGCGTCTGGTCCCGGGGTTCGAGGCGCCGGTCATGCTGGCCTACAGCTCGCGCAACCGCTCGGCTTCCATCCGCATCCCGTGGACGGCGAGCCGCAACGGCAAGCGCCTGGAAGCTCGCTTCCCCGACCCGGCCGGCAATCCCTATCTGACCTACACGGCGCTGCTGATGGCGGGGCTGGACGGCATCAAGAACAAGATCCACCCGGGCGACCCGATGGACATGGACCTGTACGAGCTCTCGCCCGAAGAGGCCAAGGACATCCCGCAGGTCTGTGGAAGCCTCAAGGAAGCGCTCGAATCACTCGACGCGGATCGCGGCTTCCTGACGGCGGGCGGCGTGTTCGACGACGACCAGATCGACGCCTATATCGACATGAAGATGGAAGAGGTCCACCGCGTCGCCATGCACCCGCACCCGGTGGAGTTCGATCTGTACTATAAATGCTAGCCCCAACAGGTTTGCGTCCCCGATAGGGGCCTAAGGGCGGCAACGCCGCCCGTCGCAAACCTCCGCGAAGCGGGCCGTCCCAAAGGACGGCAAGGGGACCTCCCGGCGCGAGCCTCCGGGCGCGAAGGGACCGCCTCGTCGCGCCCCCGTCCCGCAAGCCGCATCATCGCACGACCACATCGTGCGATGACGGGTCGGGTGGATTGCACAGACTTTCTTCCGCTCATCCCGGCGGACGCCGGGATCCAGTCAAGGGTAACGGTCAAGACGCGGGCACAGGGTCGGGTGTCCGGGAGGGCGAGGATACTCAGCCGTCGCAAGCGTCCGTACCCGTGCGCCTTTCTGGATCCCGGCGTCCGCGGGGAGGAGCGGAAGGGTCATACCAACCTCGTCCTGGCATTTACCGAGCCTGCGCCCGGCTCGATCGGGTGACGCCTGGTCTCGGCTTGGCTCACAAGATGGGAGGGTTTTGGCGCCATCGTCTTGTGGCAGAGCATGATGGCAGACCCCGGCAATAAATGCCGGGGACGGGTTTGTAGTGGATCCAAACTCGAACCCCCCTCGCGTTCCTCACCCAGAGTTTATTTGCGACGCACCCGTCCATCGCGCACGCAAGGCCCATGCGCTTCATCCCCCGCCTCGCCGCCCTGCTTCTCCCCGCCTTGCTCCTCCCTGCCTGCGCGTCCGTCGCGCCGTCCCCGTCGCCGCTTGCGACCGAACTCGCCGCTACGTCCGGCGCGACCCCCGGCCTGATCGCGGCCGCCCAGGCCGTTCAGGAACAGAGCCTGCACACCGCGCAGCTGGCCGACATCCGAAATGCCGAAGCGCGGCTCGATTTGGCTCGCTCGCGGCTGGATTTCAATGCGGTGCGCAACCGGGGCGCGGAAGACGGCGATGTGCGCGAATTCCTGGACGCGCGCCGGTCGCTGCGCCTCCTGCGCAACGTGTACGGCCCGACCGACACGGGCTACCGCGACATATTCAGCGCGCCCGTCTGGCCCGTCTGGCGGCGCGGCCATGGGGGCGGGTTTCCGGGCATTGGGTTTTCGGGCGGTTGGCAGGACGGGGCACAGCCCCCGCTTGGCCTGTCCGGGCGCGCGGGCGGCCATTCCGCACCTCTATCACCCGGTGCGGCCCAGCCCCTCTCCGGGCTGCGGCGCTAGCGCGCCTTCAAATGCGGTGGCAGGCGTGGCGGATCATGGAGGTCCAGCCGGTCTTGGTCTTCGCTTCCGCCGCCCACACCATACCGTCTTCCGTCGGCCAGACGCCGAACCGGGCCAGTCCGGACGGCATTTCGGCGTGAAAGCCCTTCGCGCCGGGGTTCATGGCGCCAGGGTTCATGCCGCTTACATCCGCCAGGACCCCGCTGCTCTGCCCGCCATCGCTGGTGAAGGACCAGAAGGCCGGGACACGCTCGCGGTTCAGCCCGTAATGGGCGATCTCGCAATAGGTCTTCTTGCCGTCTCCGATGTCCCAGTCGGCCTGCAGGCGGATGAACTTTCCGTCCAGGATCCGCTCATAGCTTCGGATGCATTCCACGCGGCCCATGGGCGTGTCCGGATCGACGGCGCGCCACCGGCCCAGAAGCGGGGTCATGAAGCCCATCTTGCCGCGGCCCGGCTTCCAATGGTTAAATCCCATGCCAGCCTCCAAGCCTCCAAGCCTCCAAGCCTCCAAGCCTACACGCCTTGCGTCGTCGCCGCGGCGTGGTCGTAGGCCCTAGCCCCGCCCTCGCCATTCGGCATGCCGGTTGGCGATCAACAGGCTGACGCGGTAGCTCTGCTCCTCGCCCATTTCCGCCATGATGACCCCGGCGCGCGCGCTGTCGATCTCGCGCAGGAACCCGGCGGCGAAGGCCGGGTCCATCCGGTCGAAGATGGCGGCCGCCTTTTTGGGTTTCATGGTCGAATACATGTCGACCAGATGGGTGATATCCTCTCCAGCGGCCACGTCGATCCGCGCGGTCATGGCGGCCAGCGCCTCGCGCGCCGTTTCCATGTCCGACAGGCGCGCCTCCAGCGCGGTCTCCATCCCGGCCAGCTCGGCCGCGCGGCGCTCGAGCCGGGCCTCGCGCTCGCGCAAGGAGACGTCCCGCGGCTCGAAGGCGGCGACCAGCGCCGGTGTCAGGCAGGCGGCGTCCCGCGCCGCGGCAATGTCTTCCGGTTCGGACAGGGGCGGGGTTTTCGTCTCGTCTTCGGGGCTGTGAGCGGAATCCATGTCCGGCACGGAAGCCGCATCCGCAGGCGCGCCTCCCCCTGCTCCGGGGCCGAGCGCGGCCACTTCCAGCGCGCCGAAACCGGCGAAGCCGGCGGCGAGGACGAGCAGGATGGAGGACTTCACGCCGCCCCCCGACCGCGCCGCGCGGGCGCCGGGTCATGGGCCCGCCGGGATGTCGTGTCGGACACGGCATCCGCAGCGGCCGGAACGGCCCGGACGGGACCGCCCGACAGGCCGGCTTCCAGGCGCTTCATGTCCGACATGACCTTCAGCAGACCTTCCGTGGTCTTGAGCGCCTTGCGGCGCGCTTCGGGCACCTCGACCTCGATGAGTTCGTTCATGGCGGATGCCGCGCGCTGCGTTTCCAGAATCTTCGTGTCGGCCCGGTCCATAGCGACTTCCAGGCGCTCGGACTTGGTCTGGGCGTCGTCCAGCAGCGTCTTGATCTCCTCCATCGCCTCGAACAGCTCGCCGCGCGCCGTGGTGGCGGCGGAATGGGTGCGCTCGATGGCCTCGGTCAGTGTGACGATGGACGCGCCGACACCGCTCTTGAGGTCGTTAAGACGCTTGAGCCGGTGCGACAGCATCCAGCAATAGACGGCCGACGCCGCGCAGAGCGCGATCAGCAGAACGTCCTTGATGAACTCTATGTCGATATCGAATCCCATCCCCGAATCCATCTTAGCCCCTAACTCGTCAGCAGGAAATCGGTGATCAGCACATCCGCCACCGCATCCTGCCCGGCCACGACGCGGGCCCGGTGCAGCAGGGCGCGCTTCATGCGCACGTGATAGGCGGGGTCGGACAGGTGGCCCGGCTCCAGGGCGCGCAGATAGGTGGTGAAGGCGTCGCGCATGCGCGGCACGTCCACCTCGCCGGACTCCCACATCTCCAGCGCCAGGCCGATGCGCAATGTCTGGCCGCGCGGCCCGGCGGTGATGATCATCGTCTCCAGGGCGACCGTCTGCGCCGGGCTGGGCGGCCGCCAGTCGGCCGAATGGTCGGACGCGGCCGGCGCCGGGGCGGGTGCGGGCGCGGCGGGAACGGGCGCGCCGCCCATGACGTAGGACGCGCCGAAGGAGGCGCCGAAGACCAGGAGCGGCGCGGCGACGGCCAGGAGCTTGGCCCCTTTCCCGCCCGACTTGGAAGAGGGCGCATCGGGGCCGGGCATCGCGGCCGGGGCTGCGGGCTTGCCTTTCTTCTTCTTCATCAGGGCCATGGGGTTCGGTTGCGCTGCCTTCCTGCTCGCTGTGTCGTGCCGCTTCGTCCGGCCCGATATTTCGTCCCGGGCGCACGTTGCGGCAACGGATTCGAATCCGTCTTAGCTGAACCTGTCTCTGGGCGGTTACGGTAAACACTAGATTAACGAATTGAATCCAGAAGCGTCGCTGCAGTGGTGTGCAGGATGCACGTTGAGCGAGCTCAGGATGAACCCGATTGCGACTTTGCGGTCCCTGTCCATGCGGCAGAAGGCGATCACCGGCGCCGCCCTGATGGCGACGCTGCTCGTGCTCGCCCTGATCGCGCAGCAGGTTTCCCGGCCGTCCCTGTCCCTCCTCTATGCCGATCTGGAACCCCAGACCGCCGGCGAAGTCATCGCGCGCCTCGACAATCTGGGTGTGGACTACCGGGTGCAGGGCGGGGCGATCTACGCGGACGCGTCGCGCCGCGACAGCTTGCGGTTGGAGCTGGCCCGTGACGGGCTGCCGCGCCAGGACATGGTCGGCTACGAACTGTTCGACAATCTCAACAGCTTCGCCATGAGCTCCGACATGTTCGACACGGCCTATTGGCGGGCCAAGGAGGGCGAGCTCGCCCGGACCATCCTCGCCATGCCCAATGTTCGCGCCGCGCGCGTCCATATCGGCCAGGGCTCGGGCCGGGGCCTGACCGCGCGCCGCCAGCCCGCGACCGCGTCCGTCACGCTGACCTCCGAACCGTCTATTGACAGCCGCCGCGCCCAGGCCGTGCAATATCTGGTCGCGCTCGCCGTGCCGGGCCTGCAGCCCGACGACGTGGCGGTGATCGACACGCGCGCGGGGCTGCTCGCCGGGCCTGGATTGGACGACCGCGCCGCAACGGATGCTTCCGGGGAACTGGGCCGCGCCGCCGCGCTTAAGACCGAACTGCTGACCTTGCTGGAAGCGCGCGTGGGTCCGGGCAACGTCCGGGTCAATGTCGCGCTGGACGTGGAAACGGACTCGGTCTCCACGACGGAACGGCGCTTCGACCCCAATGGCCGCGTGCTGCGTTCCACCACCACGTCGGACCGCACGGATCAGAGCGACGGCACGACCGGCGCAGTGACGGTCGCCTCCAACCTGCCGGACGGCGCGGCCGGCGGCGGCAACCAGTCGTCGGAGCGTTCCGAGACGACGGAAACCACGCGCTACGAAATCTCCGAAATCCTCACCACGACGGAAAGCCTGCCGGGCCGCGTCACGCGCATGAGCGTCGCCGTGCTGCTCGACCATGAACGCCAGCTCGCCGATGACGGCACCGTGTCCTATGTGCCGCGCTCGGACGCGGAGCTGGAGACGCTGCGCGAACTGGCCTCGGCCGCCGCCGGGCTCGACACGTCGCGCGGCGACGTGCTGCGCGTGGACACGCTGGCCTTTGACCGGCCCGAACCCGGCGAGATGGTCGTGCCGCCCGGCGCGGGCGAACGCTTCCTCGACCAGCATGGCGGGCGGCTGGCGCAGCTCTCCATCCTGTCGCTCCTCGCGCTGGGCCTCGGTTTCCTCGTGGTGCGGCCGCTCCTGCGGGCCTCGCGCGGCGGCGTCGGCGCGCCTCCGCCCGACCTGATCGGCGGCGCGCTGGAGCCGCTCAGCCTCGGAAACGATGGCGGCTTCCCGGCCATGGACCTGATGGACGGCATGGACGCGGCCAACGGGCTCGGCAACGGGGCCATGGGCGGCGGCATCGGCCTACCCGCCCCCGATCCCAAATCGGAGATGAAGGACGTGGTGGGTGAGAATGTCGACGACGCGGCCGCGCTGCTGGCCAGCTGGCTGGACGCCGATCCCGGTCCGGCCGACGATCCGGAGCTGGCCGCATGAGCACGGTGATCCGCCTCAACGCGCCGCCCTTCGAGCCCGCCGCCCCGACCTCGCTGGCCGCCCTGCGCCGCCCACTCGTGGACGCGCAGGCGTCTCGCTGCGATAGCCATTGCAGCCCGTGCCCGGCTTGCCAGGCGGCACAGGCGGCAGCGGTCGAGAGTGCGCGCAAGGCGGCGCAAGCGTCCGCATCCGACCTCGGGCTGCGCCTGTCGCAGCTGGTGGAGGACGCGCTCGGCACGCATATCGCCCGCATCGAGACGCAGCAGGCCGAACTCGTATCCGCCGTACTCGGCGCGGTGATCCCGCACCTGGCCGATACGGCGTTGCGCCGCGCGCTGGAGGACGAAATCCTGGCCGCCACGGCCCTGGCGCAGCAGGGCATGTCCCTGCAGCTCGTCAAGCATCCGGATCTCGATCTGGGCAACGTGCCGGCAGGCCGGCTGCAGATCGAGGACGATCCCGCCCAGCCGCGCGGGAGCCTGTCGTTGAAGGCCGGCGACGGCCTCAGCACGCTCGACGTGCGGCCCCTGATCGACGCCTGCCTCGCCCGCATCGGCGCCGCGCCCGGCGCGGCAGACGACAATCCGAACGGAGACACGGACCCATGAGCTCTGACACGCCATCCGACCTGCCGGACCTGCCTGATCTGCCCGATCTTCCGGACCTGCCCGGCGGGAATGCCGGCCTGGGAGAGAGCGGGCTGCCCCCGCTCGACGGGCCGGGCGTCGCGCCGCCCCTGCCGGACATGCCGCAAATGGACATGCCCCAGATGGACGCGCCCCAAATGGACGCGCCTCAGATGGACGCCCCGCAGGCGGGCGCCAGCCTGCCGGATTTGGACGCGCCGGTGCTGGAACGCCGCGAGGAAGCGGGCGGCGCGAAGTTCAAGCGCTCTATCTACGCCCTTCCCGTGACGGTCGACGTGGTGGTGGGCCGCGCCCGCCCGACCGTGACCGAACTGCTCGCGCTCGACGAAGGCAGCCTGCTGGGCCTGGACCGCGCGGTGGAAGACCCGGTCGATCTGTGCGTGGACGGCCGCGTCATCGCGCGCGGCGAACTGGTCGAGATGGAGGATGGCAGCGGCATCGGCGTGCGCATCACGCAGGTCGTGGACGTGGCCGAAGACGCGCTGGGGTGAAGCTTTCCCGCTTGGCATATGCGGCCGCGCTGGGCGGCCTGGCGCTGTGGATCGCCCCGGACGTGCTGGCTCAGGTCACGCCGACGGAGGCCACGCAGGCCGATGCCGCCCTGAGCGGCGCGGGCGAGGCGCTGCGGGACGGCGTGGCGCAGGTGACGGACGCGCCTGTGTCGCTCGACGTGTCGATCGTGCAGCTCTTCCTGCTGGTCACCGTGCTGTCGCTCGCGCCGGGCCTGGCCATGATGGTCACCTGCCTGCCGCTCATCATCATCGTGCTGTCCTTCCTGCGCCAGGCGCTGGGCCTGCAGCAGACGCCGCCCAACTCCATGATCATGGGTCTGGGCATGATCCTGACATTCTTCATTATGGAACCCGTCTTTGCCCAAAGCTGGGAGCAGGGGGTGCAACCCTATATGGACGGTGCGCTGGACGAATCGATGGCGTTTGATCTAGCGATTGAACCTTTCCGCGCCTTTATGAGTGCACGTGTTGAGCCCGACACAATTGCTCGCTTGGCCGACTCGCTGCCGGGGCGGGAATGGGCGCCGGATGAGGAGCCCTCACTG
>JBCCCX010000089.1:0-11844 GCA_039033275.1 Pseudomonadota bacterium | reverse complement strand
GTATTTCGCCGACGCGGTCGTGCAGTTGGTCACCAAGGGAAATGAGTTCCGCTTGCTGTCGCTCCACCTCGACCGGCTGGCCGACATCGTCCATGCGGATGCGGAACGAAAGGCGGACGGCTATGCGCCGCTCGGAGCGCTGGAGGGGCGCATCACGCTGGACGACGTGACCTTCGCCTATTCGCTTGAGGATCCGGACGTGCTGCAGGGCTTCGATCTGGACATCGCACCGGGCGAGATGGTGACGCTGACCGGGCCCAGCGGTGGTGGAAAGACCACGCTGATGAAGTTGATGTTGGGCCTGTACGCGCCGGTCTCCGGCACCGTTCGCATTGACGGGCGCGATCTTGCCACGATTGATCCGGCGGACTGGCGCGCGCGCGTCGGCGTGGTCATGCAGGACGACCGCCTGCTTTCGGGCACGATCGCCGACAATATCGCCTTCTTCGATCCGGAAATCGACATGGCGCGCGTGGTGGAGGCCGCCCGGTCCGCCCGCATCCACGATACGATCGCTTCTATTCCGATGAACTATCTCGCGGTGATCGGCGATATGGGGTCCATCCTGTCGGGTGGGCAGAAACAGCGCCTGCTTCTGGCCCGGGCGCTCTACCAGCAGCCCGACGTGCTGTTTCTCGATGAAGGGACGGCCAATCTGGACGTAGAGACTGAAGGAAAGATCGTGTCTCTTATCGCCGGTCTCGGCATGACACGCATCATCGTCGCGCACAGGCCAGCATTCCTCGACGCCAGCGACCGTGTCATCCAGGTGTCGCAATCATAGTTAACGATATATGACTGTGCAACTCTAGCGTGAAAATTGAGGCGTGTTCGACTTAGCGTGTCACAAAATGATGCATTTACAGTGCGTTAACCATAGATAATCCCGATCTGGGTCATTTTTCCCTTGCTGGGCGAAGTTTACCTTTGCTTAAGTATCGTTACGCGAGCGGTATCGTCCGCCGCGCAACTTTAGAGAGAAGGACTCAACACAATGCGTGAACTCACTGTTGAAGAACTCGACGTCGTGACAGGCGGTTTCCCCGTCATCATCGGCAGCGATGACTAATCTCGCAGTTACCCACTGCTAGACCATGTGGATGACAACCCGCCCTCGAGGCGGGTTTTTTCTTGATCACGCTTCCTTAAGTCAAATCCGATAGGCGCGGACGACAGGACGCGTTTTGACATTGCGGCTTCTATATCCGGTGGCGATCGCCATCTTCTGGCTGGGGCTCGCCGCGCCCCTCATGGCGTCAGCGCCTACCTTGACCATCGGCGAGCGGATGGTCGGTTTTTTCTCCAATTCGGTGTCGCCGCTGGATCAAGCCGCACAGGATATACAAGACGACCCCGTTGTCGATCTGGTGACAGAGGTTGTCGAAGCACTCAGCAGTTCCGATGCCGACCGTCTGGTAGGCTACCTTGCCAACGATTCTGCCCGGTTACAGGCCGATCGCGACTGGCTGTTGGCCGTCACATGGGCAAACGGCGTGGCTGCGGCCATGCAAGATACGCGCGACACATCCACCGATCCGGTAATCGTCTTTCTGGAAAGCTATGACTATGGCGAGAACTGGTATCTAAACTCTGTCAGCGAAGGCCTCCAAGCCTTCCGGCATTTTACGAAAAAAAACTATCTCATTTCGGCACAGCAT
Source organism: Pseudomonadota bacterium (assembly GCA_039033275.1). Taxonomy (GTDB): domain Bacteria; phylum Pseudomonadota; class Alphaproteobacteria; order Caulobacterales; family Maricaulaceae; genus Litorimonas. Next base: position 10,186 of record JBCCCX010000089.1, on the reverse strand, counting down.
GTCGATGCCGCAATGTCGATCATCCCAACGGAACTGTCCGCCCGCGCCCTTCATGCTAGACTGACTGCCTCAAAGGCGGCCATGCTTCTCTATGCATTCCAAGGCAATCCGGAGTTCCTGCTCCAAGCCGCGATCGTCCTGAAAGAGACGCTGGCGACCCAGGGCCAGCCCATAGACCGCTACGAACTGATGACGAATTTCGTCACGACCCTCAACCGGGCCAGGGACTATGAAAGTGCGGCCATGGTCGCGGAGCTGCTGCTCGATGAACCCAAGCCCGCAAACGCCTTCCCCGGTCTGGCCGAAAGCTACATGGCGGTCACGTTCAATGAGATTGGCGAGCACGAGCGGGCGCGGGACCTGTCCGCCTATGCGCTTAATGCAAGTTCCCATCGTGTCGTGACGCAGACCGCCAATTTAGAGCATATCGTGGCGCTGGCGGGCCTGGGACGCGAGACGGCGGCGCGGCGGGAGATGGCGGCGCTCGGCTGGAACTATTCCCCGCACGAATTGCTCAACACCGTCAATGAACAGGCCGTTCTACACGCCGAAGCGTTGCTCGCCATGCACAGGGGCGAAACGGCGTTCGCCTTGGCGTTGATGAAACGCCGCGCCGATAAGCTGGTCACACGGGTGCAGTCGGCCAACTCCGGCAACATGTCGGCCATGCTGTCTAATCTGGAGAACACACGCTCCCGCCAGGCCGAACGCGAAGACGCATTGCAGCGCGAAGCCGAGTTGCGCGCGATCCAGCTGGAGCAGCAGAACCGCCTTAACCGACTGCTCTGGGTTCTCATCTGCGGGCTGACCCTCGCCTTCAACCTGTTGCTCGCCTTCCTGCGCTACCGCGAGAAAACGAACGCCAAGGTGCAGAAGCTGCAGGAGGACGCGCTTTCTGCGGAGAAGATGAAGACCGAATTTCTCGGGGTCATCAATCACGAGCTGCGCACGCCGCTCAACGGCATCATCGGCATCAGCGATGCCATGATCCACCATGCCGACGACCCGGTTCTGCGCGACCAGGCGCAGATCGTCCAGGATAGCGGTCAGATCCTGCACGACCTACTCGACAGCCTCATCACCATGTCCACAATCGAAGGCGACCGGCTGGAGTTGGACGAGACCGCCTTTTCATTGTCGGAGATGATTTCCCGGGAAGCCGCCCTCTGGGAGGCGCCGGCAGCCGAAAAATCGCTCGATTTCACCTGGTATGTCGGACCCGAACTCATCCCGGACGTGTACGGCGACGCCGTACATCTGCGCCAGTGCGTGCGCTACCTCCTGTCCAATGCCATGCGCTTCACCCATGCCGGCCGCGTCCACCTGCATGCGACCGCGCAGCCCGATGCGGACGGCCAGCTCGAGCTCACCCTGATCGTGGCCGACACGGGACAGGGCATATCGGAAGACGTGCAAGCGCGCCTGTTCAAGCCATTCCTGCAAGCCGATGCGACCATGACGCGCAAATATGGCGGTGCGGGGCTCAGCCTTGCCATCGCTCAGAAACTGGCTCGGATGATGGGCGGTGATGTGAGCGTTGTCTCACGGGAAGGCCGAGGGTCCGAATTCACCCTGACCGCGCGCTTGCCCGTGGCCGGTGCCCGGTCCGATGCCATCGCATCAGAAACCGAAGAGCGGGTCGAGGCGGTCAATGCCGGACCGCACACTGCGATCCGAAAGACGGCTCCCACCGTTCCAGGCGACCCTCATGTCCTGCAAGGCCTGGGTGTCGAACATCTCGACGCCCCGGAGGAGATCATCGACCTCATGCTGGCCCATCCGCTCCTGAAAGAGCCGGAAGACGGTGAGAGAGAGCCGGAGCCAGACCGCAACCGAGACCGACGCGCAGCAGGCTAAACGTCTTGGTCAGGCGGTCCGCGGGACCGTTAGCCTTGCAAAGAGCAGCCCGCCCAGCGCACCGGCGAGCATCTGAAGGCCGATCCCCAGCGCATCGCGCGCGCCCGCGATCAGGTGCACGCCGAAAAATGCTTGCTTCATCAGCATCAACATCACCAGCATGGCGACCGCACCCGCCAAGGCGAATATGACGGGCCGCCCGAAGCCTGCGAGCCGGTGGACCCCGAGCCCCGCCAGGTAGGCGACGAGCGTCCCGACCGCAATGAAGATACCGTAGAGCGAGCTGAGATGAACGAGGTCGTAGGCGCTCATTGACAGGCGTTCGTCCAGACCGATCTCCGCCCCGATCGCGCCGAGCCGTGCGATCACATTTTGCGTCTGGAAGAACACGCCGATCGCCGTGGTAGCGAGCGCGCCCGCGATCCAGGCCCCAAGGAACAAGAGAAAACGTTTCATTCGGGATCCTCACACGCCGCATGTCCGGAAAGCGCCCTTGCGCAAGGTTCCGCGACGCCTACAACGCTAAAGGGCAAGACGGGTCCGGGTCAAACGGTGAAAGGGACGCGATGAGAGTCAGCCATTCATATCGGGCGTTGATCCTGTGCGCCGCCACCTTGGCATTGTCTGCCTGCCTGGAACCGCAGCCTGCACCAGATCTGCCGGAGCGACCGCAGTCCGATTTCATCCTGGATGTCGTCGCGGACGGATTGGAGTCTCCCTGGGCCGTCGCGGAGCTGCCCAGTGGCGAATTTATCGTCACCGGCAAGCTCGGAAAAATCTGGCGCGTGTCGGACGGGACGGTCACGGAAATTGGCGGCCTGCCGGACGCGCTGACATCGTTATCTCAGAACCGCATCGCCACGGACGGGCAGGGCGGGCTGCTCGACGTGGCGCTGGCGCCCGACTTCGCGACATCTGGAACGCTCTATCTGAGCTATTCCTACGGTGTCCAGGACGCCAATGGCACGGGCCTGATGCGGGCGACGCTGCGTGGAGACATGCTAGCTGACGCCGAGACGATCTTCCGGGCCGGACCCGCCAAGGAAGCGGGCAGCCATTATGGCGGGAAGATCGCCTTTCCGGGGGACGGCTCCCTGCTTCTGGCCTTGGGCGATGCGTTCGCCCTGCGCGAAGAAGCGCAGAAGACCGGTTCCCATCTCGGCTCGGTCGTGCGTCTGTCGCTGGACGGAACGGCCGCCCCGGGCAATCCTGACTTTGGCGAGGGAAGCTTGCCGGAGCTTTTCACCATCGGGCACAGAAACGTCCAGGGCTTGGCGATCGATCCGGCCACGAACGCGGTCTGGGCGCATGAACACGGCCCGCGCGGCGGAGACGAATTGAACCGGCTGGACGCGGGGGGCAATTACGGTTGGCCGGTGGCGACCTATGGCCGCGACTATCAGGGTGCGCGGATCAGCCCGACAGAGGACCATGAAGGCTACGCTGCGCCGATCCATGTCTGGACGCCTTCCATCGCCCCTTCGGGACTGGCGGTCTATCGCGGCGCACTGTTCCCGGACTGGAATGGCCACGCACTCGTCGGCGGCTTGGCATCCGGCGACCTGCGCCGCGTCGATCCCAAAACGGGCGCTGAAACTATTTTGCTGTCCGATGCAAAAACAGAAGAGGACGCATTCCGTGTGCGCGACGTGGACGTGGCGTCGGACGGCGCCGTGCTCCTACTGGTCGAGGCTCCTGAAAAAGGCCGTCTGATCCGGATCCGCCCGCGTGATTAGTCTGCAGTCGTGCCGCTGGCTATGGCGGGCGGTGCGGCGCGTAACAAGGTCGCCCGGGCGATTTCCTTCAATGCATGGCGCAGGACTGGGCGGGCCAGCTTTGCCTGGGCCGGATCGACCAGCGCGTCTAGGACGTCGTCCATCAGAGCGATGTCTTCGGACCGGCTAAGCGGCCGTCGCTGAGAAGGCTGCCGCCCTTCCGCGCAGGCCTTGCGGTCACTGGCGCTATAAAGTTCGGTGATGAGCTGGTCCCAGCTTCCCTGCTCCGGGAAAGCTTCCCAGGGTCTGACGACATTGCTCATGAAAGCCCTGACCGGACGGAGCGGACCTGCTTCGTACTGCGTAGCGTTTCGCTGTCGATGGATTCGAACAGTCCGACCGGATTGACGTCAAGGGCCGTGCATATGTCGGCCAGTATCTTGGGTCCGATCCGTTCATTGCCGGTTTCGAACCGACGCAGGGCGCGGGCGCGAAGCCCGACACGCAAGGACAGATCGCGTGGTGTGAGGCCGCAAGCCTTGCGGTGAAGCCGGATCATGCGGCCGATATGCTGGTCGACGCATTGTTGCTGGCCGACTGGAAATCGGATGTGTGTGACTTCTGGATTCGTCGTCATAAACTGTGCCCCCCGATCACATGTGAACAGGGTTAACAGAAAAATTAAATGGTTTCAAACGGAAACAGCAGTCTCAAGTTGTGGTAACAAAAAGCAAACGCTTGTCATACAAGTTTAACAAATGTATCACTGTCATCCCGCATCCGGAACAAGGGTCTCGGCAGGATAGAGCTTACTCGACCCCAATGAAAAACCCGGCTGCAAGAGCCGGGTTCATTCGTCATGGAGCGAGGTAGGCGCTAGTCGTCGTCGCGCTTGGGCGAACGGCGGCGGCGGGAGCGGCGCGGCTTGTCCTCGCCCTCATCGTCCCCATCATCGCGCGAGCGCTTGCGCTCTTCGACTTCGATTTCCTCTCCAGTGTCCTGGTCGACATGCTTCATGCTTAGCCTGACCTTGCCGCGGTCATCGAAGCCCATCAGCTTGACCCAGACTTCCTGGCCTTCTTCGAGGAAGTCGCTCGGATGGTTCACGCGCTCCGGCTTGATCATGGAGACGTGGACCAGACCGTCCTTCTTGCCGAAGAAGTTCACGAAGGCGCCGAAATCAACGACCTTCACGACCTTGCCCTTGTAGATGGCACCCGCTTCGGGTTCCGCCGTCAGGCTGGTGATCCATTCCTTGGCCGCATCAATCGATTTCTGGTCGTTGGACGCGATCTTGATGGAGCCGTCATCTTCGACGGAGACGCGGGCACCGGTCGTATCCACGATCTCGCGGATGACCTTGCCGCCGGAACCGATCACGTCGCGGATCTTGTCGACGGGAATCTGCATCTGCTCGATGCGCGGGGCGAACTCGCCAACCGAGGCACGCGACTCGGTCAGAGCCTCGTTCATGCGCTCCAGAATGTGCAAGCGGCCATCATGGGCCTGGGCCAGCGCCTCTTCCATGATCTCCTCGGTAATGCCCGCGATCTTGATGTCCATCTGCAGGGACGTGATGCCCTCGGACGTGCCGGCGACTTTGAAGTCCATGTCGCCCAGATGATCTTCGTCACCCAGAATGTCCGACAGGACAGCCACGCCATTATCATCCTTGATGAGGCCCATGGCGATGCCGGAGACCGGGCGCTTGATCGGCACGCCGGCGTCCATCATGGCCAGCGAGCAACCGCACACCGTCGCCATGGAGGACGAGCCGTTGGATTCCGTGATCTCGGAGACCAGACGGATCGTGTAGGGGAAGTCTTCCGTCGTCGGCAGCACGGCCTGGAGCGCGCGCCAGGCAAGCTTGCCATGGCCCATTTCGCGGCGGGACGTCCCGCCCATGCGACCCGTTTCGCCGACCGAGGAGGGCGGGAAGTTGTAGTGCAGCATGAACTTGTTTTTGATCGTGCCGGTCAGCTGGTCCATGAACTGCTCATCCTCGGACGTGCCCAGCGTCGCGACGCAGATGGCCTGCGTCTCGCCGCGCGTGAACAGGGCGGAGCCGTGCGTACGGGGCAGCAGGCCAGCGACGGCCTCGATCGGACGGACTTCGTCGGTCTTGCGGCCGTCGATGCGCTTCTTGGTCTTGATGACGCTTTGGCGCACGGTCTCGGACTCGACCGACTTGAAGACGTCGTTGAAGACGGCTTCGGTCATGCCGTGCGGGTTCTCATCAGAGACGACGAGCTTAGCGCTCGCGTCGTCCTTGGCGGTCCGCAGCGCGTCCTGGCGTTCCAGCTTATCCTTCTTCTTGTAGGCGGCCTTGATGCCTTTCTCGGCGACCTTCTTGACCTCTTTCTTTTCGTCTTCGAGGTCGGGCACGACATAGTCGTAGGCGGGCTTGGCGCCGGCCTTCTTGACGAGGTCGTGGATAGCCTCGATCACGTCCTGGCAGGCCTCGTGGGCGAACATGACCGCGCCGAGCATCTGCTCCTCGGTCAGCTCCTTGGCTTCCGATTCCACCATCATGATGGCATCGTGCGTGCCGGCGACGACGAGGTCGAGTTCGGACTCTTCCATCTCGTCCAACATCGGGTTGAGCACATAGTCGCCGTCGATCAGGCCGACGCGGGCCGCGCCGATGGGGCCGTTGAACGGCGCGCCGGACAGGGCGAGCGCGGCCGACGCGGCGACCATGCCGATGATGTCGGGCTCGTTCTCAAGGTCGTGCTGCAGCACCGTGATGACGATCTGCACTTCGTTGCGGAAACCCTTGGGGAAGAGCGGGCGGATGGGGCGGTCCGTCAGGCGGGAGATCAGCGTCTCGCGCTCCGTCGGGCGGCCTTCGCGCTTGAAATAGCCGCCCGGCACTTTGCCGGCGGCGTAGAATTTTTCCATATAGTTGACGGTCAGCGGGAAGAAGCTCTGACCGGGACGGGCGGATTTGGCGAAGGTCGCGGTGGCGAGCAGCTTGGTCTCGCCATAGGTCGCCATGACGGCACCGTCGGCCTGGCGGGCGATCTGCCCGGTCTCCAAGGTCAGGTCGCGGCCTGCCCAGTCGATGGTCACGGAATGTTTGTTGAACATGCGTTGGTCTTTCGTTTCGTACGTATCGCGTCCGTTGCCCCGCCCCGTCTGTGGCGCGGGTGGACGCAGTCTATGTGTGCTGGAATGCACGAAAGCCGCCGAAGCCCTCTCCGGCGGCTTTGTTCTTGTCGTCTGGCCTAGCGGCGCAGTTCCAGACGCTTGATCAGGTCTAGGTAGCGCTCTTCCGACTTGCCTTTCAGATAGCTCAGCAGGGTGCGGCGCTTGTTGACCATGAGCAACAGACCGCGGCGGGAATGGTTGTCCTTGGCATTGGTCTTGAAGTGCTCGGTCAAGGTCTTGATGCGTTCCGTTAGGATTGCGACCTGAACTTCGGGGGATCCGGTATCGCCGGGCTTGGTAGCGTATTCGGCGATCAGTTCGGCTTTACGCTCGGGTGTAATCGACATCGGGTTTCTCCATAGGCTAGATATTGAAAACCCGCTTCGGCCATAGCTGGCTGTCGCGGGGTTGGCACAGAGCGACCGGTGAACCCTCAGCCTCGGCCAATATCCATTCGGAAAGCGGGAGAGACGGGGAGGCGGCGATCGCGCGGCCCTGCTTCAAAGAAAGCTGCTGGTCTTCGGTCACGGCCAGCACCGGGATGTCGTCCAGTGCGGTCGAGAGCGGCAACAACCCCTCATCGGCGCGCGCGCCATCGCATAGTTCTTCCAACCCGTCCAGCGTCAATGACCGCTCAAGGCCGAACGGCCCGACCCGCGTGCGGCGCAGCTTGGAGACGTGGCCTTCGATCCGTACAGTGTCTGTCGAGAGCGCCTGGCAGATGTCGCGTGCCAGAGACCGGACATAGGTGCCCTTGCCGCAATCCACCGAAAGCGATGCGGTCTCGCCGTCATAAGCGTCCAGCCTCAGCGCATCGATACGGACGGTGCGGACCTCGATCTCCACCGCCTCGCCCGCTCGCGCCAGGTCGTAGGCCCGCTTGCCCCCGATCTTGATCGCGGAGTATTTCGGCGGCACCTGCGCCACATCGCCGATGAAACGTAGCAGCACGGCCTCCAAGGCCTCCCGCGCGGGACGCGCTTCGCTTTCGCCCGTCGCCTCTCCTTCCGCATCGAGCGTCTCGGTGCTGGTCCCGAAGGCGATGTCGAAGGCGTAGGACTTGGCGGCGTCCATCAGGAAGGGCACGGTCTTGGTCGCCTCGCCCAGTGCGATCGGAAGAATACCCGTCGCCAGCGGGTCCAGCGTCCCGGCATGACCGGCTTTGCGCGCGTCAATCAGCCGCCGCACGGCCGCGACCGCCGACGTGCTTCCCAGCCCTAGAGGCTTGTCCAGCACCACCCAGCCATGCACGGCGCGCCCACGCTTGCGCCTCTGTCGCCCGTTCGGATCCATGGCCGCGCCTCTGCTGAGCCCCGCGCGGGAAATCAAGCTATCTGCGCCGCGTCTGAAAAGCGAACCCTTGCAAAGCTGCATGAGCGCTGCCCGCATATAGCAGGGCCTCTGTGACGGCAGTCACACCCATAGGACACGTCAATAATCATCATAAAGCAAATATCGTCGCTCAGGAGGTCCTCCCGACCATAGAGAGCGCCGAAATTTCGAATGCCTCTTGGGAGACAAACATGTTCAAAACCTCGCTTCTCGTGGCGGCCGGAGCCGCCGCGATGACCTTGCTTCCCGTCGCCGACGCCCTGGCGTCCAGCGTCGACGATCCGTGGCTGATCCGTCTGCGCGGTCTGTCCGTCATGCCCGAGGAAGGCGGCACGACCGTGCCGTTGGGCGGTGAGGTGGACATCGAAAACCAGATCGTGCCGGAACTCGACATCTCCTACTTCTTTACCGAAAATTTTGCGGTCGAGGCGATCTTTGCTGTTACCCCGCACGACGTCTCGGTTGAAAATTCTGCGATCGGCGACGTCGATCTGGGCGACGTGTGGCTGCTGCCTCCGACCGTGCTGGCGCAGTGGCATTTCAGCCCGCGTGGTGCTTTCCGACCCTATGTCGGCGTCGGCATCAACTACACCGCCTTTTTCGGCGAAGACGAGGGTCAGGTCGACAATATCGAATATAGCGACGAATTCGGCTGGGCTCTGCAAGGCGGCATGGACATCCCGATCGGCGATGGCGACTGGTTCGCCAATATCGATGTGAAGAAGGTGTTTCTGGAGACCGATGTGCGCGTCAATGCCGGCGGCCTGATCGTGACGTCCGATGTCGATATCGACCCCTGGATCGTGGGCGTCGGCGTGGGACGCCGCTTCTAGCGTCCTTTTCGCTTCGTCCGGTCTCGGCCGGACGAGCGCCTATTCAAGGCCTGCTCCACGGCATCGTCTGGGGCCCATTCGCGCAGCGCACGGGCTAAAGCATCGAGGCTAGCTGGCGAGTTGCAACCGGCATCCGGTATATAAAAGATCTCCGACGCGAAGATCAGCATCACCACGTCCGGTGTCGCGACCCATCCGCGAAGGCCGGACCACAACTGGATACCCGTACCGTGATCGTGTGTGACGCGAAGGCCCTCCGCGTCCGCCTCCATGACCCAATTGTCCGACCATCGGTCCGGCAAAGTTCGAAAAGGCAGGCTGTGCAAATATCCAGAAGCCCTGTTGAAGGCGACAAAGATCACTAGGGTCATCATCATGGCGGCAAGGGCGAGTGAAGGCGGTGAGAGCCCGAACCGCATGTAACCGACCTCGACGATGAGAAACAGAGCCCCGGCTCCGGCCAAGACACCCGTTGCCGCCATAACCCAGCCCACCCAAGCCGGAGCAAGCTGGCGCGACAGGTCGGACAGCAACTCCTTGGCTTCACCTCGTGTGAGCGCGTGGCTAAAGGAAAGACGCATGGCGTCAGGATAAGCTACGAAGGCTTAATTCAATCTTCTTTCAGGTCGCGCGCGACTTCGGGCTTTGCCAGCAGGCGGGCCATGTCGTCGGCCGTGTCGAAGGTGGTGTCGAGCTTGAAGGTGAGGCGCGGCGTGCTTTTCATTTCCAGTTCGCGCCCCAATCGGCCACGCAGGAAACGCCCGCAGCGCTGCAATCCCGCAATGACGGCCGGGCCGTCCGCGTCGGGGCCGAGCGGCGCGGCGAAGACGGTCGCGACCTTGAGGTCCGGCGCCGCCCTCACTTCGGCGATGGTCACGCTGACGCCCTGCAGGGCGGGATCGCGAAGGTCCTCGCGGTTGATAATGTCCGCAAGCGCGCGGCGGATCACTTCGCCAGCCTTGAGCTGGCGCTGGGAGGGGGGACGGTTACGGGCCATGAGTGGTTAGATAGGGTTGGCGAAGCCGTGATGGAAGCTATCTGGTATTCATCGCATGAAAAAGGCGGCTCAAGGCCGCCTTTTATTGATATGTACAGCACCCTGCCTTGCAGGCGTCCGCTCACTGTCGTTCGTGGCGTGACGCGTTGACGCAAAGCGTCACGCGTCTTCCGCCTCGCTTTCGCTTTCCGCTTCCATGTCGGACAGGGCCACGTCTTCGAGCGTGCGGTCGATCATCTCCACCGTGAAGCACTCGATCTGGTCGCCTTTGCGGATATCTTCGTAGTTCTCGAAGCCCATGC
>JBCCCX010000088.1:0-11871 GCA_039033275.1 Pseudomonadota bacterium | reverse complement strand
GGTCATTATATAAAGCACTAATTTCGACACTGATGCTTGCCAACGCACTTGCAAATGCGTCAGTCATCAAATGCAAATTGAGTCCATTCTCTGTTAAAATTCGTACAACCCCTAACGCTGCCCTTCTCAGCGCATACGGGTCCTTGCTCCCCGTCGGTTTCTCATCGATCGCCCAGAAGCCGACCAGCGTGTCGATCTTGTCCGCCAGTGCCACGGCGACCGCGACCGGCTCGGTCGGGACGGCGTCGCTTGGGCCTTGGGGCTTGTAGTGGTCCTCGATGGCGACGGCGATGGCGGCGTGGTCCGCTACATTTAACTTCCGCTCACTCCCGCGAACGCGGGGGTCCAGAGGCTCACCCAAATTGAGGTCTTGTTCTTCTGGATTCCCGCGTTCGCGGGAACGAACGGAAGGTAGGGACGAGTCCGCCCGCCCCAACGCCACGTCATGCTCGTACATCCACCGTCCGACCTTGCCCTGCAGGCTGGTCATCTCGATCACGGTCTGGGTGACGAGGTCGCATTTGGCGAGGCGGGCGGCGCGTTCGGCCAGGTCGGGGTCGGCCCCGACATGCGGCGCGATCTCGCGGGCGAGCGCGGCGACGCGTTCCGCCTTGTCGCGCACGGAGCCCAGCTTTTTGTGGAACACCACATCGTCCAGACGGTCGTAATAGTCCGCCAGCGGCCGCTTGCGGTCCTCTTCCTGAAAGAAGCGCGCATCGGCCAGGCGAGCGGAAATGACCTTGGCGTTGCCCGCCTTGATGGTCGCGCCATTGTCCGGCGTTTCGAGATTGGCAAGGATGACGAAGTGCGGGGCGAGCTGGCCGTCCACACCCCTTACGGTGAACGTCTTCTGGTGGGACTTTAGCGTCAGGCGGATCACCTCGTCCGGCAGCTCCAGGAAATCCGGGTCCATGTCGCCCAGCAGCGCCACCGGCCACTCGACCAGCCCGGCCACCTCGTCCAGTAGCCCCTCATCCTCGACCAGCTCCAGCCCCGCACCCGAGCAGATCGCTTTCGCCTGCTCCAATACGCGGGTGCGGCGGGCGGCGCGGTCGGTCATCACGTGGCCGTCACCGTTTAACGCGGCTTCATAGTCCGCGACGGTCGAAACCTCGAACGGCCCCGGACCCATTTGGCGGTGACCGTGGACGCGGGCATCCGAGGCAATGCCGCCGACCTCGATGCCGTCCACGCTGGCTCCGTCCAGCAGCACCGTCAGCCCGCGCAGCGGCCGGACCCAGCGGAAGTCGCTGTCGCCAGACCTCATGCTTTTCGGCCAGGGGAAGTCGCCCATCACGGCTGGAATGGCTTCGCGGAGGATGTCCGCTGTATCGCGGCCGTCGCGCTGGATCACGGCGACGTAGTATTCGCCCTTCTTGTCTGCACGCGTTTCTGCCTGCGAGATGTCGGAGAGGCCCGCGCCGCGCATGAAGCCCTCCAGCGCGCGATCCGGCGCGCCCACGCGCGGACCCTTGCGCTCCTCGGACACGTCCGGTGACCGGGTCTGCACATCCGTGACATAGGTCAGGCGACGTGGCCCGGTCATGGCGCGGCTTCCCGTCGGTGTAAGCCCGGCGTCGGCAAGGCTCTTATCCATCAGGCGCACAAGGTTCTCGCCCGCCCGCACCTGCATGCGCGCGGGTATCTCCTCGGAGAAGATTTCGATCAGAAGTTCGGCCATCAGACGCCGCAGCTCCCCCGCACGTCCGCCGTCGCGAGGCTGTCGGAGCCCTCCCGCAACAGGGTCAACGTGCCTTCATAATCCGTATGTTCTGGGCCGCTTTCGACCGGATCGACCTGCACGCGTACGCGCCATTTGATATAGTCAACCACATCGTAGGTCACGTCGAGCGGCTCGGCGTCGAACGTCGGCGGCACGCGCGGCACGAGTTTCAGAAACTCGCCCTTGTACTGGACGTGCGCCATGTCGTTCTCGTCCGACATACGCGTGGCGAACAACGCGCCTTCGCCGTCGGCGTCGACTGCATCGAACACACAATGGGTTTGGCCGACGCGCGCCACGTCGAATGGCTCGAACGTGCCGGGAGCGGTGTCCACGGGCGGTTGGCAAGCCGTCAGCAAGGCCATCGGAACCAGGACAAAAGGGGCGAGGAGAAGACGCTTCATGCCGCGCGAACCTTTTCGCCCTCGACCCAGGCTTCCGCGCAACCTTTGGCGAGATCTCTCACCCGCTTGATATATTCCTGACGCTGGGTCGGCGACACGACTCCGCGCGCGTCCAGTATGTTGAACATATGAGACGCTTTCAGCGCGTGCTCGTAGGCCGGGAGTGGAAGGGGCTCATTTAGCTCGAGCAGCGCGCGGCACTCGCTTTCGGCCATGCGGAAGCGTTCCAGCACGTTTTCCGTGTCAGCATGCTCGAAATTGTAGGCGCTTTGTTCCACTTCGTTGCGGTGGAAGACGTCGCCATAGCTCAGGCTCGTCGCCTGTCCCGGTGCGTTGAACGGCAGGTCGTACACATTGTCCACGCCGAATACATACATCGCCAAGCGCTCCAGCCCGTAGGTCAGCTCGCCCGAAACCAGGTCCACGTCCAGCCCGCCGACCTGTTGAAAATAGGTATATTGACTGACCTCCATCCCATCGCACCAGACCTCCCAGCCCAGTCCCCAGGCGCCGACGGTCGGGTTCTCCCAATCGTCCTCGACGAAACGAATGTCGTGGAGTGTCCGGTCAATGCCGATGGCGTCGAGACTTCCGAGATAGCGTTCCTGCAGGTCCACCGGGTTGGGCTTCATGATGACCTGGAACTGGTAATAGTGCTGCAGGCGGTTCGGGTTTTCGCCGTAACGGCCGTCGGCGGGCCGGCGGGACGGCTGGACATAGGCCACATTCCACGGTTTGGGGCCGAGCGACCGCAGCACGGTGGCCGGATGCAGCGTTCCCGCCCCGACTTCCGTATCGAATGGCTGGAGGATCGCGCAGCCTTGCCCCGACCAGTAGGTCTGGAGACGCAAGATCAGGTCCTGGAAAGACGTAGGTTTCGACACGGTGCCGTTCATCCGCGCGGCTTTACGCCGTTGCGGGGCGAGTTCAAGACAAGCGTGCGCAGAAATGTGCGGGCGCGGGGGCCAAATCTCTAGGGTTTGCGTTCCAGCTCATGCCCAAGGTCGGCATCCTGCAATGCACTTCGCGCCTCGTCTTCGTCATCACCTATGACCATCAGCCTCTTCGGGATCATGATGCCCGGTTCCAGCACGCTCATATTCTGGTCCATCACGTAGCAGTCGATCCCCGCATCCTTCAGTACAGCTTGCGCAAACGAGATCGTGGCCGGGTTCGTGGTGACAATAAGGGCAATCATGCCCACCCACTCGGTCGGTTGCGGCAAATTTGCAAGCCCGCACACCGGAACGCGTTTGTCACTTGTGCGCTAGGAGTCTCACACTTAACTAGCGATAAAATCCATCAGGACACGGTTTTGAACGCTCCGGCACAAATTCAGCGCGACGATGCGCTCTCACCGGCGCAGAAGCTCTGGGGCTTTTGCCGCGACGACATGGCCGCGGTCGACGCGATCATTCTGGACCGGATGCATTCGCCGGTCGGCATGATACCCGATCTGGCGCAGCATCTAGTCAGCGCGGGCGGAAAACGTCTGCGCCCCCTGCTGACCGTCGCCTCCGCACAGCTCTGCGGATATCGGGGCACATCGCATCACCAGCTAGCCGCTGCCGTGGAATTCATCCACTCCGCCACGTTGCTGCATGACGATGTCGTGGATGAATCCGACCTGCGGCGCGGCAAGAAGCCCGCCAATATGATCTGGGGAAACAGCGCGTCGATCCTCGTGGGCGACTTCCTGTTCGCGCGGGCGTTCAACCTGATGGTCGAAACCGGCTCGATGGACGCGCTCGGCATCCTGTCCAACGCCTCCTCCGTCATTGCCGAAGGCGAAGTCCGGCAGCTCGCCTCCCTGCGCAACCTCGCCATGATCGAAGCCGACTATATGGCCGTGATCGAAGCGAAGACGGCGGCCCTGTTCGCGGCCGCTACCGAAGTCGCCCCTGTAATCGCTGAGCGCAGCGAACGGGAACGCACCGCGCTTCGCACTTACGGCGCGAAGCTCGGCCTCGCCTTCCAACTCGTGGACGATGCGTTGGATTATGGCGGACAGCAGAGCGCGCTGGGCAAGTCGGTGGGCGACGACTTCCGCGAAGGCAAGATGACGCTGCCGGTGATTCGTGCGCTCACCCGCGCCGACGATGCCGAGCGCGACTTCTGGCACCGGGTCATCGTCGACCGGGAACAGGCGGATATCGATCTGCAACGAGCCTTGACGATCCTGCGACGGACGGACGCGCTCGAAGAGACGCTGCGCATGGCCCGGGGTTTCTCCATCGATGCCATCGAAGCCTTGGACGTGTTCGAAGCCTCGCCGTTACGCGATTGCCTGCAGGACCTCGCCGCCTACGTCGTGTCTCGCGCGTCCTGACCCGGGCTGCTGCCTCTAATCAGGCAGGGTCGCTGATCTCGCAACGTAAAGACAGATGAACAGCCCCGCGATCAGGCCGAGCCCGGACATGGACCCCAATGTTCCGCGGTCATGCGCCTGATGAACGAGCACGACCATCACGACCGCCGCCAAGCCGTAGAAAAGCGTCACGGCCAGATGCCCGCCCCGTTTTCTCGCCCATCGCTGGTAGAGGTGCGTGTTGTGCGCGGCCAAGAACCCGATACGCTTCAACGGTTTCCTCACAAGCGTCACGAGGACATCCGTTAGAAGAGGCATGATGAGGAGCGGACCCGCATAGAGCAGCCGGAGCTCTGGCTGCTCGTGGACCAGAAAAAGCACCGACCCTGCATAGAGGAACGCCGCGCCGAGCGCCCCGCAGTCCCCGGAGAACACGGCCGCGCGGGGGCGTAGGTTGTAGGGGAGAAAACCAGCCAGAGCCGCGGCTAGCGAACCCGTGATGACGGCCGTCACCGGAGCGCCTACTTGCAAGGCGAGCGCGCAGAGACTCGCGCTGGCGATCGCAAGCGACAGGCCGAACAAGCCATTGATGCCGTCCATGAAGTTGACGGCATTCGTCACCGTGAACACCCACAATATCGTGCCGGCCAGCCCTGACCACCAGAGCAGGTAGATATGGTCCACGCCGTAAGGCAGCATGGTGACGGATCCCACGGCCCATACGCCGAGGGCGGAGAGGGCCAGCAGGAGTCCGAACTTCAGGCGGGCGGGCAGGACATACCGATCGTCGGTCAGGCCGAGGAACGACACGGCGAAAGTGACGGACATGAACGTTCCCAGCTTCTCCATCGTGCCGGGCTGAGCGAAAAGCCTGTCCTGGTGGAACAGGGCGGCGAACAGGATCGCCGCGGCCACACCGGCCATGATGCCCAGACCGCCTGCCGTCGGCGTGACATGTGCATGGCTGGAGCGCCGGTTCGGGATATCGCCTAGCCCGCCCAGGCGCGCGAAACCGGTCAATGCCATGGACACGAAGAAAGCCAGCCCGATGAGCTGTGCCGCAATGAGCCCGTCCAGCGACACCATCGGCATCAGTCGTCATCCCCAAGCCAGACCGGGGCGACCCACCAACCGTCGCGTTCCAAGTCCCTCGCAGCTCTCTGGGCGGCTTCCATCGTGTCGAACAGCCCGAAGCAAGTGGCCCCCGATCCGCTCATGCGAGCCAAAGCGCAACCCTCTTGCGCGCCGAGTCTGGCGAGCAACTCCGCGATGACTGGTTGAATGGCAATCGCTGTCTCCTCCAGATCGTTGCGGCCGGACACTGCGCGGTCCAGCAGAGTGCCGGACCTCACTGTCGTTCCGGGCACAGACGGAACCGTACCGGCGTCGTACAGAGCGAAGACCTCCCCAGTCGGCACGGCCACGCCGGGATTGACCAGCACGGCTGGGATGCGCCCAAGCGCTGGCATTGCAGTGATCCGCTCGCCGATCCCTTCCATCATGGCGGTCCGCGACAGTCGGCATACGGGAACGTCTGCGCCCAGTGCGGCGGCATCGGCCTCGCCTTGTGGGTCGAAAGCGCGAAGCACGGCAGCCGCATTTGCCGAGCCGCCACCCAGTCCAGCCGACACGGGCAACGACTTGGTCAGCACAGCGTGGGTGGGCAGGGCGTCACACGCTTCGAGGGCTTGGACCACAAGGTTATCGGGACCGGCTTGGAGCTTTCCGGCAAACGGCCCGTTCAACGCCAGTGAATGTCGATCATCCGCTGAGGGTCCGAACGCAATGTGGTCCCCAATATCCGCGAAGACGACGAGGCTTTCGACGGGGTGATAACCTTGCCATCGCCCCGAAGGGAGAGGCGCACCGACATGGAGTGTCAGGTTTATCTTGGCCCGGCAGAGCAAGCTGTCCGGGTCAGGAAGCCGGGACCGCAAGGGGACCGGCGTCCAGCTTCGCCTGAATCGAAATGACTTCCTCGTCCGTCGGGTCGAACTCCAGCGCCCGGCGCCATTGATAGGTCGCCTCGCGCTTGCGGCCCAGACGCCAATAGACATCTCCCAGATGGTCGATGATCGTCGCCGACCATGGAGACAGCACGGCCGCGCGTTCCAGGTGCGTTTTCGCTTCGTCGTAGCGGCCGAGCTTGTAATGCGCCCATCCGAGACTATCGACAATGGCGCCGGAGTCCGGTTCCAGCTCGACGGCCTTTTCGATCAATTCGAAGGCGCGGACCAAATTCTCGCCCCGGTCGACCCAAGTGTAGCCCAGATAGTTCAATGTGTCCGCGTCGTCGGGCTTGTATTTCAACACGCGCAGAAAGTCGGTCTGCGCTTCGGGCCAGCGGCCAAGCCGTTCGTAGATGATGCCCCGCATGCGAAGCGGGTCGGGGTTGGCCTGCAACTCCTCCGGCGAAAGCGAGGCGACGAGCTGCGAGTAGAAGGGCAGCGCCTCTGCCCAGTTTTCGCGGAAAAACCGGGCACGGCCGAGCGCTTCGCGCGTGAAGTAGGACGGATCGCTGAGCGCGAGCTCCTCCAGTATGGCGATGGCGTCCTCATCCCGTTCCTGGTCGAATAGCTGGTTGGCCAGCCCCAAGCGGGCATTGACGAAGTAGGAACTCTCGCGTTCGATTGAGTCGTACAAAGAGGTGATCTCGGAGCGTGTGTCTGGGTCCATTTCGGGATGGTTCTCTTCCAGCAGTCCGGCCAGCCAGACTGCGGCGCGGTCATAGTCCGGGTCGATCCAGCGGGCGAAACGCAAGAAGGTCTCCCCGCCATCTACCGAACGATTGCGCACGAAGAAGGCGAATGAAGGATCGGTCAGGGCCCGGGCGGCCTGGGCGCGTATGGAGAGTTTCGGCAGGCGGCGGCCGTCCTGCAAGCGGCGCAGATAGGCGCCGGCTGGCCCGATGTCGGCAGCGGGGTTATCGGCGATCATGGCTTCCATCCGGGCGATGGCGGCGTCCGGACGGTCCGTCCCGGCCTCAAACCGGGCGCGCGCCAGATTGTACTCCAAAGGCGCTATGCCGCTACTTTCGACGATATCGAACGCCGCTTCAGCCGAGGCTATATTGCCGAGACGGGCTTCGAGCTTGGCGAGCTGAAGCTGGCCCAATGCCGTGAAGTAGGATGTTTCGCTGAGGTTCTGAAATGTTTGGCGCGCCGCTTCGTACCGCCCCTCATCCACATGCGTCCAACCAAGCAGCAACTGCATGGCAAGATTCATGGTGAAGTCGGCGGATGGATCCGTAGCGTAGCGGCGCACGCGCGACGATCGTCCCTTGGAGAAGGCATCCACCGCAAGGACGGCGCGTGCCATGCTTTCGGTCTTGTCCGTCTTGTAGAGGTCTTGCGCCGTTTCACGCGCAAGCGCCTGATCGCCGGAGAAAAGCGCCGAATAAAGCGCCATCCGTCCGATGCGTATGTCTTCGGGCGTGCGCTCGAAGGCGGTCTGAAAGAAACGGGACTGGGCCCTCGGGTCGTTGAGATACAGGGCGTAACTGCCCGAAAGATAGTCGCCCAACATACTGGCGCGCGCTTCGTCGAAAGGCTTGCCTTTGGCCCACGCCGTGCCGAGCGGCATCAGCGCGACAAGCATGGCGAAGCAGGCGGAACGGAAGGTCATGCGACTCGTCCTAGCATCCCGCCAAGGCATCCGACAGGCAGCGCGCCTTACCATTGCGTCATTCCCGGCGGGGGTCCGCTACATGCCGGCATAGTTCGGGCCGCCACCGCCTTCGGGCACGGTCCAGACGATGTTTTCCGACGGATCCTTGATGTCGCACGTCTTGCAGTGAATGCAGTTCTGCGCGTTGATCACGAATTTCGGCCCCTCGCCTTCCTCGACCACGACTTCGTAGATGCCTGCCGGGCAATAGCGCTGCGCCGGTTCGTTGTAGAGCGGCAGGTTGACGTCGATCGGCACGCTCGCGTCGATTAGCTTCAAATGGCTAGGTTGGTTTTCGCCGTGATAGGTGTTGGTAAAGGACACGTTGGTCAACCGGTCGAAGGACAAGACCCCGTCAGGCTTGGGATATTCGATGACCTTGTGCTTGGCCGCTTTCTCGGTCGATTTTGCATCGTTCTTGCGGTGCTTGAGCGTGCCGAACGGGCTGAACTTGAAAAGGGTCTGCACCCACATGTCGACGCCGCCCATCAGCATGCCGCCCAGGAAGGGACCGAAACGACCGTTCAGCGCGGCGACGTTGCGCACGGGCCTGAGATCGCGGCCAATGTCGCCTTCATGAATTTCGCGGTCATAGTCGGACAGCGTGTCGGCGGACCGGCCCGCGCGCAATGCCCGGTCGGCGGCTTCAGCCGCCGCGATGCCCGACAGCATGGCGTTATGATTACCCTTGATGCGCGGCAAGTTCACCAGCCCCACGGAGCAGCCCAGAAGCGCGCCGCCCGGGAAAGCCGCTTGAGGGATCGACTGGTAGCCACCCTTGGTCACCACACGCGCGCCGTAGGATATGCGCTTGCCGCCTTCCAGCAGTGCCGCAATGTCCGGATGGTGCTTCCAGCGCTGGAACTCCATATAGGGGTAAAGGTGCGGATTTTCGTAGTTCAGGTCGACGATCATGCCGAGGTAAACCTGATTGTTCTCCGCATGGTAGACGAAGGAGCCCCCGCCCTGTTTCCAACCCAGCGGCCAGCCGCTGGAATGATAGACCTTGCCGGGCTCGTGCTTGTCGGGATCGACTTCCCACACTTCCTTCATGCCCAGACCGAACTTCTGCGGCTCGACACCGTCGGTCAGATTGTAGGTCGCCATGGCGACCTTTGACAGGGAGCCGCGCGCGCCTTCCGCCAGGAAGACGTATTTGCCGTGCAGCTCCATCCCTGGTTCGTAGTTAGGCCCCTTCGAGCCGTCTTTCTCATAGCCGAACTCGCCCGCAACAACGCCTTTCAAGCTGCCATCCTCGCGGTAGATCAACTCCGAACAGGCCATGCCGGGAAAGACTTCAACGCCCAACGCCTCGGCCTGGTCGCCCATCCAGCGGGCCACGGCGCCCATGGAGACGACGTATTTGCCGTGATTGTCCATGAGCGGCGGCAGAATGAAGGTCGGCAGGCTGAATCCGCCCTGATGACCCAGGACGGCAAAATGGTCCGACGTGACCTCCTGTTTGACGGGACAGGACGCATCGTCGCGGAAGTCGGGGAACAGCCTCTCCAGCCCGATCGGATCGAGCACCGCGCCGGAGAGGACATGCGCGCCGACCTCGGAGCCTTTTTCCAGCAGCACGACGGAAGTTTCGGGATTGAGCTGCTTGAGGCGGATCGCCGCCGAGAGGCCCGCTGGGCCGGCCCCGACGATGACGACATCATATTCCATGCTTTCGCGTGTCATGCTCTCGTCGGTCAGCGCGTCGTTGTTATCCATGAGAGGGTGTGTCCCGGAAATATTCTGTTTTGGTTTTCGCTGCCGGGACTACTGCGTTACAGCCCGCGCGACAAGCGGTGCATGGCCGCATCCGCATGGCAGCACTCACGAGGGCAACTGCATGGCTTCCGAAACGATCGCGCCGCCGAAACTCCGGCTTGGTTGGGAGGAATGGATCGCCCTGCCCGATCTCGGCCTGCCCGCGATCAAGGCCAAAGTCGACACGGGCGCGCGGACATCCGCCTTGCATGCCGTCCGGGTCGAGCCGTTCGGCTCCGAAGCCAAGCCGCAAGTGCGATTCATCATGCACCCCGATCCGGATGATCCGTCCATCGAGGTGGTCTGTTCGGCCCGCGTCAAGGAGAAGCGCCAGGTCACCTCATCCAATGGACAGACCGAACTGCGCTACGTTATCCAGTCCAAAGCCCAGATCGGCGACAAGACGCTGCCCATCGAAATCACGCTGACGAACCGCGAGACCATGGGTTATCGGATGCTGCTAGGCCGCTCCGCCATCCAGGACGACATGGCCGTCCGGCCGACGGAAAGCTTCCTGCAGTCGGCGTTGAGCTACGACGTCTACAAGAAACGCCGCAAATCGTCCGTCAAACAGCGTCCCTTGCGGATCGGCATCCTGACCCAGAGCGCGAAAAACTACTCCAACACACGCATGATCGAAGCGGCCGAAGCCCGCGGGCACACGATCGAGACGATCTACACGTCGCGCTGCTATATGGCGATCAATGCACACAAGCCCGAAGTACATTATGACGGAAAGCCGCTGGAGCGCTACGACGCCATCATCCCGCGCATCGGTGCGTCTATCACCTTCTACGGCATGGCCGTCGTGCGCCAGTTCGAGGCGATGGGGGTCTATGTCCTCAATCCGGCCGACAGTATCGGCAAGTCGCGCGACAAGCTGTTGGCCCACCAATTGTTGGGACAACACGGGCTCGGCATGCCCGCGACGGCCTTCGCCAAGAGCGCGCGCGACACCAAGGACATTCTGGACCTCATCGGCGGCAGCCCAGCCGTCGTGAAACTGCTCGAATCGACTCAAGGCCGCGGCGTGGTTCTGGCGGAGACTCGCAAGACAGCATCGGCACTGATCGACGCGTTCCGGGGCCTCGACGCGCACTTCCTGGTTCAGGAATTCGTCAAGGAAGCGGCCGGATCGGACATTCGCTGCTTCGTCGTCAACGGCAAAGTCGTCGGGTCCATGATGCGCACAGCCGCCCCTGGCGACTTTCGGTCCAACGTGCATCAGGGCGGATCGGTCAAGAAGGTCCGGCTGACCCGGGACGAACGTCGTGCCGCCATCCGCGCGGCCCGAATCCTCAAGCTCGACGTGTCGGGCGTGGACATATTGAGGTCCGACTCGGGCCCGAAAATCCTGGAAGTGAACTCCTCGCCCGGCCTACAAGGCATAGAGAAAGCGACCGGCAAGGACATTGCCGGCGCCATCATCGAGTGCATCGAGGCCAACGTCCCGACCATCTACCGGGTCGGGCAGAAGGCATAGGCCCTTGTCGGGACTGGATCGTCTGGTTAGGGCGCAAACATGACGTTTGCACAGTCCATTCTCGGCATGATCATCATGCCCATCCTGAGCGTGATCGTCTGGCTGATCATCATCGAGATCATTTTGAGCTGGGTTATCGCCTTCGGCATCGCCCAGCGCGGCGGCATGGTGTCCCAGATCCAGTACGGCCTCTCGCGCTTCACCGACCCGATCCTGCAACCTTTTCGCCGCATCATCCCGCCCATGGGCGGCCTCGACCTATCGCCGATCGCCGCGTTGCTGCTGATCGGCTGGTTCAATAATTATGTTCTAGGCGTGATCGTGATGCGGGCGTTGGGGTAGCCGAGCATCCCTGAGAAGTTCGGTGCGTTACCAACGCGTTGCCCAAGTCCCTTAGCGTAAACCCACCGTCGCCTTCAGCAGAGCTTATCATCGTCCCCGGCATTTATTGCCGGAGTCTGGTCTAATCTGGGTTCACAAGAGCATAAGGCATCATCGGTCGCATCTTGTGGGTGATCTACGATAGCAG
>JBCCCX010000087.1:0-11949 GCA_039033275.1 Pseudomonadota bacterium | reverse complement strand
GTCCGATAGCAGACCCCGGCAATAAATGCCGGGGACGGAGAAGAGAGAAGAAAGAAGGGTCAGGGTCTGAAGACGGGAAAAGCAGGACCGAATTCATTCAAGACCCTTTAGCCCGCGTAAAGCCTACTCCGCCGCCTCCAGATCGAAGTCCTTATATTTCGTCTTCAGCTCCCGCTTCAGCACCTTGCCCGTCGCACCCAGCGGCAGTTCGTCCTGGAAGACGATGGCATCGGGCATCCACCACTTGGCGCACTTGTTGGCGATGGCGGCCTTGATCTCGTCCTTGTCGGGCGTCTTGCCGGGCACGGGCATGACGACGAGCATGGGACGCTCCTGCCATTTCTCGTGACGCACACCGATGCAGGCGGCCATGGCCACGTCCGGGTGGTCCATGGCGGCGTTTTCCACCTCGATGGAGGACACCCATTCGCCGCCCGACTTGATGACGTCCTTGGAGCGGTCGGTGATTTCCATATAGCCTTCCGGATGCAGGGCGGACACGTCTCCGGTCGCGAACCATCCATCTTCGGTGAACGCGTCGGAACCCGCCCCTTTGAAATAGCCGGACGCGACCCAAGGCCCGCGCACATGCAGGTGCCCCGTGGCTTCGCCATCGGCGGGGAGTTCATGGCCTTCGTCATCGACGATGCGCATCTCCACGCCATAGATGCGGCGGCCCGCCATCAGCTTGTGCGGCACGGTCGCCTCATAGTCGCTTTGATCGGTCATATGGTGCGGCGCGTATGTCGAGCCGAGCGGCGAGGTTTCCGTCATGCCCCAGCCCTGCTGCATGGGAATGCCCAGATCCTGCTCATAGGCGCGCAGCAAAGACTCCGGCAGGGCCGAGCCGCCCACCAACGCCTTCTTGACGGTCGGAAGCTTTATGCCTTCTGCCTTGCAATGATTGTAGATGCCCAGCCAAACAGTCGGCACGCCCGCCATCAGCGTCACGCCTTCTTCGTTGATCATGCGCGCGAGGTTCGCGCCGTCCAGACCCGGCCCCGGCATGACGAGCTTCGCGCCCACCATGGCGGCCGAATAGACGAGACCCCAGGCCGAAACATGGAACATGGGCACAACGGCGAGGATCGTGTCCGATCCGCCCGCACCGATCACGTCCTTCTGGCAGCCTGCCAGCGCGTGCAGAATGGTGGAGCGGTGGCTGTAAAGCACGCCCTTGGGATCGCCTGTCGTACCGGATGTGTAGCAAAGCGTGCAGGCGGTGTTCTCGTCGAACCGCGGCCAGTCGATCTCTTCCGACGCGTCCGCGATGAAACCCTCATAGTCTTCGGCAAAAGGCACGCTATCGGGTTTGCCCGCATTGTCGGTCAGACTGATCCACTTTTCCACGCTCGGGCAGATTTTTTGGATGCCGGCGGCGATGGGCGCAAACGTCGTGTCGAACATGACATAGCGGTCCTCGGCATGGTTCACCATCCAGGCGATCTGCTCGGGCTTCAGGCGCGGATTGATCGTGTGGACGATCGCCCCGATAGAGCTGACCGCATAGTAGATTTCGATGTGGCGGTAATTGTTCCACGCGATGGTCGCGATGCGGTCGCCGGTCTTGACCCCGGCCTCCAACAACGCGTTGGCGAGCTTGCGCACGCGCGCCGCACAGTCTGCCCAGCCATAGCGATGCTGGCTCATATCGGTTTCGAGTGTCACGATTTCGCGGTCCGAATGTACGGTCGCAGCATGTTCGATGAGGTCTGAAATCATGAGCTCGTGGCTCATCATGAGGCCTTGCATGGCAGGCTCCCCGGTAATGGTTGATTATTGTTTGTCCGCGTTCTTAAGGATGCGGCGAGGACGGTCAACACGAAGGAACCAGATGTCGCAGCCAAACTACGACGACGTGCTCGCTGCCGCCGCGCGGTTGGACGGCCATGCCGTCCACACGCCCCTGCTGCACGCGCTGGAAATCGACACGATTGTCGGCGCCGAGGTCCACTTCAAGGCCGAGTGCCTGCAGCATGTCGGCGCGTTTAAGTATCGCGGCGCGCGCAACCGTCTGGCGGCCATGGACGAAGCGGAACGCGCGAGGGGCGTCGTCGCCTTTTCTTCCGGCAACCACGCACAAGGCGTGGCGCGTGCGGCGCGGGAGTTGGGCGTAGATGCCGTGATCGTCATGCCGAAGGACGCTCCGGCCGTGAAGGTGGCAGGGGTGCTGGCGGACGGCGCGCGGATCGTGTCCTACGACCGGCTCAGCGAGAGCCGGGAAGACATCGCCACAGCCATCGCCGAACGTGACGGACGCACCCTCGTCCCATCCTATGACGATCCGTTCATCATTGCGGGACAGGGGACGACGGGCCTCGAAATCGCGCGTTCCGGACTGGCATTCGATGCGCTCGTCACCTGTATCGGCGGCGGCGGGCTTTGCGCGGGGATCAGCCTCGCCATGGCGGCCGAGAGCCCGGATACGCAAATCTTCGGGGCCGAGCCCGAACATTATGACGATCACCGGATGAGCTTGCGCGCAGGCGAGCGGCGGCGCATCGCGAAGGATGCACCGCCGACCATCTGCGACGCGATCATGACACCTATGCCCGGGGAGTTGACATGGCCGATCAATTCCAAATCGCTCCAGCATGTTTTTGCGGTGTCCGACCAGGACTGTCTTTACGCCATGCGGTTGGCGAAGCAGCATCTGGGCGTAACGCTAGAACCGGGCGGTGCGGCGGCGATGGCTGCCGTCGTGACTGGAAAATTGCCCGACCACTACCGCCGCGTGGCGGTCATCCTGTCCGGTGGCAATGTCGACCCGGCCGTTCTGGAGATGGCGCTCAACGCTTGAAGGTCGCGATATCTTCCAGCGTCTTCTCGCCCGGTGCGTGAGCCAGGACCGTGGAGCCTTCCGTCCTGAGAAGCGCTCGGTCCTGACGAAACGCGTGGAACGCTCACGCATTAGAACTGTCAGCCGACTTTGCAGGAGACCGCTCGTGTCACAGCTACAAGCCCTCGTCTCGACCATTCGGGCTTGCGATGTGTGCAAATATTCCAGCCCTCCCCTGCCCGTGGAGCCGAATCCTATCCTGCGCGCATCGAACCGGTCGCGGATCCGTATCATCAGCCAGGCTCCCGGCACACTCGCCCATGCCAGCTCCATGACCTTCAACGATCCCTCCGGTCGCCGCCTGCGCGACTGGCTGGGCGTCAATCCGGCTACCTTCTACGATGCCGACAATTTCGCCATTACGCCTATGGGTTTCTGCTTCCCGGGGCAGGACGCAGAAGGCGGTGACCTGCCGCCTCGCCCTGAATGTGCGCCGCTTTGGCAGCCGAGGCTGGACGAGCACCTCAAGAGTGTCGAGCTTACCCTTCTGGTCGGACTGTATGCTGTGAAGCACTATCTGGGTCCGGCGGCAGAGCGCACGCTGACCGAGACGGTGCGGAACTGGCGCAACTACGGTCCCGCCATCATTCCCCTGCCCCACCCATCCTGGCGCAACAATGGATGGATCAAGAAACATAACTGGTTCGCCGAGGCGCTATTGGAAGTGCGGCGGCGCGTCGACGAGCTGGTCACGCGCCACGACGCGGATATCGGCATTCGCTGAACGGCCTTCCGCATCAATGGCGCGGAGCCGATAGAAGCCCGGAGTCGGCGGCGTCCAGACGGCCAGACCCTCCTCGCGCGCGATCGGAACGCCGGACATGAAAAGCGCGATCGGGATATCGCTATCGACCGAAATGGACACGCCGCGCGGATCGAAGATCAGCTCGGTGCCGTCCGCCGGAAAAAGGATGACAGGGCCGTCTTCGGCCTGAGTCCAGACGCGCCTAAGCGCAGACGGCGCGTCTTGCTCTCTGACGCGTCTGACCGGCTTCACGAAAGGAGCTGCGATGTCGAATAGGATCGGTGCGGCGGACGCGCGGCCCGTCCGCCCTGGGCGCGGCGCGCCGTCGGGGCGTCCGGTCCAGACGATGATGGCATAGTCACCAGCCAGTCCGGCGGCCCAGCTATCGCGAAAGCCGTAGGAGGTGCCGGTCTTGTAGGCAATGCGGCCGACGCCCGGCATGTTCGCGAACCCCTTCGGCACCGGTGCGCCGCGCAGAGCGTCCAGAATATCCGCCGCCGCATCTTCGCTCATCAATCGGAAACTGCTATCCTCATCCGCATCCTGGTGGAACCTGAGAGGGCCGGCCATGCCGCCATTGCCAAGCGCGGTGTAGAGAACGGCCAGGTCGCGGGCGCTGAGACCCGTGCCGCCGAGCGCCAGTGCGAGCCCCTCGCCCGACATGTCGCCGGCGCGCCCTCTAGCCTGAGGGCCGGCGGCGGCCAAAGCGGCACGGAAACGGTCCGCGCCAACCCCGTGCAGCGCCGCGACGGCCGGGACGTTTAACGAATGCTGCAAGGCTTCGCGAATGCTGACATCGCCGTGGTAGCGGCGGGTGAAGTTTTCCGGACGATAGGCCCCGAACCGCGTCGGCGCGTCGCGCACACGGCTTTCCATGTCGAGCGCCCCGTCGTCCTGCGCCAGCGCATAGATGAAAGGCTTCAGCGTGGAACCCGGCGAGCGGAGCCGGTCCGT
This sequence comes from Pseudomonadota bacterium, assembly GCA_039033275.1. Classification (GTDB taxonomy): domain Bacteria; phylum Pseudomonadota; class Alphaproteobacteria; order Caulobacterales; family Maricaulaceae; genus Litorimonas. Next base: position 7,411 of record JBCCCX010000087.1, on the reverse strand, counting down.
CATGTCGATCCAGCCGCCATCATGGTCGCGCGCGCCCGTGCCGACAAGCGCCCGGACCTCGCGCGTCGGCACATGCACGACCATGGCGGCCGCGTTGACGGGCACGGGCTGGCGCGCGGTCCAATCCGACAGGTACCGCGCGACTCGCGCCTGCTCCGCCGCATCGAGTGTCGAGATCCCTCCGCCGATGGCGGCATGAGCGAGAACATCCCGGTCCGGCAGGCGGCGCTTCACGGTCGGGACAGATTGGCGCTTCGCGGCTTCCGCTTCGTCGGCATCCAGCAAATCCAATGCGACCATGCGGTCCAGTATGTGGTTGCGGCCCGCCTTCGCCGCAGCCGGATTGCGGTCGGGACGCCGCGCTTCCGGGGCCTGGGGCAGCGCCAGGAGGAAAGCGATCTCGTCCGGCGTCAGATAGCGCGGACTCTTGCCGAGCCAGAGGCGTGTTGCGGCCGCGAGCCCTTCGATGTTGGAACCGTAGGAGATTCGCGTCAGGTAGCGCTCCAGCTGTTCGTCCTTGCTCATCCAGAGGTCAAGCCGGACCGCTTCGGCAGCTTCCACGATCTTGGACGGAAGCGTGCGCGGGCGCGGGCGGTACTGCCGTCCGAGCTGCTGCGTGAGGGTGGACGCGCCCGAGACGACCCGACCTGCACTGATGTTGCTGCCCAGTGCGCGGATGATGGCGACCGGGTCGATCCCGATATGGTTATGGAAACGCTGATCTTCCATCGCGATCAGCGCCTCGATGAAGGCCGGATCGACCTCGGCCAGCGTCACCGGAAGGCGAATAGGGCCGTCCTCGACGCTGGCGATATGCAGGACGTCGCCTTTGCGGTCGCGCAGGACGGACGACACAGTGTCTGCATCGTCCAGCAGGACAGGCAGGCAGAGCCAGCCGGCCAGCGTCAGCGCGATAAGGGCAAATAGCCGCATGTGTTGCGCGGGGCGCATCAGAGCGTGGGCGGCGGCGTGACCTGTATGCGTCCACCCGCCGTTTGCGCCGTGCGGCCGGGGCGGTACATGTCTTCCAGATGCGCGCCCGGCATGGCGAACTCGCCTTGCGTGACGGCGCGCACGACATAGGCGAGACGCCGGTTCCCGTCTCCATAGCGCGCCTGGGTGCGCCAGGATGCGACGAACCGGTCGTCACGCGCTTCCACCATGTCCACATCCGACAGCGCGCCGAGCCAGCCAAACGGCCCGGTCTCTCCCGCATCCGAAGACCCCAATACCGTCTCGATCTCGACCCCGGCGGGGAGCAGATCGGCCAGGACCCACATGGCGTCTGACGTGTCGTTGCCGGACGCGTCCAGCAGGACGACATAGCGTTCGCCGCGCATCAGCGCGCCGTCATCGAGTTCGCCTCCACTCATGTCGAAGACGGACTTCGACAAAATGGCCCCTCGGGACCATGACTGGTCGAGGTTCGTCGGCACGCCGGTCACGGTGATTTGCAGAAAGACCGGCGATGCTTCGTCGTTCAGCACGTCTAAGGCATTGCCGTCGACGCTGCGCGAAGCAGCCGTATTCGCCACAGTCCACCCAGCGTCGTCCGAGAAGGGCACACCGCTGCTGCGAATGCCCGCCAAAGCCCGCAGCAGCCAGGCTTTCTCGTGCGTGTTCAGCTGTTCGGGCCGCGTAGACTGGAGCGCCATCATGGCCGCCGAGGTCGCATTTTCCGGGAGGTCCGTGCCCAGCGCCAGCAGCGCGGCCGCATTCCTGACAGGGCTGTCATAGTAGGTTTGCGTCTCGCTATCCAAACGCTCTGCGGCCCGCGAGAAGGCCGCTCGGGCGCGATCCGCCTCGCCCAGAGCTGCCAAGGCGTAGCCGAGCTGCGACTGTGCCACCGACGGGCGCAGTCGCGCGCCGAAACGCCGGTCGAGATAGAGCAAGTCCGTCTTCTTCACGCGGTCGTGACGCGCCAGCAGGGCGAAGGCGTAAGCGGCTCGTTCGGCGGCGCGCAACTCATAGTCCGGGCTGTCATCATCCAGACCGAAATTGAAATCGAGCGGCAGACGCGATCCGTTGTCGAGGTCTGAAAGAAGGCGGACGCTTTCAAGCGTGCGGTCTTTCGCCGTGGCCGGCACGGAAAACCCTGCCGCGGCCGCCTTCAGGACGAAATCGCTCGCATAGAGCTGCAGGTAGGGCGAGGCATTGCCGTCGCCGCGGCGCCACAATCCGAACGCGCCGTCCACGTCTTGACGCTCGAGAACAGTGTCGAGCGCGGCCTGCAGGACATTGGCCCGCTCGGCCTCGCTCATCCCGGGCACACCGCCATAGCTCTCCGCTATCAGTAACGGCATGGCCACGCTGACGGTCTGCTCTGTGCAGCCGTAAGGATAGCGTTGCAGCGATGCGAGCAGGAGCGCCGGATTCGGTCCGGGGGAGAAGGATGCGGACACACGCGTAAGTCGGCCGGCCTCGCTAAAGCCGTCTCGATTGGCTGCCAGGTCCAAGACACGTCGCTCGCCAGGCTCAAGCTTGACGAACTGCGTCCGGGTGACCGGTAGGCTCGGCGTGCGGGTCTCGATGTTGTAGTCCCGCGACACATCAAAGTCCGGACCTGTCGCGGCGAGCCTGTAGGTCGAAATTCCTTTAGGCCCAGCGACCAGCTTCACGCGGTCTTCGCTGCGCGTGCCGGGCTCGAGAGTGCGGGAGATGGTCCCGACGGACGACCCGTTAAGGTCCACAATGGCCTCATATTGCCCCGCTTGGCCATCGATATTGTCCATGGCGACCGTCGCGACGGCCCGGTCGCCGGGTGCGAGAAATCGCGGCAGCGCTAGCTGCACCGTAACGGGATCGCGCACGGTCATGCGCGTGGACGCGCTGCCCAGTTTTGTCTCCGACCACGCCACAGCCATAAGGGTCAGCTCACCCTGGAAATCCGGCAGATCGAGAGAGACGGTCGCCACGCCGTCCTCGATCTCGACCGGACCTTCGAACAGGCTGACGATGGTCGTCGGGACGACAGAGAGGCCCGCGCCGCCCAACGTGTCGCCACCGGACCGGTCGGCGCCCCGGTAGGGCGCAAGCATGCGGGCATAATCGTCGAACAGGTCGATCGGGAAGGCGAGCTTGCCGAATAGATAGCTTTCCGGCTCCGGCGGGGAATAATCCGTGATCTGCAAAATGCCCGTGTCGACCGCGGCGAGCGTCATAAAGGCCGCTTCCCCGTCCAGTACTGCCACCTTCACGGCGACGTCCTGGGTACGGCGGGGGCGGATCGTGTCGGGGGCTTCTATCGAGACAGCCAGCCGCTGGCTGCTGCGGCCCACCGGCATGTGAACGAGGCCGACTGCCCGCCTTGGCTGACCCTCGGATGCCGGGCCGTAGACGGTCAACATGGCGTAGAGGTCGGAGGTCCAATCGCGCGCGACGGGCAGCCTGATCTCCGACCCTCCCTCCTCGATCCGGACGGTCTGCACGGTGCGGATGGCGCGGTCGGCGATGACCAGCTCGCCCGTGCCGGAGAACGGTGAATTGACGCTCAGTACGACCGTCTCGCCGGGCGTTATCTCGGCTTGGCTCAGTCCGATCTCGACCCGATCGGGCGCATCGGCATCGCCGCCCGCGCGCCGCCATCCCGATCCGAACTGGTAGGAGAAGACCGCGCCTGCATCGGTGGTGAAGCGCAAGCGGTACTGGCCATAGTCGAGGGCGCGCGAGAATGTCAGCGGTACGTCGGCCCCGATTTCGGCGTCGATCGTGTCGACAACAATGTCGCGCCGGTCGCGGCGATACCGCCAGCGCCCGTTCTCGCGGTACCAGTGATAGTCATAGTCTTCGCGGATGAGCGAGAGCGCCCCGCTCAACGCGACGCGCTTGCCGTCCGCATTCACGGCCACCAGCCGGAGTGTCGCCGGCGTGTTGCGCTTGGCGTAGCCGCCTTCAAACGCCGGATCGAAACCCACATAGACCGGTTCGGACCGCAGCGGCAGGAACAGGCTGTCGCGGACATACCGGCCGCCTGGCTCGGCGACGCCTGCCGTCACGAACAGGCGCAAGGGCGCGCTGGACCGGAAGGCCTCGCCCGCCACATCGATGTCGGTGCGGAACAGGCCGTCCGCATCCGTCATTCCCTGGCCGATGGGAACAATCTGCTCGCGGTAGGTCTCGGCCGCGTTGCCGAACGTGTAGTCGCTCCATTGCGGGAACGGGTCGGGATCCACGCTGACGCGCGCTTCGGCTTCGGCGTCGAGACCGCGTCCGGTCGCGCCGTAGAGGAAGTCCGCCGCAACGGTGAGTGCGCGCGGGGTGCCCGGTCGGACAGGGCCGTCGTCGGCGCGCAGGTCGAGACGGAGTTGCTCAGGGATGAAGTCCTCAACGGCGAAGCGGACGGAGCCCACCTCGCCCAGCCCGTCGAGCGAAAGACGCGCCGTCCAGCGACCCCTCGCCGCGCCCGCTGGCAGGCGGATCTGGCGGACCAACGCACCTGCCTGGTCGCGTGGACTGATGCGCGCGTCGGAAAATTCCGTTCCGTCGGGCCGCAGGATGCGCAACGTGCCGTCCCGGTCGAACGCCGCGTGGCCGCGACCGTCGCGGATCAGCCCGGTCATGTGGACCGTTTCGCCGGGCCGGTAGACGCCGCGTTCCGTATAGACGAACGCATCCACCGGACCGGGCGGGATCCGTCCGGTCACGTCGTAGGCCGTCAGGTCGACTGGGCTGCGGGAAAGATCGAGCGCGGCGAAGTCGTCTTCGTCGGAGTAGGCCATGACCATTTTCGGCGCGAGGTTGCCCGTGCCGCGCAACGCCGGGCCCGGAAACTGCGCCCGTCCCGACTCATCGGAGCGTGCCTCCGCCAATACCTCATTGTTGCGCGCAATTAGTGTGAGGCGGACATCGGGTTGCGTTTCGGCCGTGTCGATCGAGCGCACGGTAACGTCGAGCGCCTGATCCGTGCGGTAGGCCGCTAACGCCATGTCCGTGACGAACAGCCAGCGCCAGGCGTTCGCGGCGCGGTCCGCCTGCCGCGACACGCGCGACAGTTCGGCGATGTAGGCACCTGGTCCGTGAGCGGCGATGATGCCTTCCAGCGCGATACCGGTTTCGATGACCTCGTTAACATCTCCGGCCGTGTCTACACGCTCTTTGTGGACCTCCACGCGGGTCTGCCAGGCCGCGCCGTTCCACGACCAGTCGCCCTCCAGCGTCGTTTCGCCGGTTTCTGGCGACTGGTCGAACAGGGCGCGGTGGTTGACGCGGTAGAGCGTCAGCTCGACGGCATCGACGTTCATCGCTCGGATACCCAATGTCGAGGTCTCGCTGCGTGGGAGGATGATGCCGTCTCCCACAAAGCCGACCATGGCGGGCTTGGGCGCGAAGGCGACCGTCTCGACGACGGCGGCCCGCAATTCGGCCCCGTCTAGGGCCTGGAGTCCTGGCAGAATCGTGACGGTGTGGTCCGCTTCGGCGTCCAATCCGATGATGCAGAGCGAGCGGTCTCGCACTTGCAAGGAGAAAGGGGCGTCCGGTTCGATCCGGACGAAGGCCTTGTCGTCCACGACACGGTCGGGATCAGGTGCCGAGGAGAAGCGGAAACAGGCTTCGGACACGTCGTCCTGCGCAGACACTGTCTTGCCGAAATAGCGGAGCTGCCCATCCGGGATGTTCTCATCAAGCTGGGCTTCGGCGGCATCGGTTTCCGCTTGGTCGGGACCGCCGGACGCATCGACACGAATATCGATGTTCGCGCGGTCGGGCGCTTCGCTCGTGGCCTGCTGGACGGCACCGGTCCGGGTGCCATCCTGCGTGCCTGTGCCGATCGCGAACCCGACGAGCCCTGCCAGAGCCAGCATGATCGCCATGCCGATGCCCAGCATCCACGGTTTTTGCACGGTCATCGTCTCTCTCCCTGTCGTAACCCTCATGCGCCGTGCATTCGTGAGAGACAAGTTTGTCTTCAACGGGACGGGATTGCGGAAGGGGTATGGCCGGGAGTTGGACCTTAAGGCTTTCCTCACCCTGTTCGTGCGCGTCGGGGTAAGGTTCCGCCTCTAATAAGGATGACGACGCATCTCAGTGGATGCCAACCGAATCACAGAGTTCACGCAATCTCTCTGTGACGCCGCCGCCCTTCTAGGGTGGCGGCGTTTTGCGTTCAGGCCCGGAGGTCCTTTAGCGACTGGGCATGTTCCCACCGCTGTATTTCGGCGCGGACCTGCTCGATGGCGAACTCGATATTCTGGACGGCCACTTGACGCGCGCCCAGGCGTTTTTTCTCGCCGACGAGCCCTTCCGCGCCCTCGCACAGAGCCGCCAGGTCCATGGCGCCCACGGCGCGCGCCGATCCTTTGAGCGAATGCGTCACGGAGCTCCAGACCTCGTCATCGGCATCGGCGTCAAGACCGCGCCCCCACATCTCTGTCTGGTGGGTGAACAGGCCGAATATCTCGCGGGTCAGGGCGACATCTCCGGCGACATACCGGTTGAGATGGTCGAAATCTATTTGCGTTTCCGGCATGATGCGGGTCAACTCCGAAGCGGGGCGCGGCATTCTGTCGGCCGCATGTCCGAGATTGGGTTCGAACCTCATGAACTATTACGACCGCTTCCGGAATGGCAATGTGAGATGGGACGACTGGATCGCGGTCTTCTGGCTGACGGTCAGCACTTGGGTGATCGGACAGCTCGCCCTGACATCGCCCTTCCCGGATATGCTGGCCGACCTCGACCCGGAAAGCGCCGTCCAGCTTCGCGAGTTGATGGGCACCATGAGCGCGACCATGAACGCCGCATGGGTCGCCCCAGGTATTCTGCTGATCCTTATCGGCTGGATCACCGCGGCCATAGCCTACGGCCTGCACTATCTGGGAGGGCGCGGGCGCGTCGCCCGCTATATCGGCTTGGGTGGAGCCTTGGCGAGCTTTGCGGGCGTCGGGCTCTACATGGCCGGCATGGGGGAGATGGGAGAGGTCAACAATCTGATGCTCTCGGTGATCGGCCTGTCGCCGGTCGCCTACATGATGATGCTGCTCACCTTTCCGGCGGCGCTGGTCGGCCTATATCTGGGCTGGAAGATCGTCCACAAACTCCCGCTGACCGCACTGCACACAGCGTTTGCCGAGTTTCGCTGGGGCCGCGTCGTGCAGTCCTTCTTCATTATGTGGCTCGTCCTCGGCGGATATGGTTTCGTCGTCAGCCAGATGGGAGGCAATCTGCCAAAGTTCGTCTTCGACGCGTCGCGCTTCCTGCCTTTCGCGATCGTCTCGCTGCTCCTGCTGCCCGTCCAAAGCGCGACGGAGGAAATCGTGGTGCGAGGTTACATGAACAAGGGTCTGGTCCACTGGTTCGGGAACAAATGGGTCGCCTTCGTCCTGACCAGCGGAATGTTCACGGCGCTCCATCTGGCCAATCCCGAGGCGGCGGCCGGCGCGCAGGCGGGCAATCTGCCCATCGTGATGAGCGG
>JBCCCX010000086.1:0-12143 GCA_039033275.1 Pseudomonadota bacterium | reverse complement strand
CGCGTTCCATGAAATGGGGGAAGCCGGAGCCAAGATGATCGACCCAGGATACGGGTGCCCAAGCCATGGGCTGATCCACATCGCTATTTATCGCGGCGCCTGTGGCCAAGGCCATGTCGAGCCCATCCCCTGTCGCACCCGGTGCCGTCAGCCCGACATAGGCATCTCCACGTTGCGCCTCGGGCGCATATTTTGCGCGTTTCTCTCTGTCGGCAGAGAAGCCGCCCGTCGCCAGAATGACGCCACGGGTAGCACGGACTTCGGTCTCTTGGCCTTCTGACACGATGGTCACGCCCTCCACTCGGCCGTTTTGAATAGATAGCTTTGTGGCTGCGGTGCCGGTGGCGATGACCACGCCTTGCCCACGCAACGCCAGCAATATCGCGCCGATCAGCCCGTCTCCGCCGGATATTTGCGAGCTTCGTGACCGCCCATTCAACCTGTCCTTGGCATAGGCGAATAGAAGAGCCGCCACACGCATCGTCGAACGCGCCGATCGAAAGACCTTGTAAAAGTGATGCAAGTCGGCGCCCGGAATGGTCAATCCGCCGAAAATCTGGGTCGAACTGAGGGGAGGACGCAGTAGATTGAAGTCCTTTCCAAGACGCCGGCCATCGAAACTTTCAATGCTGAGCGAGCGCGTGCCCGCAGTGGCCCCCTCACGATCGGGGTAATAGTCGACCGATCCGGTGGCGAGCCGATAACGGACGTCGCTATGGGCTTCTACGAATGCCAGCATTTGGGCGGCGTGTCGGATATAGGCACCGCTCCGCAAGGCGTCGAACCGATTGCCGGAAACATCCGAGACATAGGCAAGCGCCGCGCCCACACTGTCCGCCCGCAAGGCCGCCTGTGATTGTGCGCTAAGCGGCGCCCAGATCATCGCCTCTGAATAGGAGGTGGTTCCCCCGAGAAAGTCGGTTTTCTCGACCAGGAGCACGCGAAGACCTGCGACAGACGCCGTCAGGGCGGCGACCATGCCACCGGCACCCGATCCCACAACGACAACATCGAAAGTCGAAGAATCGACTTGCTCCTGGGTCATCCTGACAACCCCAACATGGACCTGGCTTCTTCCGGGCTGGCCAAAGACCCGCCCAACTGCTCGATAATGTGCGCGCCTTTTTCGACGAGCTCCGCATTGTCGCGAGCCAGTCGACCCTTTTCGATAAAGATCGTATCTTCGAGACCCGTCCGAACATGTCCGCCGAGAAGATAGGCTTGGGCGAGTATCCGAAAAGCATGACGGCCCACGCCGAAGGCTCCCCACTGAGTGTTTGGTGGGAGTTGGCTCACGAAATAGGGCAGCGTCTCGGCCGTTGCGGCCATGCCGTACCGCACACCCATCACGAATTGCACCCAAGGAGGCGACCTCAAGATCTCGTCCGCCAACAGCGTCTTGAGTAGCTGGAGATCCCCTCCGTCGAACAGCTCGATCTCGGGAAGCGTGCCACTCTCCAGAATGACTTGTGCCATTTTGCGAATGTTCTCAGGCGTATTGATCACAACCGCCGTACCCGAATACATTGTGTTCAAATCGAGCGTGCTGATGTCGGGTCGGATTTCGGAGATGTGGGCCACTCGCGTCAGCGGGTCGGTCAGAGTCGTTCCCTCGGCCGCCTGGCTCGGGATATGAACGTCCGGAACGAATCGCCCTCCTTCCCCCGTCGAAAAATTGATGATGACGCTTGTGTTCTTGTCCCGGATCCGATCGTGGATCTCCCGAAAAAGGTCTACCCGCATCGAACCCTGCCCGGTTTCAGGATCCCGTGCATGCAGATGGACAATGGCAGCACCCGCATCCGCTGCCTCAAGGGCAGCGGTCGCAATTTCCTGCGGCGTTACGGGTAGACGCGGATGCTGTTCGCGGGTGGTGATGTTTCCGGTCACCGCGCATGTCAGAATGGTTTTAGGCGCCATGATCCGCGCCTCTACCCGTGATCCGTCAGGTAGGTGGCGTTACGTCCCCCGATAACGATGTCGAACTCGTACTGGTTGGGCGAAAGTTCTTGTCCAATATGCCGGTCTGCCGCGTCTCCGAGAAGGATATATCCGGGGTCTTTCGAATTGTGCGGATCTCCGTCGAAATACATTTGGGTCACGAGCCGAGACGTTCCTCCCTGTATCGAGAAGTGAAGATGGCGCGGTCTCCAACGGCCGATATCTGCCCGGGCGAGATATTGGCCAGGCAATATCGTTCTGAATCGGTACGCCCCATGTTCGTCCGTTGCGACCCGCCCGAAACCGGTGAAGTTGGGATCGAGCGGGAGATTGCTCTGGTCGTCAATATGGGTATAGCGACCGAAGGTGTTCGCATTCCAAAGTTCGATTAACGCGTCCCGGACAGGCAGTCCGGAGCTGGATCGAATGCGCCCGCTAACGTCTATCACGGTGCCGTCTGCGACAGGGCCGTCCTGACTGAGACGTGTGAGATCGTTCTCGAGGTCCTGCAGGATGGGCGGTGCCGAGAAAGCGGGAACGAAAGACTCCCGTGCCGCTTCCGGGATCGGGTGCAAGCGCTGGCTCGGTGTGCGTTGAGCGCTTGTATTGTCTGTCGGCCCGATAGGAAGTTGCCGTCCTTGGATAGTCATCTCAGCTCTCCAGATCATCAAAGAACGGGGTTTCGGATTTTCCCCGCATGACGATGTCCCGCCTGAATATGAGGCAGTCCCCAGCTTCTCCGTCGCGTTGCGCGATCAACCGTCCTTGAAGGTCGACCGGGAGGGATTGCAGGAGCGGGTCATCGGCATTTCCCGGTTGGTCCGGAAAGAAGATCTGGGTGACGATCCGCTGGATTCCGTCGCAGTAAAGGGTGAGCGTCACATGAGGCGCGCGATCCGGACTCGCTCCAGGCATGACTGTTTCCAGATGATAGTGTCCCTGATCGGCGTAATGCCTCGTCGACAGGCCAAGGTGCGGATCGTCGCCCTTCGAGCGCAACCTTTGTACCGCGGAACGACCCGCAGGGTCGGGATGGTGGAACTCAGCCAAGAACCGCGGAACGAGGTTGCCGTCCGTATCGAAGACGGCGCCAGTCAGGATGATCGGCTGCCCTTTTGCGTGGAGCAAGGTACCCGGATAGGGCGTTCGCAGATTGGCCGTTTGGGTGGGTGAGAAGGCGACGGGAAAATATGGTCCGATCGTATCTTCGCCGCTCGGCGGTAAACTGTTTCGGTGTGATTTGGACATGGGAACTACTCGTCGAATTTTCGAGATGTCAGAACGTTTTCGATCGCCTTAGACAGGGTGGTGACGATTTCATCGAGTTCGCTCGAACTGCAGATGAAGGGGGGCGCGAGCAAGACATGGTCGCCTTCCTCCCCGTCCGCACATCCGGATGAAAGATAGACGATAAGGCCGAGACGCATCGCCTCGTCTTTCAGTCGCTCCGCCACCTTGAGGTCACGAGAAAAGGGCGTCTTACTATCCCTGTCGTCGACGAGTTCGAGCGTCCAGAAAAGACCCCGGCCCCGAATGTCGCCAATATGCGCATGATCGCCGAAAACGCGACGCAGACGTCGCTCGAGATCCGCTCCGAGGGTTTGCACATGAGGCAGCAGCGCCTCGATTTCGGTCACGGCTGCCAAGGCCGCCGCACAAGCGACAGGGTGTCCCATATAGGTATGCCCGTTCGCCAAGCGCCCCGAGCCATTTTCAATCTGTTCGGCGACGGACTGCCGTATCATCGTTGCGGCGATAGGTTGATAACCGGCACCGAGTCCCTTGGCACATGTTATGATGTCCGGCACCGCGCCTTCGTCCTGGATTGCGAACATGGATCCACACCGGCCCATTCCGCACATGATCTCATCGGCGATGAACAAGATGCCCGCCTCATCGCAAATGCGCCGGATCTCGCGGAAATAGCCAGGTGGCGGCGGAACACTGCCGAGCGTGGCTCCTGCAACGGGTTCCGCTACGAAAGCGGCGACGGATTCTGGACCCAAACGCTGTAAAGCATCCTGCAGCTCGCTCGCCATCCGGCGCCCGTAAACCTCCGGATCTTCACCGACCCAATGATCGCGGTAGTAGTAGCAACGTCCAATTAACTGCGCGGGGCGGAGCAAAGGTTCATAGATGCGCTTCCGTTGGAGATGCCCCCCCACTGATAGCGCGCCCAGCGTGTTTCCATGGTAGGAGAAAGCTCTCGATATAAAGTGAGAACGACCCTCATCGCCGCGTTCGACGTGATATTGGCGTGCGAGCTTCAGAGCGACCTCCATCGCTTCGGAGCCGCTACTGACGAAGGCGACGCGCCCATCGCCGAACCCATCCGGCGCATGTTCCAGGAGTTTCTGTGCAAGTCGCTCGGAGCTTTCACTGCCCAGGAAACTATTGTGACAATAGGCGAGCTTACGGGATTGCACCTCCATCGCCGCAAGAATTCTTTCGTTCGAGTGACCCAGGCAGGACACGGCGGCACCGCCTGAAGCGTCGATGTAACTCCGACCGTTGAGGTCGAAGATACGCACACCACGACCATAATCAGCTATTGGAGGGGTGCGGCGAAAATCGCGATGCAACACACGGGATCGAGCTCCCTCACGGACTTCTTGATCTTGCATACAATTTATATACAACACAATGATGATCAGGCAATCGTCGATTTGCATCACAGTTCAATGTGCTTGGGCTCCCTGTCGATGAGCGGAGCCTATGATGATTTGAAAGTGTTGGACCTGACGCACGTGCTTGCAGGTCCGTACGCGACCTACCTGTTTGCTCTGCATGGCGCGGAGGTCATCAAGATCGAGCCTCCCGGCAATCTCGACTGCGCACGGGGACGGGGGCCCCATGCCGCGCTGGCGCAAGCGGGATTGGGTATAAACTACCAAACGCAGGCAACCGGCAAGAAGTCCCTTCTTCTCGACTTGCAGCAAGAGGACGGGCGAGAAGTATTCCGTAGACTTGTAAAGTCGGCGGATGTCTTGGTTGAGAATTATCGTGTGGGCGCACTTGAGGCGCTGGGGCTTGGCTCTGCCGCGATGACCGCAATCAACCCCCGCCTCATCTATTGCTCGATCACGGGGTTTGGACACGGCAATTCACGTTCGGAAGTCAATGCCTATGACAATGTCATCCAGGCGGCCTCTGGCATGATGTGCCAGACCGGAACGTCTTCCGAGCCTCGAAAGGTCGGAGCCTCCGTCATTGACTACGCAACGGGTCTGTCCGCGGCTTTCGCCATATCGACAGCCCTGTCGCAGCGCAAAGCGACGGGAATCGGAAGCGTTATAGACTGTGCCATGTTCGACACGGCTCTGACCCTTATGTCCCCCGAGGCCGCTGCCCTCAAATCGAACATTGGTGAGCCCAAACGATTGGAGGCGGGTCTAGGCACATACCAGACGGCTAGTGGGCGGATTACGCTCGGACTTTTCACACCGAAACAGAACCGGACCTTCTGGTCAGCGATCGGCCACGATCAGTTTGCAGCCTTGTCCGACTGGAAGGCTCTATGGGATCAGGCCGAACCGATGCGAGCCGAGCTGGCTCGTCGATTGTTGGAACGATCGGCGGAGGAGTGGGAATCATGGTTTCACGACCTCGGGCTCCCAGCGGAGCGCGTGCGAACCTTGCAGGAAGCGGTGAACTTGCCGCACCTGGCCGACCGGAGCTTTTGGCACGAACAGCACGGTGTGTCCCTCCCGCTTGCGCCATACGGGATGAGCCCCGGGGGTCCACACGTCCAACTGGCTCCACCGCGCCCTGGTCAACACACACGGCCCATCCTTCTCGATGCAGGCCTGTCCGAAGAGAGGATAGATAGTCTCGAGGCTGGGGGTGTAATCGCGTGAGACTGACGGCGAAACTGTGGACGCGCCTTCCGTCGAACCTCCATTATCGAGGCGATCCGACTGCATGGACGCAGCTAACCCGACCGGGGCTCCACCTTCATTCCTTTCTTGAAGGGGCCTGTTTCGACGAGGATGGCGCACTGTGGCTGGTGGACGTCCCCCATGGCCGCCTTTTGCGCACAGATGGCTCACAGTGGGATGTGCAATACCAGTATGATGGGGAGCCGCATGGCCTGGCGCGAGCACCAGGCCAGAGCCGATGGATTGTGTCTGATCACCGTCACGGGCTTCTGGAATGGAATGGCGCCGCGCACAGGGTCATTTGCGACGCTTATCAAGGCGCGCCCTTTTTGGGGTTGAACCACGTCATCATGACATCGTCCGGAGATGTGTGGTTCTCGGATTGTGGGAGAAGCAGTCACGCCGATCCCAGTGGTGCCCTCTATCGATATGGAGGCGATGGGTCCATCGAACGCATTTGCGGCGGCATAGCCTACCCGAACGGGCTGGCATTAAGTGAAGATGGCGAGCAACTCTTCCTGGCCGTAACGCGAGCCAATCAGGTCTGGACGATGCAAACCGCTCCCGTCCCTCACGGGAGTCCAATGATTGGGACGTTTCTGAACCTAAGTGGAGGGCTAGGTCCGGACGGTCTTTCCGTCTCCGGAACCGGACTGCTCGCCGTGGCGCAGGCTCGCGCGGGATGTGTCTGGGTCTTCGACGCCTTTGGTGAAAGGGTTGCGACGATCCAGGTGACGGGTGGGACATGGACGACGGATTGCGTGTTCGGTCCGGACGGGCAGCTATACATCATCGAGGCGCAACAAGGCGCGGTCCATCGATGCGATCTTTCGGGTTTGGAGAGTTGACCATGTCACATCGTGAGATCGCCGGTTTCGTTCCGGCACTGGTTACGCCGTTCAATACCGATGGCGAACTTCAACTCGACGCCTTTCGTCATATCGCGGAACATTTCATGGCGCTCGGGGCGAATGGACTCTGTGTGGCGGGGGACAATGGAGAGAGTTGGGCTTTAACATCGTCTGAGCGAACCGCGCTGACACGCATTGCCGTCGAAGTCTCGGGAGGGCGCGTCCCAGTCATCGTTGGTGTGAGTGCGACGATGACGCAGCAATGTTTGGCCTATGCTGAAGATGCGAAAGCAGCGGGTGCCGATGCGGTCTTGGCTATGCCACAAACCTACGTTCTGAAAGCCGACCGGCGTGAACTCCTCGCCCGCTTCCAGGCACTGGCCACCGTCGGACTGCCCATTGTCCTCTACAACTCACCCCGACGCGCAGGCCTGTCACTGACAATCGACGACATCGAAGCGATACTGACTGTGGCGCCAGTTGTCGCCATCAAGGAATCGAGTCGAGATTTCTTCCATCTCACCCATCTCATCGCCCGCCTGGGCAAAACCATTTCCGTCATGACAGGCCCGGCTCATTTCATCGTGCCGAGCCTCGCTCTGGGGGCGGCGGGGTTCATTGCCACCGGACCGGAATTGCTCGGCGCGCAGGCGTCAAAACTTTGCGAAGCCGCACGTGGAGCACCTACGGAAGGGCTGGCGGAGACGCACTATAGGCTTACCCGGATCTATGAACTGCTCATGCGTTTGGGAACATGGCCTTCCGCACTCAAAGCGGCTCTCGATCTACAGGGACTGCCTGCCGGATCGCCCCGTGAGCCGGTCTTGGAGTTGAACAAGTCCGCACGGCGAGAACTCGCGACGACATTGGCTGATCTCGGGCTTATCGACCTATGAGATTTGGCCCGCCTTCACCCCGGATCACCTTCAGCTTCGACGGTCAAACCATAGAAGCACGCCCGGGTGAAACGGTCGCCACCGCACTTCATGCGGCGCGTCTCGGACCACCCATTGTCTGCGCGATGGGTGTCTGTCAGCAATGCTGCATCCGCTCGCGCGGTCGCATTGTGGAAAGTTGCAGGCTTTTCGTCGAACCGGGCATGGTCTTCGAGTCAGTGCCATGATGGATGCGGACGTCTTGATCATCGGCGCGGGGCCTGCTGGCAGTGCCGCAGCCTTGGAAGTGGACCGCGCTGGACTGAGCGCCGTCATCGTTGACGAACAGTTAGAAGCGGGCGGACAGGTCTACCGTTCCCCACGCGTTCAAGATTCGCAGTCTCCAGGACACCGTCTCCGGCAAGAGTTGGATGGGTCGGGGGTCGTTCGCCGTTTCGGTCACCGGGTCTGGACTGTGGAGCGAGAGAAAACAGGCTCGGGATTTCGAATTTGGACCGTCCATGGTGGACGTTCCCATGAAACACGCGCGAAGGCGCTCATCGTGGCGACCGGCGCGATCGAGCGCAATGTTCCTTTTCCCGGCTGGACCCTCCCCGGCGTCTCCGGCCTTGCGGCTGCGACAGTTTTACTGAAGGCTCAGAACCTATTGCCGGGATCCCGAACCGTCGTCGCGGGAGCCGGCCCACTACTTTACCTGGTTGCCACCTCCATCCTCCGATCTGGAGGGACTGTCGCTGCCTTGGTCGATGCGACGCCGCTGAGACGTTGGGTATCGCCAGTACTTATGGGTAATCCGGCGTTGCTGGCAAAAGGCGCACTCTGGTGGATTCAGCTACAGCGTGCGAGCGTACCGATCTATCGCGGCTGGGCAGTCAAGAGCGCAACAGGCGGTTCTCGCCTGAGTGCCGTCGAATTGGCCCCTCTGGATGCATTCCACCACACTTCGGAAACAATAGATGCGGACTCGCTCTGCATTGGCTACGGTTTGAGACCATCCACCGAATATGCGCGCTTGCTGCGTGCGGACTGTATTTTTCGCGCCGGCGAGGGCTGGGGCGTCGACGTCGACAATGCGCAGAGAACATCCCTGCCTGGACTGTATGCTTGTGGTGATGGCGCACGCATCATGGGTGTCGCTGATGCGCCACATTCGGGCCGTCGTGCTGCGCAATCGGCGCTGAAAGATTTGGGCGTTGCCGTCAGACCCGTCAGACCGTCCGGTAAAATATCCGGCGGGACTCGCAGGCGTTTCGCCGCGCATATGAACCGGATTTCCAAAATTCCCGATATCCTATACGATGCTATGCCTGATGCGACGATCGTCTGCCGGTGCGAGGGGGTGCGACGAGAAACTATTGATGCTGCGATTACGGACGGTGCGCGGACTCTGGCGGACGTCAAGTCGGAGACCCGGTGCGGAATGGGCTCTTGCGGTGGCCGCCAATGCTTGGAAAGCGTTGCTGCCCTGCTCTCTGACCAGACAGAAGTTGACCTCCCTCAGCTCGGCGTGCCGCGACCCCGCCCCCCGCTCAGGCCTGTAACCATCGGCGAGCTGGTCGGCACTTTCGACTATGCGGATCTGCCGACGCCGCGCCCATCACCATTATGAGTGGGAGCACTTATGATCTGATCGTTGTAGGCGGCGGAGTCATGGGCGCGTCAGCGGCTCTGAGGGCGGCTTCGGGCGGGATGCGTGTCGCTTTGCTGGAACAGGACACGATTGGGCGTGGAGCGTCTGGGTCGAATGCCGGGACATTGTCCCTCCAGATCAAGCGAGTGAAGCTGATGCCTTACGCGCTCGAGGGTCATGCACTCTGGCGCGAATATGGAGACAGTGTCGGATACAGGGAAACCGGTGGACTCACTGTAGCATTCACGGATGAGGAAGCCGAGCTTCTGAACGATCGCATGTGTTTGAAACGCTCGGCCGGCGCTCCTATTCGCTTCCCATCCAAAACGGAAATCACGGAAATGGAGCCGGGCCTTTCCAACAAGATCCTCAGTGCGAGTTTCTGCGCTGCGGATGGATACGCAAATAGTAGTCTGACAGGCCAGTTCTACCGTCGGCTTCTTAATGAAGCCAAAGTCCATGTCTTTGAAAATACTGCCGTTACCGCCATGCAGGCCGGATATCATGTTATAGCCGGTTCTCTTCGCCTGCGGGCTCGGCGTCTTCTTCTCGCCACCGGAGGATGGCTGAAGTTGACCGGGCAACTTTTGGGCCTGGATTTACCCATCACGACCCGTATCAACACCGTGTCCGTCAGCGAGCGCTCCCCAAGTTTGATCTCCGGGGTCATCGGTCACGCCACGGGCCTGCTGACCATGAAGCAGAAGCCCAATGGAAGTGTTTTGATTGGTGGGGGTTGGCAAGGAGTTGGCTCGCCGGACCAAGGGCCCGGTCGGGTGTCGGCCGCCACTCTCATTCGCAATTTGCAATTGGCCACCCATACCGTGCCCGCATTGGCGAAATTGCGGCTCCTGAGAGCTTGGACGGGCTATGAGGCGCACACGCCTGACTTCTATCCGCTCGCAGGCGCTGTCACCGGCTGGCCCAATCTGTATGTCCTGGGTGCCGTACGCGGTGGGTACACGATTGGCCCTTACATAGGCCGCTTGATGGGAGATTTGATCCTAGAACGTCCGACTGAGCGGCCTCTTTTTCCACCGTCCCGTTTCGACCCGCAAGATGGAGTGTCTTATGCCGTATCGACTTGAAGGGCAGTCGGCCCTCGTGACAGGGGGCGGGACCGGGATTGGGGCGGCAGTCGCCCGATCCTTGTCCCGTGCAGGTGCATCCGTCTTCGTGGCTGGGCGGCGTGCAGAACCCCTTCAGGCGATCGCCGATGAGATCGGCGGACACGCCTTGGCCCTGGATGTCACTGATGCCCATGCGGTTGAACTGGCCTTCAAGAACATTGTCCTAAATGCGGGGTCAATCGATATTCTTGTCAACAATGCCGGACAAAGTGGTCCTATCGGGCGTCTTCAAGATGTGGACCTGAAAGCTTGGCGTGATTGCATCGACGTCAATCTGATGGGGGCCATGCACTGCATGCGCTTTGCAGCCGCGCACATGACCCGTCAGGGAAGTGGTACCATCATTAACATGTCGTCTCGGATGGGTTTGCAGGGCTACCCGATGCGTACGGCCTATTGCGCCACCAAATTTGCTCTTATCGGGATGACTGAGGCACTGGCACGGGAAATCGGGCCATCCGGGGTGAGAGTGAATGCAATCTGTCCGGGTGCCGTCAGCGGCGAACTGATGGATCGAGTCGTGGCGAGACGATCCGCTGCAGAGGGCCGCCCTCCGGAAGCGATCATCCGCGAGAATTACACGGATGTGGCTGCGCTCAGACGATGGGTCGACCCGGAAGACGTGGCTGAAACCGTTCTATTTCTCGCCTCAGAGGCCGGACGCAACATTACGGCTCAGGCCATTAGCGTCGATGCCGGGCGCTTTTAAGCAGATAAGGAGATCGGGTATGACGCGATTTGCAGGGCAAACCATCATCATTACGGGGGCTGCTTCGGGACTTGGGGCGGAATGCGCTCGGCAGTTCGCCGCCGAAGGAGCCAATCTTGGATTGGTGGACCTCGACTCGGCACGGCTGGAAAAGACCGCGAAATCTCTGACTTCCATGACAGGAGAGATCTTCACCGTGACGGGTGATGTCTCGCAGTCGGAAACATCCCGTCTTGCAATCGATGGTGTTCTCGGTCGTTTCGGTCGTGTCGACAGCTTGATCAATAATGCGGGTATCGACCCCCTCTCCGCGACTGATGTCTTGAATACGTCCCTCGCCGATTGGGATGCCGTCATGTCCGTCAATCTTCGTTCGGCGTTTCTATTCACTCAGGCGGTACTGCCCACCATGCGAAAACAGGGTCGTGGATCCGTCGTTAACGTCTCCTCGATCGCGGCCAACCTACCGAGCGAGCGTGAGACCGTTTACAGCGTCTCTAAGGCAGGCCTCCAGCACCTGACCCGATGCACGGCGCTCGACTACGCGACTGACGGAATCCGCGCCAATTGCGTCTGCCCAGGGTTCATGGAAGCGGTCATGACCGATCGCGCGGCCGATCTCGACGACGATGATCTTGCCCGACGGTCCGATCTCGCGGCACGCCTCGTACCGTTGCGTCGCGAAGCTCGTTATGCCGAGGTTGCGCGCGCCGTTCTTTTCCTCGCGAGCGAGGACGATGCAGCCTACATCACGGGAGCATCCATAGCCATCGATGGCGGGCTGAGTTTGAAATGACGGGCACCACAACCGGGCAAATACACGGATTTCATCACGTCGGCTTGACGGTGCCGAATATCGAGGCGGCGGTTGGGTTTTTCGTCGACGGACTGGATTGCGAACTCCTGTTCTCGACGGAGCCAGGATCGCCGGTCGGTCCAGAATATGCCGACGCCTTGAACATCCCGGTCGGTAGCCGCAATGCGGGCATGGCCTTATTACGAAGCGCCGGGGCGATCCTTGAGCTGTTCGAATATGAGGTCGAAGGCCAAATTCGATCTCTTCCCCGTAATTGCGACTATGGGGGGTATCATCTTGCCTTCCATGTCG
>JBCCCX010000085.1:0-12156 GCA_039033275.1 Pseudomonadota bacterium | reverse complement strand
GGCGCGGGCGTGTCGGCCGAACGGATCACGCCGCCATCCGTGTCGGTCACCAGCGCATAGCCCCGCGCCAGCACGCCCTGATAGCTGTAGGCGTCCAAGAGGGCGGACGCGCGTTCCAGCCGGCTGCGGTCCCGCGCCACGCGCCGCGCCGCCGCGTCGTGCAAGGCTCCGGCCGCACGACCCGTTTTCGCGCGCGCATCGCCGATCGCGCGCTCCAGCGGCCGGGCGGACAGGCCGTCCGAAACGCGGTCCAGCTGCGCGGCCTTGCGCTGCGTACCGGCCTGCGCCAGCGCGCCGAGCTGTCCCGTCACCAGCGACAGGCGCGATGCCTTGCCGTCTGTCATCTGTCGCGGCGGCGGCAGGCGCAGTCCGGCCAGGCGGGCCGATTTCGTGTCGATCAGGCGCGAAGGGTTGGTCAGATGTTGCGCGGCCAGCCGGGCACGTTTTGCGTCCAGCAGGCGCGCCGGGTTGATTAGCCGCGCCCCGTCGAGACGTTGTGCGGCGGGGCCGAGCAGCACGCTAGGCGACGGCAGGCGCGCTCCGCGCAACCGCACCTCGCGGTCGCCGACGCTGCGCCGCAGGCCTCGCACGGCCCGCAGGCCCAGCTCCGCGACCGTCTCCAACCAATCCTCGCGCACCGGCACGGCCACCTCCGCCGCGCCCGTGGGCGTCGGTGCGCGCTTGTCCGACACATAGTCGATCAGCGTCGTGTCGGTTTCGTGCCCCACGGCGGAAATGAGCGGGATGTCGGAGTTCGCCGCCGCGCGGACTACGACCTCCTCGTTGAAACACCACAAATCTTCCAGCGACCCGCCGCCCCGCGCCACGATCAGCACGTCGGGCCGGGGAAAGCCCCCCTCGCCATTGGAGGAGCCATGATTGAAGCCCGTGATCGCGCCCGCGATCTGCGCCGCCGCGCGGTCGCCCTGCACCAGGACGGGCCAGACGAGAACGTGGACCGGGAACCGGTCCTCGATGCGGTGGAGAATGTCACGGATTACCGCGCCGGCGGGCGACGTGACCACACCAATCGTCTGCGGCATGAAGGGCAGGTCGCGCTTGCGCTCCGCGGCGAACAGCCCTTCGGCGGCCAGCGCCTTCTTGCGCTTCTCCAACAGCGCCATCAGCGCGCCCTCGCCCGCCAGTTCCATCCGGTCGATGATGAGCTGGTAGTTGCTCCGGCCCGGATAGGTGGACATCTTGCCCTCGACGATCACCTCCATCCCCTCTTCGGGGCGCATGGACATGCGCGAGACCGTGCCCTTCCACATTATGGAGTTGATGACGGCCCGGTCGTCCTTCAGGTCGAGATAGCAGTGGCCGGAGCGCGCGATCGTCACCCGCCCCAGCTCGCCGCGCACGCGCACGCGGCCGAAGCTCTCCTCGATGGTCCGCTTGATGTTCCCGGCCAGTTCCGAGACGGTGAATTCAGGGGCGTTGGTCAGAGCTGGTTCCTAATTGTGAGTCCGGATCGACATACGCGAAAGCACGACGCGCGCAATGTGGCGCGGCTGTCCATTGCTCGTTTCCAGCTCCCTTTCCGCTCTTGCCTCTTACCAGCCGCCCCCCTCCCTCCCCGTCCCCGGCATTTATTGCCGGGGTCTGGCCTCAGGCTTCTCCACAAGATGATGGCGACCGGAACGGCTCGTCTTATGGGCGGTCACGACGACAGACCCCGGCAATAAATGCCGGGGACGGAATGAGCTTTTGCGCGGCGACAGAAGAAAGGCCGAAGCGTCAGAACAAAGACAGAACTTTTCATTGCGCGCCGTCTCGCCTTACGCCATATCCCCGCCATGCCCAAGCCGACTTCCGTATTCGTGTGCCAGTCCTGCGGGTCCGTCCATGGCAAGTGGGCGGGTCGTTGCGATGCGTGCGGGGAGTGGAACACGCTGGTCGAGGAAGCCAAGAGCCAGAACGCCGCGCCCGCGCACAAACGCCGCAAGGGGCGCGGGATGGAGTTCGTGGACCTCGGCGCGGAGACGCGCGATGTGCCGCGCCTCGTTACCGGCATCGGGGAGCTGGACCGGGTGACGGGCGGTGGGCTGGTGCCGGGCTCCGCCCTGCTGGTCGGCGGCGATCCGGGCATCGGCAAATCGACGCTTCTGCTCCAGACGGTCGGCGCGCTGGCCAAACAGGGCAAGACGGTCGCCTATATCTCCGGCGAGGAATCGGTCGGCCAGGTGCAGCGCCGGGCCAAACGCCTTTGCGTGTCGGACCAGCCGGTCAATCTGGCCAGCGAGACCTCGCTGGGACCCATTATCGACGGGCTGATGTCGTCCAAGCCGGACGTGGTCATCATCGATTCGATCCAGACGCTCTGGACGGACCAGCTGGGCGCCGCGCCGGGCACGGTCGCGCAGGTCCGGGCCTGCGCGCAGGAACTGGTGCGGTTTGCCAAGAAGTCGGGCGCGACCGTGATCCTCGTCGGCCACGTCACTAAGGACGGGCAGATCGCGGGCCCGCGCGTGGTGGAGCATATGGTCGACGCCGTGCTCTACTTCGAGGGCGAGCGTGCCCATCAGTTCCGCATCTTGCGCGCCCACAAGAACCGCTTCGGCCCCACGGATGAGATCGGTGTGTTCGAAATGCGCGACACAGGGTTGGCCGAAGTGCTGAACCCGTCGGCCCTGTTCCTGGACGGGCGCGGCGACGTCTCCGAAGGCTCGGCCGTCTTCGCCGGGCTGGAAGGGTCCCGCCCCGTCCTGACCGAGATCCAGGCGCTGGTTGCACCCGCCGCCTTCGGCACGCCGCGCCGGGCCGTGGTCGGCTGGGACTCCGGACGGTTGGCCATGGTGTTGGCCGTGCTGGAAGCGCGTTGCGGCCTGTCCTTCGCGGGCAAGGACGTCTATCTGAACGTGGCAGGCGGGCTTCGCATCAACGAACCGGCCGCCGACCTCGCCGTGGCCGCCGCCATCGCCTCCTCCGCCTTCGACATCGCCCTGCCGTCGGACATGGTCGTGTTCGGCGAGATCAGCCTGTCGGGCGAGGTGCGTCCCGTCAGCCGGTCGGACGCAAGGCTGAAGGAGTCGGCCAAGTTAGGGTTCGAGCGGGCCATCGCCGCGCCTTTGAAAAAGCGTGAGGGGCGAAACGACAATGCGGCACTCCCCATTATACCCATCCGCTCTTTGCGCGACCTCGTCCGGCGTGTAGAGGCCGCCGTAGAGCGCGGACCGGACACGCCGGAGAGCTGGGCCGCCTGACAACCGCCTCATCCGGCCACGGGGTAGACCTTGCCGCTAACGCCGATGCTCATCTCCGTGGGGTCGTTCACCTTCAACGGGTTCGACACGGCCGTGCTGGTTCTCCTGCTGATCTCGGGCCTCTACGCCTTCGCGCGCGGGTTCCTGCGAGAGGTCATCTCCATCGCCTCGCTCGCGGTCGCCGCCGTCGTCACGCTCTACGCGTTCGGGCAGTTCCGTTTTTCCGTGCGCCAGATGCTCTCGCCGCCCGAGCTGGCGGATGGGGTTTTGATTCTCGGCACAGGGCTGGTGTCCTATATCGTCGCGGCCATGATCCTGGCCAAGATCGGCAAGACCATTGGCGGGGAGAGCCCCGGCCTGATCGACCGGCTTCTGGGGGCGGGCTTCGGCGTGGCGCGCGGCCTTCTCATCGCCGCCCTGTTCGTCATCTTCTGGTCGGCCGACTACCGCGCGGGCCAGGAGGCGGCGGAATTCCGCGACTATATCGAACAGAACCCGGACACTTTTCCGCCGGAAGTCATGGAGCGTATGCCGCAATCCATGCGCGACCAGCTGGAAGCGGACCCGGACGCCCTGCCCGGCCTTTTCGTCGATTCGACATTCTATCCGTTGCTCGAACGCATCGGTGATGGGGTTCGGGCCTTGCCTTTTGCCGACATGCGCTCATATGCGCAGCGCATCAGGGACGGCGACCTGGACGGGATCGCCGAGGAGATCCGGCCATGAACGAACCCAACCCCTCGGTCATCGTGGAAGACGACAAGATTCGGGAGGAGTGCGGCGTGTTCGGCGTGTTCGGCGTCGACGGCGCGGCGAGTTTCACCGCGCTCGGCCTGCACGCGCTCCAACATCGCGGTCAGGAAGCCTGCGGCATCGCCACGACGGACGGCACGCTGTTCCACACGGAGCGCCATCTGGGCCTCGTTGGCGACAACTTCACCGGCGACGACCCGTCCGAGCGGCTGCCGGGCCATATCGCCATCGGCCACAACCGCTACTCTACCGCCGGCCAACCCGTGCTCCGCGACGTCCAGCCGCTTTATTCGGAGCTGCAAAGCGGCGGCTTCGCTCTTGCCCATAATGGCCACATCACCAACGCCTACACGATCAAGGAACAGCTCGTCGAAAAGGGTGCGCTGTTCCAGAGCACGTCGGACACGGAAGTCGTCATCCATCTGGTGGCGCGGTCCAAGGGCAAAGAGTTCACCGACCGGTTCGTGTCCGCCATCCGGCAGATCGATGGCGGCTTCGCCTTTGTCGGCATGACGAGCGATGCATTGTATGGTGCGCGTGACCGCTTCGGCATCCGGCCGCTGTTGATCGGGCGGATCGACGACCATTACGTTCTGGCGTCCGAGACCTGCGCTTTCGACATGGTCGGCGCGCAGTTCATTCGGGAGGTGGACCCCGGTGAGGTCGTGGTCATCAATGAGGACGGCATTCGCAGCTTCCAGGCCTTCCCCAATGCACAGCGCCGCCCCTGCATCTTCGAATTCGTTTATTTCGCGCGGCCCGACAGCATCGTCGGCGGCAAGAGCGTCTACGAAGTACGCAAACGCATGGGACAAAGACTGGCCGAAGAGACGCCCGCCGATGTGGACGTCATCATTCCGGTGCCCGACAGCGGCGTTCCGGCCGCGCTCGGCTATGCCCAGCATGCCGGCATTCCGTTCGAGCTGGGCATTATCCGCAACCACTATGTCGGCCGGACCTTCATCCAGCCGACCCAAGGCATGCGCGACATGGGCGTGCGGCTGAAACATTCCGCCAACCGCGCCATGATCGAAGGAAAGAAAGTCCTGCTCGTGGATGACAGCATTGTGCGCGGCACGACCTCGACCAAGATCGTGCGCATGATCAAGGCGGCCGGGGCCAAGGAGGTCCACTTCCGCAGCGCCTCCCCGCCCATCCGCTTTCCCGACCATTACGGTATCGACATGCCGTCCAAGGACAAGCTGATCGCCGCGAACTATTCGCTGGAGGAGATGGAAACCATGCTGGAAGTGGACAGTCTGGGCTTCCTGTC
Source organism: Pseudomonadota bacterium (assembly GCA_039033275.1). Taxonomy (GTDB): domain Bacteria; phylum Pseudomonadota; class Alphaproteobacteria; order Caulobacterales; family Maricaulaceae; genus Litorimonas. The sequence continues at coordinate 6,927 of JBCCCX010000085.1, read as the reverse complement.
CGTTGAAGGCCTCTACTGGGCGATGGGCGAGGAATACCGCACCGACGAAGCCCCGCAATATACGGACCATTGCTTCACCGGCTGCTACCCCACCCCCCTGATCGACCGAGACCGCGAACGCGCCGGCGGCGGCAAGCAACTGTCGTTCTTGGTGGAAGTGGCTTAGGGGCTCCGCCAACTCGCTGGACTTCGCCGGATGTTCTTTTCTTCCTGGAGGAGATCGGCGAAAGCACCGCGAACCCTTATCATCCCTGTCATCGTCCCCGGCATTTATTGCCGGAGTCTGATCTCGGCAAAGCTCACAAGACGAGATCGTCAACCCGCCATGCTCTTGTGAACCAAGAGCAACCCAGACCCCGGCAATAAATGCCGGGGACGACTGACTAGTCGAAATCATGGAAGGCCCGACATGTCCAAACCCCTCGAAGGCCGCATCACCCTCGTCACCGGCGCGTCGCGCGGCATTGGCTACGCCGCTGCCAAGGCTCTTGCCGCGGCGGGGAGCCATGTCATCGCGACGGCCCGGACGCAGGGCGGGTTGGAGGCGCTGGACGACGAAATCCGGGAAGCGGGTGGGACCTGTTCGCTCGTGCCCATGGACCTGCGCGACTTCGATCAGATCGACCGGCTGGGCGGAATTCTGCACGAACGCTATGGCCGCCTCGACGGGCTGCTCTGCAATGCGGGCGTGCTGGGCGACATCACGCCGGCCAACCATGTAACGCCGAAGGACTGGATGCAGATCTTGGACGTGAACATGACCGCCCCCTACCGGCTGATCCGGTCCTTCGATCCACTCCTGCGCGAATCGGACTCAGGCCGCGCCGTTTTCGTGACCAGTTCCGTCGCCCGTGCGCCGCGCGCCTATTGGGGCGCCTATGCTGCGTCCAAGGCCGGGATGGAGGTTTTCGTGCGCAGCTGGGCCGACGAGGTGGGCGCGGTTTCCAACATCCGCGCCAATCTTTTGAACCCGGGCGGGACCAACACGCAGATGCGCGCCAAGGCCGTGCCCGGCGAGGACCGCAGCACGCTGCCCATGCCAGCCGACCTGGCGCCCTTGATCGTGGAGATGCTGTCGCCCGGTTACACGGCGCATGGCACGCTCGTCGCCTACCGTGAGTGGGCCGGGATCGCCTGAACCGCGCGACCTAGTCCTTCCGCCAGTCGGGTGCTAGGCACGTGGCAGGAGGACCGGATCATGAAACGATTTCTAGCAACGGGCGCGAGCCTACTGGCTGTGGGCCTGGTGGCAGGCTGCGCGACTATGGACGCGCCCGCAACGTCTGAGCCAGCGGCCACGATGGCGGCCGTGCCGACGTATTCCGCGGAGAGCTTCTTCGAAACGACCAGTTTCGGCCTCTCCAGCGCGGAAGGCCATACGTTTGGCCCGACCAGCGGCGATTTGCTGGTGCTGTCGGACGAGACGGGCGTATTCAACGCCTACCGGCTCGATCCCGACACGGGCGAAAAGACGGCGCTGACGACTTCCACCACGAATGCCGTACGCCCGCTCTCCTGGTTCCCCGGGGACGAGCGCATGCTCTATATCAGCGACGAGGGCGGCGACGAACTCGACCACATCTATGTGCGCGAACTGGACGGGTCTGTGCGCGACCTGACACCCGGGGAAAACGTCAAGGCGTTGTTCGGCGGCTGGGCCGATGGTGGCTCGAGTTTCTACGTGATGACCAATGAGCGCGACGGTAAGTCCTTCGATGTCTACCGCTACCAGACGGACGGGTATGCGCGCTCGTTGATCTACCAGAATGACGGATACCAAGTCGATGCGGTCAGCGGCGACGGGCGGTATATCGCTTTGACCAAGAATCGGACATCGGCCGATTCCGATGTCTACATCGTGGACCGTTTCTCAGCCGACCTCGAGCCGCAACTCATTACGGAGCATGAGGGCAATATCGCCCATTCGGCCTACGGTTTTTCCGCGGATAACCGCACACTGTACTACGCGACCAATGAAGGCGGCGAATTTACGCGTGCCGTGCGATACGACCTCGCATCCGGCGCTAAGACCGACGCCTTCTCCGCCGATTGGGACGTCAGCTATTACGGCGAATCGCCATCGGGCCGCTACGCGATATCCGTCATCAACGAGGATGCCGCCTCGAAGCTCGAGATCAGGGACCGCGAAACGGGCCGCCTCGTCGGGCACAGCCTGCAGGGCGTCGGCCAGGTGCGCAATGTCCGGTTCAATGAAGACGAGACGGCTTTCGCCTTCCTGCTCGTCGGCGACCGCTCGCCGTCCAACATACACATCGCCGACCTCGAGACCGGGGAGCAAACCGTTCTCACCGACGCGCTGAATCCGGAGATCGACGCCGACATGCTGGTGGACGGCCAGGTGGTGCGATTTGCGAGCTATGACGGGCTGGAGATACCCGGCATACTCTACCGTCCCCGGACGGCGAGCGCGGCCGATCCGGCGCCCGCCTTGGTGTGGGTCCATGGCGGCCCGGGTGGGCAAAGCCGTCTGGGCTACAGCCCGACGATCCAGCACCTCGTCAATCACGGCTATGCCGTCTACGCCATCAACAACCGAGGCAGCTCCGGCTACGGCAAGACCTTCTTCCACATGGACGACAAGCGTCACGGCGATGCAGACCTGAAGGACGTGATCGCGTCCGAAGCGTGGTTGGGAGCGAAAGACTGGATCGATGCGGACCGGATCGGTGTGATCGGCGGGTCCTATGGCGGCTACATGACAGCGGCCGCGCTCGCCTTCCATCCAGAGGTCTTCGATGTCGGCATCAATATCTTCGGCGTGACAAACTGGGTCCGCACGCTGGAGTCCATTCCGCCTTGGTGGGAAGCCTTCCGGGAGGCGCTCTATGACGAGATGGGCGATCCGGCCACCGATGCGGAACGCCACCGCGCCATCTCCCCGCTCTTTCATGCCGAGAACATCGTGAAACCGCTGCTCGTCGTGCAGGGTGCGAACGATCCGCGCGTGTTGCAGGTCGAGAGCGACGAGCTGGTCGCCGCCGTCCGGGCCAACGGCGTGCCGGTGGAATATGTGCTGTTCGACGATGAAGGCCACGGCTTCCGCAAGCGCGAAAACCGCATCACGGCGTCCAACGCCTATGTGGATTTCCTGGACGAATATCTGAAGTAGCGGCGCATTCCGCTATCCCGGTGCTGGCGGTCTATTCCGCCGGCGTCAGTCCCGCTTGTTGTTGGGCGTGCGTCGAATGCGCCCCGTACGGTTCTTCTCGTGATAGGGGTTCTCGTCGGACTTCACGATCATGCGAATCGGGATTCCCGGCAAGTCAAAATCCTCGCGCAGCCCATTGACGAGATAGCGCTTGTAACTGGCGGGCAGATTGTCGGCGCGCGAGCATTTCAGCACGAAGGTCGGCGGCCGCGTCTTGGTCTGGCTGATATATTTCGGCTTGATGCGTCGCCCCGCCACGGCGGGCGGCGGGTGGCGGGCGACCTTTTCCGACAGCCAGTCGTTCAGCTCGCTCGTCTTCATCTTGGCCGACCAGTCATTGTGGACGCGCTCGATGGCGGGCAGCAGCCGGTCCACGCTCTTTCCCGTCAGACCCGAAAACGTCACGACCGGCACGCCGCCGAATTGCGGCAGGAGACGCCCCGCCATTTCGCGCAACGCCTTGGCAGTCTCGCTCTTATTCTCCACCAGATCCCATTTAGTCACGCCGATCACCATGGCGCGGCCTTCGCGCTCCACGAGAGAGGCGAGTTGAAGATCCTGTTTGTCGAAAGGCGACGTCGCATCCATCAGCAACACGACGACCTGCGCGAACCGCAAGGCGCGGATCGTGTCCGACACGGACAGCTTTTCGAGCTTCTCCTGAACCTTCGCTTTCTTGCGAAGCCCGGCCGTGTCGTGGAACTGCACGCGGCGACCCTGCCAGTCATGGTCGATGGTGATGCTGTCGCGCGTCACGCCCGCTTCCGGTCCGGTCAGCAGCCTGTCCCGACCAATCAGCGTGTTGATCAGCGTGGACTTTCCCGCATTGGGGCGCCCGACGATGGCGATGCGCACGGGCGCTTCCGACGTGTCGATCTCTTCCTTTTCCGTCAGGTCGACCCCTCGCAGCGCCATTTCGACCGCGTCGTCCAGATCCACGATGCCGATATTGTGTTCGGCCGAGACCTCGATAGGGTCACCCATGCCGAGCGACCAGCCTTCGGTCACGCCGGCATCCGCGGCGGAGCTTTCCACCTTATTGGCGACCAGCACGGTCGGCTTGCCGCTACGGCGGACGAATTCGGCAAATGTCCGGTCGAGCGGCGTTACACCCGCCCGCGCGTCATAGACAAATAGTACGATATCGGCGTCCATCACGGCGCCTTCCGTCCCGGCGCGCATCTTGGCTTCCAGCCTGTCGCCCTTGGCCGTCTCATAGCCAGCCGTGTCGAGCAGGGTCAGCGCGTGGCCGCGCATCTTCGACTTGGCCTCACGCACGTCGCGGGTGACGCCGGGCGTGTCGTCCACGATGGCGAGCTGCTTGCCTGCCATGCGGTTGAACAGGGTGGACTTGCCGACATTGGGACGGCCGACCACGGCGATGCGCGGGGCGCGGATCGCGGGTTCGCTGGCGGCTCCCTCCTCGTCTGGCAGAGGAGCGTCGGTCACCGCAGGGCGATCAGCTTGGCTTTGTCATTGAGCAGGTAGACGGTTTCGTCCGCGATGATCGGCGGGACCATGACGGCGTCGCCGATCTTGCGCTCTTCGATCAAGGCACCGCTATACGGATCGACGATGACCATGCGGCCCCGGCTCGAGACAGCGACGAGACGTTCGCCCGCCAATACGGGGCCGGTCCAGACGATGCGGTCCTTGCGCTTCTCGGGTTTGCGGAACGTGTCCAGCTGCTGGACCCAGATGACGGAACCATTGATCTTGGACAGGGCGGCGAGCTTGCCGTCGGTGGTCACGGTGAAGATGAAATCGCCCGCGATCCAGGGCATGCCGATGGAACCGGCCGGCTGCGACCAGACGCGCTGCCCGGTGCGGAAGTCGAAGGCGGTCATCACACCGGACTGCGCCGTGGCGATGACGTAGCCGTCCGCGATGGCCGGTCCGAAGGCGATGTCGTTGAGCGCGGCGAGCGGTGTCAGCCGCGTCGAAGTCGCGAGTGCGTCCTGCCACAGCACGCCGCCATTCTGCACGCGCAGGGCGATGATCTCACCTGAGGAAAACGGCACAACGACCACGTCGTTCATCACGGCGGGCGCGGGCACGGTCAGCATCCGCGCCGTCTCCACGATGCCCTGATAGGTCCAGAGCACCTGGCCCTGGTCCCTGGCGTCGAACGCGATGACCTCATTGTCGTCGGTCGTGGCGAAGATGCGTCCGTCCGCAACGGTCGGTGCGGAATGAAGCGGCACGCGCACGCCTTTGCGCCAGATTTCCTCGCCAGACTGCGCATCGAGCGCCGTCAGCACGCCGAGGCCCGACGTCACGTAGAGAACGCCATTGTCAAAGGCCAGACCGCCCCCGACCGCGTCCTTGTCGCGCGTGGAGCCTTCGATGAAGGAGCGGGGGTCGCGAATGCGCTCGATGATGGACGCGCCGCGCGTGCGTGTGCGCTCGCCTTCGGTGATCTCGATCTCGAACTGCCAAATCCGGCTGCCGCCATCCTGCGAGAAGGCCCGGACCGTATTGTCGGAATCCATCACGTAGATGACACCGTCGGCAATGACGGGCGGGGCGGCGATGAAGCCGTCACGGCTCGACCCGTCGCCCACGTCCCGCGACCAAATGCGCTCCAGCGGTCCCGACGCGCCAGTATGCTGCACGACATGGGCGACGTTGCCGCCGACCTGCGGCCAGTCCGTATTGACGTAAGCGGGCGGCAGCACGATCTGGTCCGGTGTCACGGACCCGCCCACGACGAGCGTGTCGTTTAATTCCAGAATGGAGATGCGCTCGCCCACCACGTCGCCTTGGTCGGGGCCGTCATCATTGTCGAACGGGTTGAGGCGGTCCAACGTCGCGCAGCCGGACAGGAAGGAAGCGGCCAGTGCGCTCGCAACCAGCGTCCGCAAGAAGCTCTGGTGGCTCATTCTCCGGCTCCGTTGTCGTCGGCATCTGTCTGCATCTCGGCCTCGTCCGGCTGGGGTGCGGGCACGGCGGGGGCGGCTTCGCCCGCTGCGGTGCGGGCCGTCATCAGCACCAGTACCTGCTGGGCGCGACGGGCCACCGTATCCGGCACGCCGGGCACCGTGTCGAGATAGGCGAATTCGGCGCGCGCGGCCTCGGTCTGGCCCTGATTCACCAGCGCCGTGGCCAGCAGCTCGCGCGCCAGGAATTCATAGGGCTGACCTTCACCGGCCAGGCGGGACGCACGCTGTTCAGCATCCGCCCAGTCGCCATTGTTGGCGACGATATAAGCGGCCTTGAGCGCGGCCAGCTCGGCATGGCGGTCGAGATCGAAGCGGGCACTGGCCGCGTCGTAGAGACGGACGGCTTCGGCCGGATTGCCCTGTTCGGCGGAGATGATCGCCGCGCGCAGCAGCGACAGGCCGGCATAGCCGTCCGGCGCCACATCGGCGAGGGCGAGGAAGGCCCGGCGCGCATCGTCCGGCCGGCCCTCTTGCAGCATGTCTGCGGCTTCGAGATAGCTCAGCGAGGCAGCGCGCGCCGTGCGGTCCCGGTCGTAATCGCGCCATTCGACATAGGCGACCGCCAGCACGATGGCGACCAGCGCGGCGAGGATCAGGGGCCCGAAGCGGCGCAGGAACTTGTTATAGTCGTCCTTGCGTAGTTCCTCTTCGACTTCTGAAATGAAATCGACCATGCTCGTCCCGGTCCTGTCCTTGTCCGTTTCGCCCCTCGCGGCCGCGGCCCGTGCTGCATCGCGGCGCCTGCCCAAAGGGCGTAGGGGAGCTAGAGGGGGTTTTACCGAGACGTTAAATACATACGCTATGCGACCTCGCGAG
>JBCCCX010000084.1:0-12162 GCA_039033275.1 Pseudomonadota bacterium | reverse complement strand
GTTTTCTCCCGCGCCGCGCGGATGCCGTCGATGAAGGGTGCGGGCGAGGACTCGGCGAAGCGGCTGAGCGCCGGGGCGGCCTCATGCGCGAAGCGGAGGGAGGCGTATTTCGTATGTCGGATGGTGATCTCCTGGAAGTCCTCGACACCCCAGAGAATGCGGTTCTGGCAAACCGCGCGCACGCATAAACTTGCGATGCCGAACGTCTTGGTGCCGACCTCGGAGTTCCAGCAGTAGAACCCCGAGAAACATAGGTCGGGCGAGCTGTCCGGCGGCAGCCCGGCCCCGATCGGGTTGAGATCGTCGACGAGGAACAGGAACACGTCGCGGTCGGAGGCGTGGAGCGTCGTCGTCTCCTTTGTCACGTCGACTCGCGGGTTATAGATGCTTGCCTTCCAATCGAACACGGACGGCACCTTCCCGCGTCTGTCTCCAGTACCGTTGCCGCGATGCCCCGGGGCGGCCCAAAGCGGACATTGGTGCGCGACGTCATCGCTGCGGAGCAGCATTGACCGGAGGAGGTAATCCTGAGCGTTCAGGCCCAAGCATATCGGTAGCGAAGCGGGCTTGACGCGACAGAGTGTCTGCGATGCCTGGCTTCTCAAACCGTCGCCACGGCGGACCGCTATTCGGGGAGAGACTGGATGGCGAATAGGTCCGTTAGCACCGGGTCGAACCTGCGGTTTGGGATGTGTTTCGCCAGCAGGTCGAAGATCGTGCCGGAGCGGAACATTTCTACCAGAACCTCGTCCAGCGCAATCCGAAGCCGGTCGTCTCCGATACGGACGGCGATAGCATATGGCTCATAAGTGATGCTCTCTCGGCTCACGCGATGCGTACTAGCAAGCTCGGCGTGATCTTCCATTATGGCGTTCAGGATCTCGCGGTCGGCGACGTAACTTTGGATGGTTCCGGCGGCGAGGGCCTCGGCCGCGATCGTGTGGTCGTCGAACGGCTCGAAGGCGAAATCAGCGCGACCGCCGCCGATCAGGGTGCCGGCTCGGTGATGCTCCGCAACGGTCGTTCCCGTAAGGTAGCCGACCGCGATGCTGCGGTCGCCGTCGGGCGCATCGGCGAGGTCCTGCGGATAGAGAAGCGCGCTACCCGTGAGAAAGGTGATGAGGCTGAACTCGTAGTTCCGGCGCCGATCCATGGTGATAGACGTCGCCTCGCACAGCATGTCGCACCGATCGTCGCTCAGCGCGTCGAGCCGGTTCAGCGAGTCGACTTCGACCATCGCGGTCTCCATGCCGAGCCGTGCGGCGGCCGCTTCGCAGATTTCGATGGAGTATCCCACCGGGTGCCCATCCGTCCCGACATAGGAGAAGGGTGCGGCATCGGACCGGTAGCAGATGTCGAGCGTCCCGTTCGCGTGGGCCATGGTGGCGGCCATCGCAACGGCGGCCGTGGCACCGGCCTTCAGCATGAGGTGCAGCCGGGGATCGCTGCGCAGTTGACGGCATAACCGCAGCATCCGCCGCAGCAGCACCATTGCTTTCCCGATTGGACCGGCATCACGGTCATCGAATCCCGCGCTGTCTGCGGCGCGGTGCAGGTGCGGTCCGGCGGCGCGGACGACGTCGCAAGCGCGAGGAACGCCGTCGTAGCGATCATCTTCGATATCATCATGTCTCGCATCCTTGGCTAGTCTGGGGTGTCAGCCGCAACCGGACGTCGGTGGAGACGGCGCTGGCCATCATGAGATGGATCAGGTGGTCGGTCATCAGGTCCAGATCGACATTGAGCAACTCGCGCGCGCGCTGCACGCGGCTGCTGTCCTTCACGATGTTGTAAAGGACCGTTCGCACGGCGACATATTCGGAAAACTCGCAGATCCGATAGAGCGTACCTTCCTTTAGGCGTCGGTTCACGACGTCGATCCCCGGCACGCCCTTCAGCCCCCCGAAGTACGTCGACAGGCTGTTGTAGAAGTCCTTGAAGGACAACTCAAATTGATCCCGGCCCGGCATCGGGACCAGATCGACGACCAGACTGCCTTTGTCGCGCAAACCGTCCGTGCCGTTGCATTCGACCCAGACCTCGATCTCGTTGAAAAGCGGCGTGTCGCTAAACACGTCGACCGACGAGCCACCTTGGGCGACTTGGAATTGCCGATAGATCGAATGGCGTCGGTCGTCGCCTTCAATGACGTCCGTAAGGGTACGAAGCGCCGCCGCATGCCCCAAAGACATCCTGTCTCCACGCGGGTGGTCGCAGCGGATCTCATCAACGATCTGGCGTTCCGCTCGAATGTCCATCGGGCCTACAGAGTCGTCCGGCCCGTTCTGCCGGAAGAGTGCCTGCGAGGCGTTCTTGATGTTGTCCGGGACGATGTGCATCGTTGTAACCGCCCATAGGTTCGAGAACCGCCGCTTCGCGCTTTCGACGGTGACGATCTTCATCCGCTCGTACCGATTGAAGGCGCGTCCATCGATGATGTTGCATAGGCTGTAGCGGACCGGCTGCGGGAAGAGCGCGCCTTCGTCGGGCGCTGTGGGATCGTGGTGGGAATAGAAAGAATGAAGATACGCTTTGCGGGGGGCGCAAGCCGGTATGCTCTCGGGATCGCTCAGATCGAACCGCCAGAGCGCCGGTATTGTGCCGAATGCGGGTGGGTTCGACTCGAAGTCCCACAGGTCGGCCAGAGCGCCATAGGCGACGTCCAGGTCGTCGAGCGCGGCAGGTACCCTCAGATACGTATCGAACCCGTTCAGATACGGCCACTGTACGGCGAATTCCGGAGCATCCGCGTCGAAGAAGCCTTCGCGGTGGGGATCGCAGGCTTCCTCGCCCACGTGGCAAAGCTTGTAGAAATTGTCGCTCACCACGAAGACGTAGCCCACCTCGGGAGTCACGGGACGCAAGGCGGCGGGATCGAGGAAGACACGGAGGCCATGCTCGGTCAGGAAAACGGTGCGGATCGTTCCGCCATCGTCGACGTCCCGCTCGGGGCGAACGACCATGCCCATCGGAAAGTAGAAGGACTTCAGCAGGTTGCCTGAGTGGCAGTCGATCCACTGCGCGGGGCCGGTCGTCACGGTGACCCAATACTCCGAGGTCGCCGCCAGCGGATTCTCTGGCTCATCCAGATAATCCGCGACGATGTTGGCGGCCACGGGGAAGTGCTCACTCCGTGCGGTGATGTCCTCCCGTAGTAATTGGGTGCAGACATCATTCCGCATCAGGTTGTCCCGCAGCACTATGGAGCGGTCTTGCTGCACTTGCTGCGGGCTGCTGGCGAGAACTTGAACGATCTGCGGCTCCGGCACCTCGGCGAGGACAATCATGGATGTCTCAAGGGCGTCCCCGTTCGGGTCGTACCGCTCGCCCTTGATCAACCCGACGAGCTTTCCGTCGGAGAAAATCGGGCCGCCGCTCATGCCAAGCACAGTATTCATGTCTAGGCCGAGCAGCCCGCCCGCATTGATCGCGCCTGCCTTCACCTCGCCCGGGGCGGAATCTGCGAGACCGACCTTTTGCGGATGGAAGCCGTAGCCCACGACCCTGTCGCCCGGCTCGCCTTCGAAGTTGGGGTCGAAGGCGACCGGGACGAACGGCTCCATGATCTGATGCTCTGCGAACTGCACGAGCGCGACGTCATGCGCCTGGCTAGTCGCGACGACGCGTAGCCGCTTCATGGCGGACGCACTGGACTGCGTGCCGACAGCTCCCTCGCAGGTTTCGTTGCGCACGTCGGCGGCGACATGCTTCGCGGTCAGGACCAAGCCTGCCGTGCCGACGACGACGCCGGACCCGTTGCTGCCGCCGTCTCGGCACTCGATGTAGATCAGCGAGCGCGGATTGGGTTCCTGAGCGGACGCGGCCGCCGTGCCCAGAATGGCGACTGCGGCGCAGGCCATCGCCGTGACGGCGCCCCTCATTGCTCGATCCACGACACGACGGTCGCGATCCTCTCCGGCGTCAGCCGCGTGAAGCCGTTGTTAGTGCTGTAGGGTTCGCTGGTACCGAAGAAGCCGTTCGAATGCACGCCGACGATCATGTCGCCCACGCCTTCGACGGTGACGGGCGCGCCGCTGGTGCCGCCGAACGTGTCGGCTTGGTGGAACCCCTTCCACGCCGTCATGGCGCGAATGCGGTCCGAACTGAGCCATTGGGTCCCGCGGGGAAGCTTGTCGGACGCGTAGCCCTGCACGCGCACCGCCGCGCCGTGGTCGTCCTCCGCCAGCGCGCGCATCCCGAACCAGCCCGTCTGATGCCCGATGTCGCAGTCCAGCCTGATGATCCCTAGATCGTAATCCAGCAACTCCACGACGCCGGTCGCGCTCGTCCAGCCGTGCATGACACGCGCCGACACCGCGCCGCACTCGCCGAAGTTCGCCGCGCCCGAGATGCGCCCCGGCACGATCACGAAGTCCCGGAACGGGCGTCCGCGGACCGATCCGGAATGGATGCAATGCGCTGCCGTCAGCACCGCGTCCGGGGCGACCATCGCGCCGGAACAGGACTTCTCCGTCCCGAACGCCGTGCGGAACGCGATCTGGACGATGCTGCTGGCCGGAGGCGCGCGCATGTCCATCTTTGTATGGACCGGGATCCGGTCGTCGTCGCCGAACACCCCGTAGTCGATCGAGTCGCCCGTCGGCCCGGCATCGGGCGGGATCGCGTAGTCGGGATAGATCGCCGTGACCTTCGCCAGCCGGGCGGCCAATGCCCGGTCGAGGGTCGGGTCCGATACGGCGTCGAAGACCGTCGCCGCGCCGCTTTCCGTCATCGGAAGAGCCGCGCTTTCGAACGGCGCGTCCTCCGCCGGATCGACGGCGCCGGAGGCGAAGTCGATCACCACGGTCGTCTCGGGGTCGCGGGAAGCGCCGTCATCGGCCGCCACGTCGTTCAGCGCGCGGTGGCGCCACAGGCGGGGGTCGAGCAGCGCCTGCTCGGTCGCCTCGTCGATCTCGCCGGTCTCCGGCAGGCCGTTCTCCCGTTGCAGGCTGCGGATAGCCTCGTCGCGCGCGACGGGGGCACTCTCGGTGGCAATATCAGCCGGGTCGAGATAGCCGACCGTCCCGAGGATCGCGTCGTAGAGTGGCGCGAGGTCGCCCTCCGCCGCGACGACGGCGTCGCCCGACTCGAAGCCCGACGCCTCCTTGTCGCGCATGACCTTCGTCCAGATCTTGTTGAACCAGACCCGAGACTGCTCGTAGCCGTGCGCCGCCGGCCCGTTCACCAGGACGCGGACCTTCAGGCGGTCGTTCACGTCCGCCGCCTCGTTGATCTCCACCGCCGTCCAGTACGCCAAGGCCGCCTCTAGGCCGACGGTCGGCGTTCGGACGACTTCGGGGTCCGACGCGATGTCGATTCCGATCTGATCCCCCCGCCGGATGAAGTTGTCGCGGCCGGTCAGTTGGATGAAGCCGGATCCGCGATAGTCCCAGCCGTCCATCGTGTCGCGTCCGCGGTTGCCGAGACGGTTTCCATAGACCCAATTTGCCACCTCCACGGGCTTGCCGGCGATGCGGCGGGCGTCGGCTTCGGAAACGGTGCTCCGCGAGAAAACGCGCATGAGCGCATCAAACGAGTAGTTCATGTTCTCATCAAGACGCGTCAGTCCGCCTGTCTCGGTCATGACCTGCGCGAGAAAGTTCGTCATCCGAAGCCGCGTGTTGACCCCGTGCTTCTCGAAGGCGTCTATCGAAGCCGCGAGTTGCGCCGCCAAGGCATCATCCGCCCAAGGGGAGACGGCCTTGATATCATCCGTTGTCAGGAGCGCCGGCGTCTGGGCGCGACCCGGCATAGATGTTAGGATGAAGATCGTCGTTAATATGGTTGCCAATGTCTGGTTCAAGTCGATGTGCATGGAATAACTCTCGATTTAAGGCGAGCGCCAAAATATACCGGCAATGTCCACCTGTCTGGTGTCGGAGGTAAAGGCCAAACGACCAAACCCGGCGCACCGTCGAAGTCTCCTGCAACTGGGCCAATCATTAATTCCTCATCTTCAATAATTCCGTTTGGCAGGGAAGGGATTCGGAGCGAGCGCAAGTGCGCCAAGAACAGAATATCCGAGCTTTCCCTAAGAAAGCTTCCTACGCTCCGCGCCAATCCCAAGCACAGCCCCAGAGCTCAAAGTCAAATAGCGCTTTAATTGGAAACAATGCTGACAGATGAAGCGAATCGTGTCAATCTGCAAATGCTCTTAGATAAAGCAACTCATAGGTAAAATAGCGATCGTTTCGATGGCGTTCGATTAGATGGCGTTCGATTAATAGGCCGGCTGCAGTGGGCAGAACGATACGCACCACGGGAGGATCGATAGAGGTACAGCATGAAACGAACCGGACACGCTCTCGCGCTATCCATGATCGGCGTTCTCGCCGTGCAACTGTCTGGACCGACCGAAGCGGAGGAGGTCCAGGGCTGGTCCGCCGCCGACCGCGCAGGTTGGTACCGCGCAACCCAAGGCTCCCGGATGATGCCACTGTCGTGGTTCGACGCACTCGATAGTTTTGACGGACAAGGTCGCTTCGCCGACCTCGATAACCTAAAGCTTTATGGCTTCCTTCTTCCTCCCAAGGCGTCCTCGAACCGGCCCATCGGATTCCAGATCGACCGGCAGGCCGATGCGGATTTCCCAATCTCCGGGCTTTCGTGGTATGATGATCAGGTTCACGATGCAGCGAGGGCCGAGCGTTGGATTGGCCTGAACTGTGCGGCCTGCCACACTGGGCGCGTCGATTACGGCGGGGTGACAACGGTGATCGACGGCGCGCCGGCGCAGTTAGACTTCCAGCGTTTCACAGATGACCTCGTGGCCGCAATGCAGGCCACGCGCGACGATCCGGTCCGGTGGGACGTCTTCGCCGGCCGCGTCCTCGATGGGAAGGATGGCGCGGTGAACCGAGCGATGCTCCGGGGCTCTTACGAGACGCTTCTCGCATGGATGGTCCAGACCGAGGCAATGAACCAGACTTCGTCGCGCTACGGACCGGGCCGCCTCGACGCTGTGGGGCACATCCTCAACAAAGTTCTGATGTTCAACGGTGCGGACGCCTCCCACGGCAACCCGTCCGATGCGCCTGTCAGCTATCCGTTCTTGTGGGACATTTGGCGTCAGGACCGCGTGCAGTGGAACGGGGTCGCGCAGAACAGCCGCTTCGCCTTGCCTGGCGACCCGTTCGAGTACGGTGCCTTGGGGCGCAACACCGGAGAGGTACTCGGCGTGTTTGGCGAGGTTCGGGTCGAGCCCAACCCGGGGCGGCTGGAGGGGTTCGACTCAACGGTGCAGATCCAGAACCTGATGAAGCTGGAACTGATCCTTCAAGACCTGAAGGCGCCGCGCTGGCCCGATCACTTCCCGCCCATTGACCTGGAGGCAGCCGGACGGGGTGCCGACCTCTTCGCGGAGAACTGCGCCTCGTGCCACCTAACTCCAGACATGCAGCGGGCCGACGAGGGCACCGAACGCATGGTAACCTTCCGCGAGACGCTGGGCACTGATCCGCGCGATCTCACAGACATCTGGATGGCCTGCAACGCCTACCTCGCAGCCGGGCCGAGTGGTCCGATGGAAGGCCAAGCGACATCGGATGGCACACCGATGGGCGCCGAAGGTCCCGTGGTCGAGATGCTGGAGATCGCGGTGAAGGGTTCGCTGATTGGCGACAAGCCCGCCCTCGTCGGCTCGGCGGTGCGGAACTTCTTCGGGGTCGATCGAGCCCCTGTCGTTTTCGACGAACCGGGCGATCCTTTCGAGTCAGGCGACGCAGATCCCGACGCTCGCGCCCGCGAGGTCTGCCTGACCGACGAGAGCCCGCTCCTAGCCTACAAGGCGCGCCCGCTCGACGGGATCTGGGCGACGGCGCCCTACCTGCACAATGGATCGGTAGCATCGCTCTACGAGCTTCTCCTGCCCGCGGACGAGCGGCGGACCCGCTTCTGGACGGGTCACACGGCATTCGATCCGGTCTCGGTCGGTTACGAAGTTGAGAAGCCTCTGGCCGGCGGCTTCGAACTGATCCTGCGCCGCGACGACGGCACGACGCCCAAGGGCAACGACAACCGCGGGCACGAATACGGCGCCGAAAGCTTCAGCCATGAGGATCGGATGGCGCTGGTCGAGTATATGAAGACTCTGTAGTGAGCTGCCTCCGTCCGGACGCATCTGGTCATATTTTTCGGCCCAAAGGAGACATCCGTCCGTATCTCTATCGCTGCCATGCAGCATCACGTCGCGCTTCGTTCGAGCCGAAGCATCTCGACGCGATTCTTGTCTTGTGGTCAGGTGAGCCCTGACGACGAGAGGGACTAGGGGTGGCGGAAGCGCTTCGGATAAACGGTGAGCGAAGGGTTCGAGCCGCGCTGAAGACGCGTCACCTTCGGCACTACGACGGGCGCCGCGACGTGCTCATGATTGATGAGCTCGGCTTGGCGCACGCTCGCAGCCGGATTGATCTTGCTGTCTTCAATGGTCACCTGCACGGCTACGAGATCAAGAGCGCGAACGACACGCTTAATCGCCTACCGCCACAGCTTGCGACTTACGTCGATGCTCTTCAGAAGCTCACTCTGGTCGTCGCTACCCGTCATCTCGACGCTGCGGCTGCAATCGCTCCGAACTGGTGCGGGCTGACGGAAATAGTCGAGGGACCGCGGGGCGGCATGATGTTCGCGAGTCGTCGACGGGCTCGGGTGAATCCAGATCTCGACCCATTCATGCTGGCGCACTTGCTCTGGCACCCGGAAGCGCAGAACCTGTTGCGCGCGCGGGGTGCCTCAAAGGCCGACGTGAACGCACCCCGGAAGCGGCTCTACCGCATGCTCGCAGATGAGGTACCGGTCCGAGAGCTGGCACCGGCGATAAAAGCGGCTATGGCGTCCCGAACAAGGTGGCGAGATCATCTGCAACCGTCGTAATGTGATGATTGATCGCAACCCACTTCCAAGTTGTCGGGCTGCCCGTTCCCTCGACATGCGATGCGCAGTCCGCGATGTATTTGTCCCCGAGTGAAAAACTTGCACCGCGAAACGCGAACCTCGCCTCTTTGATTATCGCCTCACAGTGTTCGCGCATCTGACCCTCATTCCCCCGAAACGCCTTCCCCTTCCGAGTGCCGTATGATGTCGGGCCTGTGTAGGTGATCTTTCCGGCTGGCTTCACAAACCGCATATCCAACGCCACGAAGTCGGGATGCACGGTCGTGTGATCCCCAAAGATCGGCCGGCGCATTCCGGATGGCATTCCGCCTATCAACTCCTTATAGAACAGCCAGTCGTGTCGTGGGATTTCGTCAGACCCCTTAGCCAGCTGTGAGAAGGAGTCTGGGATCGCTGTTCCGATGAGGACGAGATGGCGGGCTTCGTTGAGGTTGCCCAAGCGCTTTAGGGCTACCGTCAAAGCGCCTGCAAAGGCTTTGTAGGGCTCAAAGTTCGGCGCTCCCAGATCTATGATGACATCTAACTCGCTGAGCTCAATATCGAGGCTGTTTGCGAAGTTCACAATAGCTCGGTGTGGATTACCACTCATCATATCTTCGAGCCGAAGGATTACGGCAGCGCCCTGGCCATCTGCCTCGGTTGCCCGCGCGGCGGCGTCCATTGTATCGGAGTCGACATTCAATGGCATGGCGGGAATGGCGATGCCACCCTTCGGGCGCAAACCATCGAGGATATAGTCAAATGGGTGCGAGCCGTCGCTCATCCGTCCTGTAGTAACCTTCGGATCAAGTGCGATCCAAGCTGGCCGCTTGCCCCACTTTTTTTCGAATTTCGTGACGAAGGGATGCACATGCTCATGAACTGTTTTCTTTGGCCGTTGCTCGTCGAAATCATATTCGACTGGCGGAATGAAAAGGAGCGGCATAACGCGATCCTTCACCGCGGGGGCCAGACGAAAAAGGGCCTGGAATTCACCCAATCGCCACCGAAGGGCCGGCACATAGGTATCTTTAGATAAGTTCATCGCCGTCGTCCTCGAACTGCGATGCAACCTGACCATTGCCGATCAGTCCCCCAAGAATGGTGTAGTCGCCTCGTTCCTTACGAATGCGTCCGGCGATAATGCTGGCGTCGATGCCGAGATTCTTGGCGTCGATCCGCACTGCCTCCTCGGACAGCGCGAAGCGCGACAGGCACTCGTCCCACTTCACCTCCGGTATGAGGCTATCGAGCGCGAACGCGTCGGCCTCGCGCTCGACCTTGTCGTCACCAGCCGTCTCCTCCTCGTCGAAGAAGTCGTAGCGCAGCCCGTCCATGAGGTGCAGGAACACGTGCCCCAGCTCGTGCAGAAGTACGAACCAGAAGTTGTCGAGACGATCGAAGCGCAGGGTGAGCCCGATGACCGGTCGGCCGTCGCGATCGAGCATCGCCCCGCCATCGAGGTAGGTGCCCGACAGGTGCTTCTCAGTGACGAGGATGATGCCTTTGGACAGAAGAAGCGCCTGCGCGCGCTTGGGACCGTCCTTGCGTCGCGTGAGCGCGACGAGATCGGTGATCCAGCGATCGTCGGCGACGAACTCCGGTGGGCCATGGATTTCCACGATGTTTCGAGCCCGCTCCAGGATGCGTGCCTGCCAAGCGAGTAGCGCGTACTCGTTCGGCACCGAGCCGCCGTGCATCTTCTTACGGTGATAGGCGCTCGCGAACTGCGGTCCGGCAGTCTGCATGAAGTAGTCGCGCGCGAGTTGGTAGACGTCGCCCTTTCGGGGCACATCGAACCAACCGCGCTTCGCCATCTCGCGTGCCGGGAACTGCTTCCACACCACATCGTCGATGTCCGACCAAGAGAAGACGGCTCCCTTGGTGGTGTCGTCGCTCTCGAACAGTCCCGTGGTATGAACGTTCAAGGCCTCGCACACGTCGATCAGTCGATCGAGGCTCGCGCCGGAGTAGTCCGACGCCTCGTAGCGCTGGATTTGCTGCGCCTTCATACCGAGTCGTTCGGCAAGGTCGGTCTGGCTCATGCCGGCCGCGATCCGCGCTTGAACGAGGACGGACGGCAGGTTCTCCAGCGAATGCGTCTTGGCGAATGTGATCTCTCCCGATTTCAGAAGCTCGTAGTGGGAGAGTTCGGCCTCCAACGTCGCGATCTGGCTCTTGATCGCATCGGCCTGGGCATCGCGCAGCCAGTCCTGCTCGCCGATCGCATCGGCATTCCCGGCCTGAGCGGCCGCGAGCGCGTCGCGGAGCTTGCCGAGTTGTCCTTCTGATATGGCGTACTGCTTGTCGCTGTGGATCATGACGTCACCGTGGGTTGGAGCATCGGGTCGGCCGGGAGGTCGATCGCGACGATGCCCTTGGGGGCACCGGTGAAGCGATCGACTTGGAAGAACTCGACGAAGATGGTCCCGGCTCGATCGGCCGGGATCGTGGAGGGGAACAGCTCCCCGTGATACTTGGCTTTCTGCGCCGCTCGGCTGTTCTCGAAGGTGAGCAGCACCGGATCGAGAAAGGTCCTATCGACGCCGGCTGGGTCCCAACACGCGTCGAAGTCGCCGGGACGGGGCTTGGCGGTTACAAAGCTCCCATTCAGGAAGGCGCGCCGGCACCCGGCACCACGTAGGTTGGTCAGCGCGGCGACGAAGCCCCCAAACTGTAACCGACGATTAGGGTTCAACGCGAACCGTGCCTGGACATCCGCGAGTGTCGCATCGTGGATGCCGGCGGGAAGGACAGGCCAGGGCGAACCGGGCAGATCAATATGATCGGGTATCATGCTTACAACAATAGTGTTGTAAGATGCGGCAGTCAAGGAAGCGCCATTGGCGCTGCCCTGACAGGGGTGCGTCAGTTTACCGACACCCCGAAGTTGCTAGTTGAACTGGTTCCGCCTCGTGCAGCGAACGACCGCTTTCCGCCGCCTTCCCGGGTCAGGGCCGCACCCGCCGAGCTAACTCGGTACTCGCGATACATCTCCGACCGTGCCGCGAAAGCTTCGAGGTGGCTCTGAAGGGAGCCATTAAGGATAGATGGCGGATTTGGAAGCGCTGAGCGGGACTGCGGCGCCTAAGGAACCTTGACGCGACCCGAAGACTGCCCCGAGACCGCGAAAACGGCCCGATGGTCATCTTGAGTGGCAAGAATGGTCAGAAACCTGGCACCAGTGGTCAACTAGCGTGGCACATCACACGATCCTTGCCGGGGACGGAGACGACATCGTGGTCATGCAGGAAACCACGGAAAACGTGTCGGTGGATGGGGAAGTCGGCG
>JBCCCX010000083.1:0-12289 GCA_039033275.1 Pseudomonadota bacterium | reverse complement strand
GCCGTCCCCGGCATTTATTGCCGGGGTCTGGCGTCGATAGCGCTCACAAGATGAGCCGTTCCGACCGCCTTCCTCTTGTGATGAAGAAGGAGACCAGGCCCCGGCAATGAATGCCGGGGACGGCGCTGGGGTGGTCTGTTCGCCCGCCCCGCAAATCCATCCGCGTTTATCGCCCTTAGCCGCGCGGCCTAACTCTCTGCTTTGGTTCGACTTGCGAAGAAAACTCGCCCAATCGATCCCCGCCATCCGGCCTTGCGCTATGCTGCGCCCACCTGTCACGGACACGAGAGAGTGTATCGCTCTTGGACTGGCGGGGGCTTTGGTGGCTGGGGGTGGGGCGAGCTGATACGGCGTCCCGCGCTCCGCCCGGCGAAGCGACCGACGATGGCCTTGCAGTGCGCAGTGAGCCGGGCGGGAGGATGCGGGGGTGAGCCCCGCACATCCGACCGCGTGGTGTACCCCTCATAGGCCAGGCGGAAGATGGCGTCCGGCCCGAAAGGCCGGCGCCGCTCCCCGCCTCCCGGCGTGGGCCCACGGGGCCGCCGGCAGACGCGGCGCTGACGACCGGGCGTGCCACTGGAGCGCGCGGGCTTTGCGTCTGTGTAAAAAGGTAACCTCTCCTTTGCCGCCTTCACGGACGGCAGAGCCCGCGCTCGTGTCACACGCGAGACAAAAGACAGCACAGGCCGACCCCCCAAGTCAGGGCGATGGGCGGCAGGACAGGGGCGCGTGCGCGCATGAAACGGACCGGCGGAGATAGACGACGATGCGCGCCAGACAGACCCGGTCCCCGTGCGGCTTGATCTTCGTGGCTGGCTCCATCAGGACACGGCCATGAGCACGCCCCGGCCCGCCGACATCAACTACACTTTCTCGGACGCGGAGCTGGACGAACTCCGCCCTTACGGGACTGTCCAGTCCCATGAGGCGGGCGAGACGCTGACGCCCGAAGGCCGGACCCAGGGCGACATGCTCGTCACGCTGAGCGGCGAGACGCATATCTTCATCGAGACGCCGGAAGGTCCGCGCCGGATGGGCTGGATGGAGCGCGGGCAATTTTCCGGCGATGTCGGCGTGCTGGCCGGTCAGGCCTCCATCGCCTACATCACCATGGGCAAGGCCGGTGACGTGCTGCACATCGCCTATCCGGACTTCCAACGGTTGCTGGTCGAGAATTCCCACCTGTCGGACATCTTCGTCAACACGTTGACGGCCCGTCGCGCCTTTGCCCGCGACCAGAACCACAGCGCCGTCATCGTCATCGGCCCGGCGCAGGACCGCACCGTCTTCACGGCGCGCGACCTGCTGTCGAAGTTCGGCGTGCCGCATCGCTGGCTTTCCCCGGACGCGGATTCGCTGGCCCGGTCGATCATGGACGCCAAGGGATTGACGGATGGGGACCTACCGGTCGTGCTGCGCGGGCGGTCCCAAACGCTCGTCAAGCCGACGGCGGCCGAGATCGCCGCCGCGTTCGGCTTCGACCTGCTGCCCGACGGCGCCAAGGCGGACGTGATCGTCATCGGGGCCGGCCCGGCCGGGTTGGCCGCCTGCGTCTATGCCGCCTCGGAAGGGTTGGACGTGGTCGCGATCGACTCGCACAATCCGGGCGGGCAGGCCGGCACCTCGTCCAAGATCGAGAATTATCTGGGCTTTCCCTCCGGCGTGTCGGGCCAGGAGCTGACCGAGCGCGCCATGACCCAGGCGATGAAGTTCGGCGCGCGCATCGCCGCGCCCGTGGAGGCGACCGCGCTGGAACGGGTGGACGATTTCTACTGCCTGACCCTGTCGGACGGGCGCAAGATCGGGGGGCGGTCCGTCGTCATCGCGACCGGCGCGCAGTATCGCCGCCTGCCCATCGACGATCTGGAACGCTATGAGGGGCGCGGCATCTATTACGGGGCCACGCCGATGGAGGCGCAGCTTTGCAGCGACATGGAGATCGCCATTGTCGGCGCGGGCAATTCCGCCGGCCAGGGCGCGGTCTTCCTCAGCCAGACCTGCCGCCATGTCCACATCCTCTACCGCCGGGCGGACATTCGCGAGACCATGTCCGACTATCTGGTCCGCCGCCTGGAGGAGACACCCAACATCACCCTCCATCCGGAAACGGAGATCGCGGCGCTGCACGGGCTGGGCCTGGAAGACGAAACGAGAGACCGGCTGAAAAGCGTGACCGTCAGGAACCGCGCGGGCGGAGAGACGGGACCGCTGGAGACGCCTTTCGTCTTCCTGTTCGTCGGCGCGCGGCCCTTCACGGACTGGCTGCCCGAAGGGGTGGCCTGCGACCGGACGGGTTTCGTTCTGACGGGAACGGACTTAAAGGCCGAAATGCTCACCGCATCGGACTGGCCGTTAGAGCGGCGGCCGAGCGACTTCGAGACATCCTGGCCGTGCCTGTATGCCGTGGGGGACGTGCGCGCCAACTCGGTCAAGCGCGTGGCCTCCGCCGTGGGGCAAGGATCCGTCGTCGTCAGCGCCATCCACGCGGCGCTGGCGGAGATAGACGTCGAAACGATGCCGCAGCAGCCCTAGACGGGTTTATCGAGATCCGAGACGAACCGAATTAACGCGCTCTCGCTCGGGGTCTGCAATATCCCGTTGCCATGGAGACTGACCGCGCCGTGAAGCATCACCCAGAGCGCCTGGATATCGCGGTCCTCTGCATCGTCACCCAATGCGCCGCGAACGGCCGACAAGGTCCGGGCGAAAGCGCTGGACAGCGTCCCCGCTTCGCCGAAGCTACGGTTGGAGCGGGTCATCATGGTTCCGTAGAGAGTCGGGTTCGACAGCGCGAAACGCACATAGGCGTCGATGACATCAGCACGGTTTCGACCACCCTGGATGCGCTCGGCCAATCGGTCGAACCCCCGACCGGCCAGAGCATCGAGCAGGGCATTGCGGCTGTCAAAGTGCCTGTAGAGCGCTGCATGGGTCACCCCCACAGCCTTGGCGAGGGCGCGCAGGGAAGGCACACCGCCTGTCTGCGCCATTGACTCCATCGCACGATCGAGCGCTTGGGTCGCGACGTCGCCGTGGCGGTACGTTTCTCTTTGGGGCAGCGTGTCGGTCACCCGCCCTTTTTACGGACGTTCCACCGCACTGTCATCTCCGCGACCGTCGCCCCGTCCATGTCGGCCAGCGTCACCTTGACGGGAAAACGCGCAACGCCGTCCGCTTCAATCGCCGCACGCAAATCCGTTGGCTCGCCTTCGACGCGGGCCATAGCAGTGATATCCCCCTTCGCAACTGCAAGGTAGCGAATCGAGGCCTCCGCGGCCAACGGTAGAACGTTGAGGATCATCGGTGCGAAAGCTCCGGTCATGGCTGCCCCGGACGCCGTTTCACCCAGCGTGAATAGGCCGCCCGCGTGCTGCGTTCCGATATGGTTGAGGCTCTGGCCGGTCTGCGGGAACACGGCCTCCCCCTCCCCGTCGGCGATGCGGGTCACGCGGATGCCGTTATGCGCCACAAAGGGGAGCGAAGCGTTCATTTGCTGGGCGATCATGTCGTACATGAGAGGTCTCCAAATGTTACCTTTGGAAACTTGCATATGTGGCCATTGGTTACAAGACTCTTTCAATCTTCCTATCGAAGATTATTCATACCAACGGCTAAGCCTTCTTCTCCCATCTCCCGCGAGCGCCTTGTTGCCAGTAGCTCATCATCGCGTCCGTATCCTTAAGTGCCTTCCAGCGCGCCCGCTCGCGCGCGACGGCCGTCTCGGACCGGCCGTCGATCAGGACCATGACCCGTTCAGCGGAAGACATGTCGGCGACATCCGCCCCGTCAACGAGGAAGACCGCATCGAAACCGTCCGCGCTGTCGGCCGCATTGGCGAGAAGAACGGGCTGCACGTCCGCGCGGCCTTGGTCTTCGCGGCCATGCGGCAGAAAGCTCTGGTCCTGGTAGGTCCAGAGATGGTCGTCCCATTCCGACAGGTCGGCCCCATCCGGGAAACGCACCAGCGCGCGCCAGCCCTTGGCCAGCGTCTTGGACAGCAGGTCCGGCAGCACGCCTTTCAGCGTACTCGCCTCCAAATGGTAGAACCAGTATTCGGGACCCGCTTCAGCCAAATCAGGCTTCGTAGTTGGCCGCGATCCAGCGGTTGAGCAGGCGCACGCCGAAGCCCGTGCCGAATGTGGTCTCGCGCGCATCGGTGCGGCCCGAAGGCTTCATCGCCGTGCCCGCCACGTCCAGATGCGCCCAGGCTGTGCCCTTGGGCACGAAGCGCTGCAGGAACTGTGCCGCCGTGATCGACCCGGCCGCGCGCCCGCCAATGTTCTTCATGTCGGCATTGGGGCTGTTGAGCAGCTTGTCGTATTTCTTGTGCAGCGGCAGGCGCCACACCTTGTCCGTCGAGGCATCGCCCGCGAGGCTGAGCTGCTCCGCCAGCCCGTCATCGTTGGAAAACAGACCGGCATATTCATTGCCGAGGCCGACGATGATCGCGCCCGTCAGCGTGGCGAGATCCACGCAGGCCGCCGGTTTGAACCGGTCGATGGAATAATGCAGCGCATCGCACAGAACGAGGCGGCCTTCGGCGTCCGTGTTCTGCACCTCGATCGTCTGCCCGCTCATGGAGGTGACGATGTCGCCCGGATTCTGGGCGCGCCCGTCCGGCATGTTCTCGACGAGGCCGACCACGCCGATGACGTTCGCCTTCGCCTTTCGCTTGGCCAGCGCCATCATCGTGCCGACCACGGCGGCGGACCCGCCCATGTCGCCTTTCATGTCCCACATGTTGGCGCCGGGCTTGAGGCTGATGCCGCCCGAATCGAAGGTCAGCCCCTTGCCGACCAGCAGGGCGGGTGCATCGCCGTCCTGTCCGTGCATGTGCTTCATCACGACCAGGTAGCTCTCGCGTTCAGAGCCCTTGCCTACGCCGAGCAGCGCCTCCATCCCGAGCGCTTCCATCTGCGCCTCGTCCAGCACTTCGACCTCGAGACCGATGGACTCCAGGGACACGAGCCGGTTCATGTAGGTTTCCGGGTAAAGCATGTTGGGCGGCTCGTTGACGAGGTCGCGGGCGAAGATCATGCCGTCGCCCACGGGACCGTAATAATTGTCGTAGGCCTGCTGCGCCGCTTCGGGATCGTCCGTGGCGACACGCACCGTATCGACAGGCAGTACTTTGGGCAGGGTCGCCTTGGATTTGTGGCGGTTGAAGGCGTAGCTGGCGAGCCGCGCGCCGAGCGCCGCCCGCGCCGCGTCGTCGGCCGTGGCGTCCGACCCGCCCAGATGGATGGTCAGCTGGCGCACGCCCGACCCCTTCATCGCCTTGGCGGTCTCCGCGACGGCCATTTCGTAGTCGAACGTGTCGTCCTTGCCGCGCGCACGCACGAAGACCTGCACGGCCTCGTCGCCGCGCGTGACGAATGTGGAGAAGGACTGGCCGGCCTTGCCCTTATACCCGGTCGCCTTGGCGACGGCGCCCAGGCCGCCATCGGCATAATGCGGCCCGTAGCTGTCCGGCCCCGTGCCGGCGATCACCAGCGCCGCACCTTTCGTGGCGGGCGCATCCTTTACGAAGGTGACGTCGACCGTGTCTGTGAGGTCGGCGGAGTTCTTGTCAGTGGTAGCCATCTTGCCCAATACGTTTCATGATCATGATCGGTTCGTAACCGCGTTGCATCTGGTAAAGGGCGCGAGAGGGAAATAAAACCGAATTAAGCCGTCCGCGATCCGTTTCGCGGTTCATCTTTTCCAGGAACGTCGCTGGCCGCGCACAGGGGACATCATAACCGCTCATGCCGCTCCTGCAGCGATACCTCTGGACCCAGGCTTTCTGGCCAGCCCTGCTTTCGCTGGCGGCGCTGGCGCTGCTGGCCCTTCTGACCCAGTCCTTGCAGACGCTCGAGCTGATCGTGGAAAACCGGCAGAGCGCGCTGACCTTCCTGAAGATCACCGGGCTCGCCCTGCCGCAGCTGGTGGGCATCATTCTGCCGCTCGCCATATTCATGGCATCGCTCTACGCGCTGAACCGGCTGAACGGCGATTCGGAAGTGATCGTGGCGAAGGCTGCAGGCGCGTCGCCTTGGCAGGTCGGATCACCGCTTGTACGGCTGGGCGTCATGGCGATGATCGTCCATCTGCTCATCACCCTGTTCGTGCAGCCCGCCTCCTTCCGGCAGATGCGCGTGGAGGTTTTCAAGGTGCGGACCGACCTCGCCTCCCAGCTTGTCACGACCGGGCGCTTCGTCACGCCGTCGCGCAACCTGACGCTCTACGCGCGCGAGCTGGGACCGGGCGGGGAGATGCAGGACCTGATGATCCACGATGCGCGCGACCCGCGCGACGTCATAACCCATACGGCCAAGACCGGCGACGTGCAGCGCACGCCCTTCGGTGCGGTGCTTCTGCTACGCGACGGGGCGATCCAGAAAAAGCTGCCCGACGGCTCGCTCGACATCATCCAGTTCGAGGACTACCAGCTGGACCTGTCCAATGCCTTCGCCTTCGACATGCGGATGCGCTTCAAGACCTCCGACCTGTATCTGAACGAGCTACTGAACCCCGATCCCGGCACGTATCTTCCCGCCGACACGAGACGACGATATCTGGCGGAGGGCCATGCACGCCTGTCGGCACCGCTCTACAATATCGCGCTGGTCCTGTTGGCTTTGTGCTTCATGATCCGCGGCGAGCACCAGCGGCTCGGATATGGCCGCCGGATCGTCGCGTGCGCGACGCTGGGCTTCATGATCCGGATCATCGGCTTCGTGACCACGACAGCCGCGGAGGACAGCACGGCGGCGAACGCCGTGCAATATCTCATTCCGCTAGCCACGATCGCCATCTGCCTCGTCTTCTTGCTGCGACGGCGCCGTGTCGGCGACCTCCGTTCCGGCCGCCGCGCCGAAGCCTATCTGGCGGGGATCGCGGCGCTCGCGGAACGCCGGCGGGTGCAGGCGGCATGACCCCCGACCGAACGACATGACCGAGACCCTGTCCCGCTACATCTTCGGACGGGCCGCGCGCAGTCTGGCGATCGCGTTTCTCGTTGTGACGGGGATCATCATGCTGGTGGACTTCGTGGAGGCCAACCGCGACCTGAGCAGCGATGCGAACGTGTCGTCCCTGCAGCTGCTGGGGCTAACACTGCTCAAGACTCCGAGCCTCATCGAGCAGACAATCCCCTTCGTCGTGCTGTTCGGCATGATGGGGGCCATCAACGGCATGAACCGCCGGTCGGAACTGATCGTCATGCGGGCCTCGGGGCGGTCCGCCTGGGGGATCGTCCGGCCCGCTCTGGTCCTGGCCGGAGCTGTCGGCCTGATCTGGGCGGTCGCGGTCAACCCGCTCTCGACACGCATGTATGATGCGTTCGAGGACATGTCGTCCCGGCTGACAGGCGGGGAGCCGTTGGCCAGGGAGGGCGCGGTCTGGCTGCGCGAAGGCCGCGGCGACCAGCAGATCGTGATCCGCGCGGAAGAGATCGACCTGGCGTCCCGGACGCTCGCCGACACGACATTCCTGATGCTGGACGTCGACATGGACGGCAATACGCGCTTCGTCCGCCGCTTCGACGCGGAATACGCCATTCTTGGCGATCAGGGATATTGGCAGCTTGTCGATGTGACGGAGAACGCGCCCGGCGAGAAGACGCAGAAGTTGGAAGGCCTGTCGCTGCCCACCACGCTCGACGCCGAATCGCTGACGGAACAAACAACCGGCGAGCGGCGAGCGGGCTTCTGGTCCATGCCGGGCGAGATCCGGGAAAACGAGCTGGCGGGCTTTTCGGCGCGGGACCTGCGCCTGCGGCTCAACCGGCTCATGGCCCTGCCTATCATGCTGGTCGCCATGACGTTCATCGCGGCCGGCGTATCGATGAGCCTGACGCGCGAAGGCGGCACGCTGCGGCTGCTCATCACCGGTGCGGCCGTGGGGTTCGCCGTCTTTTTCGCGGATTCCCTGGTCTATGCCTTCGGCGAGGTCGCCATTCTCCCGGTGGTCGTGGCCAGTTGGTCCGTCCCGGTCGCGGTGATGCTGCTCGGCATCGCCTATCTCGCGCGCATCGAGGACGGCTAGAGTGAGAGCGACTGCGGGCTGACTGAAATTTAAGCCTGTGGGACCGATCCGCGGGCTATAGGCCCGCAGCCGCGCAGCGCGATTGCCGCAGCGCGCGCCGGGGGCTAAGGTCCGACACTGGAATGGCACACCCCGGTCCGTCACGGCTTTGCGCCCGCTACGGACCGGAACAGGAAAGAATGCACATGGCTCTTGTGAAATCATCTCTCACGGGACTCACCCTGGCCGCCTTGCTGGTTGCCTTGCCGACCAGTCGCGCGTGGGCGCAACAGGAGCAGGCCGGGCCGTCCCCATCCGCCCACTCCATCGCGGCCGTGGTCAATGACGACATCATCACCAGCCACGATTTGCGCCAGCGCGTTCTGTTCATCCTGGCCACGACGGGTGTGGAGCGCAATGAGCAGACCTTGCTGCGCGTCCAGAGCCAGGCCCTGCGCAACCTGATCGATGAGCGGTTGCAGCTGCAGGAGGCCGAACGCTACGACCTGTCCATCGACGACCGGGAAATCAACCAGTCCGTCGGACGGCTGATCGGGCGCAATGGGCTGGACCCGCAGGAGGTGGTCCAGCGCCTTGCCTCCGTCGGGGTATCCATCGAGACGCTGCGCGACCAGATTCGGTCCGAGATCGCCTGGCAGCGGATCGTCAACGGCCTGTTTGGCCAGCGCATCCGCATCAGCGACACGGTGATCGACGAGACAATCGACCGTATTTCCGCCACCGCCGACGAGCCGTCCTACCGCATGGCCGAAATCTACATCGAGGCCACGCCCGAGGTTGGCGGGCCGGAAGGCGCGCTGGAAGGCGCCAACGCCATGATCGCCCAGCTGGCGCAGGGCGCGCCCTTCTCCGTCCTGGCGCAGCAATTCTCCAGCGCGCCATCGGCCGCCGCCGGTGGGGACATGGGATGGGTCAAGCTCGGGGACGTGCGTCCCGAAATCGCCGCCGTCATACCAGATCTCGACGACAGCGAAGTGTCCGAACCGATCACCGTTCCAGGCGGCGTCTACGTCGTCGTGATCCTGGAGCGTCGCATCTCCGAGAACGACACGCTCTACCGCCTGGCGCAACTGGCCGCGACAGCGGACGACTATGAGAGCGCCGCGACGCTGCTGGAGAGCGTACGCGACCGGATCGAGGGCTGCGACTCGCTCGACGCCGTCGTGGATGCGCAGGACGCCGTTTCGCGGGTCGAGATGGGCCAGCTCAAGGCGTCGGAGATGAACCCGCAGCTCTCCGCCATCCTCGCCGAGACCGGCGTCGGCGAAATGTCGGAGCCCATCGAGCGGCCGACCGGCGCGGCCGGGATCGTCGTGTGCGAACGCGAGGTGACGGGCAGCGAGATCCCGACGCGCGACGAGGTCGAAAACCGGCTGATGGACACGCAGCTGGCCCAGGCGTCCCGCCGCCACCTGCGCGACCTGCGCCGCAAGGCCGCCATCTCGGTGCGCGGATAAGCCTGTGTCTCCGACCGCCCCGGCCTCTCCGGCGGTCGCGCCCCTCGCCGTTACCCTGGGCGACCCGGCCGGGATCGGCCCGGAAATTACCTGGAAAGCGTGGGAGCGTCTTCGCGGGGAATCGAACCTCGCCTTCGCCGTGATCGCCCCGCCAGGCATGCTGCAGCGCGCCAGACCCGACCTGCCCATAAAGGCGGTCGCCGATCTGGCCGGCGTCTCATCCGCCTTCGCCGATGCCTTGCCAGTCCTGTCTATCGAGGGCGGCGACGCCGTGCCGGGCCAACCCGACCCGGCCTATGCCGACACGGTGACGCGCAGCATCCGCACGGCCGTGACGCTGGCCCTGTCGGGCGCAGCCTGCGCGGTCGTCACCAACCCCATTGCTAAGGATCTGCTCTACCGGGCGGGCTTTTCCTTTCCGGGCCATACGGAATATCTCGGCGCGCTATGCGAAGGCCATGACGCGCCCTACCATCCCGGCCCGGTCATGATGCTCGCCGCGCCGGACGGTAGCGGCGGCGAGTTGCGCGTCGGGCTCACGACCATCCACATTCCGGTCTGCGCCACCTGCGACGCGATCACGCCGGAGGCCGTGCTGGACGCCGCGCGCACCATGCTGGGCGCGCTGGAGACGGATTTCGGCATCGCCTCGCCGCGCCTGGCCGTGTGCGGGCTGAACCCCCATGCCGGGGAGAAGGGCGCGCTGGGGACGGAAGAACGCGACATCATCGACCCCGTCTGCCGTCTCCTGCGCGCGGAAGGCCATAGGGTCACGGACGCCCTGCCCGCCGACACGCTGTTCCACAAGGAAGCCCGCGCCACCTATGACGGCGTGCTGGCCATGTATCACGACCAAGGCCTGATCCCGGTCAAGACGTTGGACTTCCACCGCGGCGTGAACATCACCCTGGGCCTACCCATCGTGCGCACCAGCCCCGACCACGGCACCGCCTTCGACATCGCCGGCCAAGGCATTGCCCGGCCAGACAGCCTGATCGAGGCCCTGCGCCGCGCGCGGGCGATTGCGGATAACCGGCAGGCCCGAACGTAAAAAACGTTGGAAGTCCGTTGATCCGCGCTAAGCTGACTCCATGAGCCAGGGGGACGCCGTCATACATCCCAGCGGGGACAGCGCAGCTGAGCCGACGCGGCTGGAATATCTGTTCGCCGCCGCTGTCGCCCTCAGCACGCTCATCCTGTTCGGCTATCTGTTCAGCGCGTTTCTCAGCAAGGAGATCAGCGCGCTCGGCAAGACCGCGCTCGCCTTGGTCTCCGCGACCATCATTATGGCGGTCATGCTCGGCGAAAAACGCGTTTCCAAGCCGGGAAAGGGGCTGAAACGGTACTGCCGCGCGGGATCGCTCGCCGTCTTCTTCCTCGGCGTGGTCTTCGTGTTCGGGACGATCCAGAGCGTCTACGCGCTGATGGAGCCGCGCACGGTCGTGGAAAGCGAAGCGGGCAAGGTGGAACGCACGGTCGACCAGATCGCCCAAGCCTCCGGCCTTGTCGACGGCACGCACCGCATCCTAGCCGAACTGCCGAAAGGCATCTGGGGCGAGCGCGGCTGCGAGACGGTCCGCTATCGGTTCGACGTAGAGGGCCGCGTCCTCACCCTGCACCAGATCGGCGTCGGCGCGATCTCCAGCGGTGAGCTGTCCTTGCCGGAAGGGGACACGGTCCGCTCCACCACCGTGACGCCCGCCGCACGGCGCGGGCAAGTCACCGAACTGACCTTCCTGCCGGGCGCGATCGACACGCTGCGCTTCGACACGCGCGGCAATGACGCGCCGATCCATTTCGACAGATGCGGAGACGACAGATGATCCGGACGGGACTCGCGACTGCGCTCACCGCCCTTCTCATGCTCGGCATGGCCGCCCCGGCCGGGGCCGTCACGCTGGCGGAGATCAACGAATCGCTCGGCCCTGCCAAGGCGCGCGAACTGCGCACCCTCAATGACCGGCTGGCGCAGGACAATCGCGTGCAGGTCGCCACGCTGGAAGCCATCGTGGTCGGCATCGGCAGCCAGATGGACCCGATCGACTACGCAAAGCTCATCGAGGAAGCGACCGAGCTCGCGACCGACGCCGGAGAGCTCCGCGCCGAGATCGACACGCTGCAAGACCGCCTCGTCGCCCTGCCGCCCACGGAACGCGAACGCGCTGAGGTCGCGCTGGACCGAGCCCGCGCCCTCTTCGATGCGGGACGCCTCGTCGAAGCCGAAGCCGCCTTCGCCGACATCGCCGAGGCCGCCTTCGGCAAGCTTGGCCAGGACTTGGACGCCTGGGAAGAGGCCATCGACGCCCAGGCGCGCACCGCTCTGCTGCGCGGCGAATATGACCGCGCGACGGAGATCCATCTGGGCGCAGACGCGAAGCTGGAGTCCCTGCAAGCCGAACTCGACCACCAGCGCTGGCGCCGGATCATGGGCGCGGCGGATGCGCAATACGGGAAAGGGGATCGCCGCGGGGACAACCGCGCACTCGAACGCGCCATAGCGGACTACATGAGAGCCCTCCGCTTCGCACCAAATGGACTAAGGCCACTCGACTGGGCCATGACCCAGAACAATCTTGGCGCTGCACTTCAGACGTTGGGCAAGCGCGAGAGCGGAACCGAGCGTCTGGAGCAGGCCGTCGCCGCCTACCGTGCCGCTTTGCAAGAATACACCCGCGAGCGCGTCCCGCTCAACTGGGCCGCAACCCAGAACAACCTTGGCAATGCACTCCGGACGTTGGGCGAGCGCGAGAGCGGGACCGCACGGCTGGAGCAAGCCGTCGCCGCCTACCGTGCCGCTTTGCAGG
>JBCCCX010000082.1:0-12332 GCA_039033275.1 Pseudomonadota bacterium | reverse complement strand
TTTTCGGGCCATCCTCCAGCATAGGGCGTTACGGGAAACTGGTAGAGACGCAGACGTGCCTGACGCTCGACCGCGTCGGCCAAGCTCATCAGATAGCGCTGGGTCAGACGTTCAGGAGGTCGAAGCGAGGAGGCGTCCAACGTTTCAAGCTCGGACTTCAGGACGCCTACGTCTCGCCCCAGTGCCGACCAGTTCTCCGAGTTATCCGTCATGGACGGCGAGAACGGCTGGCTCAACGCCATGCGAACCGAAAGGTCCGCCTCCGCCAGACGATGCGCCATCCGGTCGTGTATGTCTGAAAGACGGGCCGCCTCAGACCGCGTCGCGTCTTTTGACGGCGCGGCGTTCCGATCGGCACTGGCAGAGGGTATGGCCAAACGCTCCACCGCGGAGTCCTGGGAACAGCCCGCCATGATCGCAATGCCGACCAGGCAAGGAATGCCGACCAGGCAAGGAATGCCGAGTCGCGGCCGCACCCGGATCTGCGTCGAACGCGGATTGGAACGGTCTGCCTTCATGTTCGATCCTCAGGGATACGGATTGTGCAGGGAACATACATTGCTGTATGTAGATGGCAAGTTTGGAGCGGGAGCAACATGCCATGAAGTTTCGTAAGACAGCCGGAGCGTTGGCCCTCGCGATCATGGCTTTCGCCGGATTGAGCGCATGCGACGCTCGGGAAACCCCGTCTCGCCCCCCTGCTGACCTGAACGCCTTCGTCGATGGCATCATGCTGGAGCAGCTGGCGTTGAGACCCGAAGACGCCACGAGCCTGGGCCTCGAAGACCGTGTCGGCGACGCGTCCGTCACCCGACGACTGAATGACTATTCCGCTGAGGGACGCGCAGACGAACTTGCGCTGATGAACCGTGCACTGTCCGGCCTCTCCGAGTTTGATCGGGACGGGCTGACCGAGCGCGACCGAACGACCTACGATGTTGCGGACTATATGTTCCGCAACCGTATCCGGCAGCTTGAGCGCCCCTTCGACGGCTATGTGATCAGCCAGATCCTCGGACCGCACATCGCGCTTCCCTCCTTTCTCGCCAACCAGCATGCGATTGAGACGAAGGCGGATGCCGACGACTATGTCGCCCGGCTGACCGCCTTCGCCGATGTCCTGGACGACGTACGGGACCGCGTGGACGAGGCGCGCCAAGCCGGCATGATCCCTCCCGCCTTCATAGTGGAAAAGACGCTGGGGCCCTTGCGCGGATTCACCGTCCCGGAGCCGTCCGAGAACATGCTCGTGACCCGGCTCGACAGGGCGGACGGAATCGAGGCGGAGGTCCGCGAGGCGCTGCGGCAGACCGCGCAACGAATCGTGGAAACACGCATTTATCCCGCTTACCGGGACCTCGCCGCCCAGCATGAAGCGTTGCTGGACGTGGCACCCGATTCGGCGGGTCTGTGGGACGTTCCCGATGGCCGCGCGCTCTATAGGGACGCGATCAGGCACCACACGACGCTGGACGAGACGCCGGACGCGTTGCACGCGCTGGGGCTCGCGGAGGTTGCCCGGATCGAAGGCGAGATGGACGCTGTCCTACGTCAGGTGGGTCTGGCCGAAGGTCCTGCATCGGTGCGGGTCCGCCGCCTTATGGACGATCCGGAGCACCAATTTCCGAACGACGACGATGGACGCCGCCAGCTGCTGGACTATCTCGACGCGCTGGACGCCCGCATCCTCGAAGCAGTACGCCCTGTCTTCCAGGAGTTTCCGGAAGCGGAGCTGGAAATCCGGCGCATACCGGCATTCAGGGAGGCATCCGCCCCCACGGGTTTTTATAGCCCGGCTGCGAGCGACGGTTCCCGACCCGGCATCTTCTTCATCAACCTGGCGGACCTGACGAGCATTCCGAAATGGATCCTACCCAGCCTTCTGGTCCACGAAGCATCGCCCGGCCATCACTTTCAGGTATCGCGCGCCATGGAAATGGACAACCTGCCGCTCCTCCGGCGCCACGCCCGGTTCACGGCCTATGCGGAAGGTTGGGCCCTGTATACGGAAGCCATGGTGGCGGAGGACCTTGGCTTCTATGACGACGATCCATTGGCCGACCTCGGCCGTCTTCAGTACGAGATGTTCCGCGCCGTTCGGCTCGTCGTAGATACGGGACTGCACGACAAAGGCTGGAGCCGGCAAAGAGCGATCGACTACATGGTCTCCAAGACCGGCATGAGCGACGAAGAAGTCGTCCGGGAGATCGAGCGCTACGTCGCCTGGCCCGGGCAGGCGCTGGGATATAAGCTGGGGCAGATCGCCCTCCAACGAATGCGAGAGAATGCGCAGGATACGCTGGGTGACCGGTTCAACATCCGGCAGTTCCACGAAGTGGTCCTCGACGGGGGAGCGCTCCCTCTTCCTGTCCTCGAAGCCCGGATCAACCGTTGGGTCGCCGCACGTCAGGCAAGCTGAGGCGCGGAAGATCTATTCGGGTTCCTGCAATGCCGAATAGTCGATTTGGGAGTCGGTGCCGAACATGATTTCGTCGTAGTAAGGCAGCATGGCAAGCCGTTCCTCGCGCGTTTCGCGTAGGTCGAGCGTGTAGTAACCCATCTGATGGAAATAGAGGATCCTCGCCCTCGCCTTGGCCTCCATGCCCTCCAGCCCTCGGAATTGGTACATTTCCTCGAGCAGGTCTAGCCAGTCCTCGTCCACCTTTCGAATGGCCGCGTTCACCCTGTCGTCCTGACGCCCCCACAGACGGGTGGACATATTGAAGGACAACACGTCGTCCCCCAGTCCCATCCAGAGTTCGATGATGTCGACGACGTCGGGAGAGCCGTCCGCCCAAGCCTTGCGGATCGACTCCAGCGCGGCCCGGTTGCGATCCTCCCAATCCTTCAGAAGAGCGTCGAGGAGGTCCTGCCGTTTATCGAAGTGCCAGTAAAAGCTACCGCGCGTGATCTTCATTCGCTTGGCGATCACGTCGACTTTCACACCATCGACACCGGACCGCACAAGGATGGACTTCGCCGTCTCTATCCAGTCTTCGCGGCTATATCGCTTTCTCGGATCGGCCATCGCGAAGCCCTTGTGGTCCGGCCGTCGGACTGTCAACCGCCACCGGGCGCGACATCATTCCAATATCTCGGCATTGATCGTGAGTCCATATTCCCGGAGCAATGCCGCCGGGTCGGGATCGCGGCCACGGAACGCAGCGAAGGCGTCGGACGCGGACATCGTGTTGGCCGCGTCCAGAATGAAACGGCGGTAACGTCGCGTCATTTCCGGATCGGACATGCCGGCTTCCGCTTCCATGAAGGCGCTGGCGATGTCCGCCGCGAGCGCGTCGGACCAATAGTAAGTGTAGACACTGGACGCATATTGCGGCGAGTAGACATGGAAGGCGTGTGGCGCACGCATGATAAGATCACGCGAGCCCGGCATGTCGAGAGCGTTCAGCACCTCGCGCTCCACGGCCATCACATCCACGGGCGCCCCGTCCGCCCGCTGATAAAGCTCCAAATCGAAGATGGCCACGCCGAGAAAGTCCAACATGAGGCTGGTTCCCCGGTCGAATATGTTCACCGTCTCCAAACGATCGAGCATTTCGTCCGGGATCGCGTCGCCGGTCTCGTAGTGTCGCATATATCTTGCCAGCACGGCGCGGTCCCGGAACCAGCGTTCGTGAAACAGCGAGGCGACCTCGATATAGTCCCATGGCAATGTGTAGGTCCCGAGCGACGGATAGGGCGCGGCATTGGCGAGCGTGTGCAGCGTGTGGCCAAATTCGTGAAAGATAACCTTGGCGCGTTCATAGGTCAGTAAGGTCGGCTCGCCGTCCAATGGGACGGGCGTCGCGGAATACAGAGCGACAACGGGCATGACCGGACCGTCGAACGTCTCTGCCGAGCGAAAACTGCTCGCGAACGAGGCCGGGGCTTTTCCGTCGCGTTGATAGAGGTCCATATAGAGGACGCCTCGAACCTTGCCGTCCAAGGAGGCCTCGAACACGCGCACCGTCGGATCGACGACGGGAACATCGTCCAGTTCGCGGAAGGTGAAGCCGTAAGCTTGGTCGGCGACCCCGAACATGGCCGCGACGACGTTTTCCATCGACAGATAGGGCTGTACGTCCCGCATGTCGAAATCGTATTTCTGCGTCCGCAGCTTCTCCCGGTAGTAGGCGTAGTCCCAGGTCTGGAGCGGACCCTCGAGCCCGTCCACGCGTGCTAGTTCCGTGAGCTCCGCTTCCAACTCGCGCGCTTCGCCGACCAACGTATCCCAGGTCTGGCGCAGCAAATCGAGGGGCACGTCCGGCGAGCCGACCATGCGCGCAGAGGTCTGGTAGTCCGCGAAATTGTCATAGCCCAGAAGCCGGGCTTTCTGCCCCCTGAGCGTGACGATGCGGTCGATCAGCGGCCGGTTGTCGGTCTCCCCCGGATTGCCTCCACGCATGATCCAGCCTGTGTACACCCGACGTCGCGCCTCGCGATTCCGCCCGTATTTCAGAACGGGAGACACGGTCGGATAGGCGATGGGAATCGCCCATCGGTTCGGGAACCCCAAACGAGCGGCCGCGTCTCTCGCTTGCTGCATCTGCGCGTCCGAGAGACCGGCGAGGTCGGCGGCGGCCTCGAAGAAGACGGCCGAGTCGCGGGCTTCGCGAGCCGTGTTGGCGTTGAAGCGCGCGAACAGTTCGGCGATTTCGGCATTGAGGCTTTTGAGGACCACCTTGTCGTCTTCACCAAGCCCGGCCCCCTTATGCTGCATGCGCGCATGTATTACCTCCACCAGCCGACGGTCCATATCGGACAGGTCGCGATTTTCGGATGCGTGGACCGCCGACACGCGCGCGAACAATCGCGCGTCCAGATTCAGAATGCTGTCGATCTCGGCCTGTAGCGGCGCCATCGAGGCGGCGACCGCTGCGTAATCCTCCCCGCCGACGACCGAAGTGAATATCTGATGGAGGCTCTGCACCCGGTTCCTGTCGCGTCCGGCCCGTTCGAGCGCCAGGATGGTGTTGCCGAAGCTCGGTGCCTCCGATGATGCGGCAATTGCTTCCAGCTCCACTCGCATATTCTGCAGGGCCGCCGTGTATACGGTTTGGAGCTTCTCCGGCGTTACCTCGTCGACGGGCGGCAGGCCGCCATAGGGGCCGGGCCAGCGAGTCAGGGTCCTGTAGTCGAGACCCGCGCCCGTACGGTCTTTGGCGAGCCCATCGAGGATGCGCCGCATCTCGGGCACGAGATAGTCGGGCTGACTGTAAAGAAAATTATGCCCCGAATTGTCGGGAGCGCAAACACGCTCCGATACGCTCGAGGCCGAAAGATACTTATCTCGTATATTCTTTAGCATTCGCGCGAAACGCTCCCGGTCCACGTCCGTCGTGGCCACCATGTCGACATAGGCTTGCGCCTCGGTGCTGACGCAAGGCGCGATGAGGTAGAGCGGCGTGTCGCCCAGATCCCCGTCGAAGATTTCCGTATCCCACCCTCTGGGAGCCATTCCCTCGGCGGTGAGTTCTTCGTAGATGGAGGCGGCCGCGAAGTAGCTGCCCGCCCGCGTGCGGGTCATGAAATTGGTCTCGAAGGGACGGCGCAGCACCGGATCGGTTTCGTCTTCGATCGTGATGTCGAGCCAAGGCGGCAGGGGCGGAACCGACGCGCGCTTGAAGCCGAAAGCGGCACGCAGGCCCTGTTTGCGTTCCATCTTTTCCAAGGACCCGAGGCCGGCCTGGTCCAGGCCGAAAGCCACGAGATAGGGCGGCGTGGGATCAAGCAGGGCCACCCCGGCGGTCACGTCCGGGTTGCGTCGCGCCATATTTGCCGCAAGCAGGCCACCGAAGGAATGACCGGCGAACAGGAAAGGCCCCTCCTCACCGGCCGCGTCCAGAGCCGCCATCATCTCTTCCGCCTCGCGCGCCGTGCTGCGCGGAAACGGACCCGTGTCGCTCCAACCCGTTCCCGGGCGGTCGATCAGGACGGACCGCCACTCGTCCCGGAGCTGTCGATGGAAGGGAAACATGGACAAGCCGGCTCCGTGGCCGCCGCCGAACCAGACGATCGTAATGGGGCTCTGCGGCCCTTCAGCCAGGACATGGACGTCGTAGCCTCCAATATCGACCAAGGTGCCGGGGGCGGGATAGGCACGGTCCGTCTTTGCAACCGTATGGAGATGCAGCCCGCCCGAGACGGTCAAGACCAGCCCACCCGTCGCGAGCAGCACGCCGAGGACTTTGCTCCAGACCGTGCCGACACCCTTCCATAGCAGAAAGCCGAGTGCGAGCAGGGCCAACCCTAGAAGGAGACCGAATGCGTCGAAACTCAATACGCTATACATCCAGTCGGTCATGCGCTTCCCTTCTCGATAGACGAAATATGCGCGCCCATCGCGACCCCTCGCTTATCGGAACAATACAGGTCTGTATGCGATCCTTGTCAAGGATCGGATAAGCCGCCGGGACCGATGCAGACGGCAGCGGGCATATCCTTCGCCGCGAGCTGCCTTACTGCCCATAATGCGCTACTGGACTGGTCGCGCCCAAACAGCCCGATACATGCTGCAAACCCGAACCGTCAGTCCAGAATCGTCAGAATTTCCTTCAGCGGTTTCTTTATCTTGGCGACCTTGGGCACAGTGGCGTGCTCGGCAGGATGTCCGACCGCGATGATCATAGTCGGCTTTTCGTGCGACGGTCGGCCCAGCGCCGCGTTCAGGAACTTCATGGGGTTGGGCGTGTGCGTCAGGCTTGAAAGGCCGGCTTCGTGCAAGGCCGTCAACAGAAAGCCCGTCGCGATGCCGACGCTTTCCGGGACATAATAGTTCTTGTAGCGTGAGCCGTCGTCGAAATGACCCCAGCGCTGGGCGAACACGACGATAAGCCAGGGCGCGTCGGTCAGATGGGGTTTGCGTTCGTCCGTTCCGATAGGTTCGAGTGCCTTGATCCATTCGTCTCCCGCACCGCCGCCGTAGAAGCGGACCTCTTCGGCTTCGGCTTCCTCGCGGATGCGTTGCTTCATCGCCATGTCGGACACCGCGACGAAATGCCAAGGTTGATGGTTGGCACCGCTCGGGGCGGTTCCGGCTGCCTCGATGCACGTCTCTATGACGCTGCGCGACACGGGTCGGTCGCTATAGTCCCTGACCGTATGGCGGCGCTGCATCTTGGCAAGGAAGTCTTCGGCAGCCGCTTGCATTTCCGCATCGGTCACCTTGGCCCGGTCCGGAAGCTTCAACGCTTCGTAAACAATGTGAGATTTAGAAAACATGACGTCTCTCCCAAAGCTTTTAAAACAACATACATGTCTGTATGTCATTTAAAACCCAATTGATCGATCAAAGCCATTCATGTCCGTTTTCGCATCAGAAGCCTATGCAGACCACGAACAGGTCATCTTCTGCAGAGATGACGTTTCCGGGTTGCGCGCGATCATCGCAATACACTCCACAGCGTTGGGACCCGCGGCAGGCGGATGTCGAATGTATCCTTACTCGACGGAAGCCGAAGCATTGTTCGACGTGCTCCGTCTGTCCAAGGGAATGAGCTATAAGAACGCCCTTGCCGGAATTCCCTTAGGCGGCGGCAAGTCGGTCATCATCGGCGACCCGCGCAAGGAGAAGAGCCCCGCCCTGCTTCGAAGTTTCGCCGAACATGTCAATCGGCTCGGCGGGACCTATCACACGGCGGAGGATGTCGGGATCGGCATGGCGGACGCCGATATCATGGCCTCCGCCTCACCATTCGTGTTCGGTGTGTCGCGCAAGGGCGGCGCGGACGCGTCGGGCGACCCCTCTCCTTTCACGGCCCGAGGGACGTTTCAGGGCCTTCGCGCCGCCACCCGACACAGGCTGGGTCGCGACACGCTGGAGGGGCTACGAGTGGCAGTGCAGGGCGTCGGCAATGTCGGCATGGCGCTCTGTGGTTTCTTGCACGACGCCGGGGCGAAGCTAATGGTGGCCGATCCTTCGAAGGACCGGCTCGATCTGGCCCGCGAACGTTTCGGAGCCAGTATTGTCCCGCTAGACGAGATCATGGCGGTTGAAGCCGATATTCTGGCACCTTGCGCGTTGGGAGCCGTGATCAACGCCCGGTCGATCCCTCAGATCAAGGCCCCTGTCATCGCCGGTGCCGCCAACAACCAACTCGAAACCCGCATGGATGCGCAGAGGCTTGTCGAGCGGCGCATCACATTCGCGCCGGACTATGTGATCAATGCAGGGGGCATGCACAACGCCTCGGCCGACATCTTCGACGAGCACGCTCCGCAACACATCGCCGAGCGGATCGACGGCATCTACGACCTTACGCTTGACATTCTCACGGAAGCCGAAGCTGCATCGACCAGCCCGGTCGACATTGCGGATCGGAGAGCGAGAGCGATCATTGCAAACACCAGCGCGATCAGATCGCAGGCCTGAAGAAGTAGGTTGTCCGACGTTTGACGCAGCCGTTCTCGAGGCGGAAGCGCTCCGACAAGGCTTCGCCGGATCGCCTGACACCTTCGAAACGGTCCGTGCGGATCGTTTGAGAGAAGCGAGGTCGGCAAGATGCCCGGTGTGGATTTAAGCGTCCATCCGGTCCGGACGACTGTGCTGTATCTGATCACAGGCACCAAGAAGATGAAGAGCGTCGACAGCCAATTGCTGTCTCGCAACTGCAATCGCCTTGGAGGTCGGGTCTTTTTACACGAGCCGTATTTTCAGCGCAGCAATAGCGTGTCTGCGGCGCGGATCACCGATTGCAGCAATATCTCGTCGTCTATTGGATCGATGTCCTGAAACAGCATTTTCCACACCGCGCTCATTACGAAGGGCGCAGCGAGGAGCGTCGGGTCGATCTGCTCCATGCCCTCACGGAAGTGACCGCTTTCCACACCGTCCGAGAGGGTGCGCGACAAAGCTGTCATGTTGGGACGGACCACATTCTCGAAATAGAACGTTCGCAAGCGCTGTCGCTGCGCACCGTTGGCGATCATCAGCTTCAAGATCTTGAGCATTTCGCCTTTGGAGAGTTGCTCGGAAACGACGCGCAGTTGCGCGCGCAGGCGCTCGGACGGGTCGAGGCCGTCCAGTAGGCTTGCGCCTTCCAGCTCGCGGACGACCGGCATGACGACGGCTTCTATCAGCCCCTCCAACAAATCCTCCTTGGTCTCGAAATAGAGATAGAGCGTGCCCTTTGCGACCCCGGCCGCCTCTGCGATGTCGATCATGCGCGCGCCCTCGAACCCGTCTCGGTCGAACACGTCCAGCGCAGCCGCCAAAATGGCGGCGCGCTTGCGTTTCTGAGCAACGGAAAGTGAGGGCCGGGCATCGGACGCTGGACTTGTGCCTTCAGTCATCATCAGAGACCCTAACGCGCGAGTCCCGATTTCGGACCCAGCGCCGTTATGCCGCATTTGACATCGAGTGACCAGTGGGTCATTAATGACCGGCGGGTCAATTTTGGCTGAGTGAGCAATCCATGACATTTCGTTTCTTTATGAAAGACCGACGCGTAGGCCTGTGCGCGCTCGCGGTGGCGGGTCTGCTGAGTGCTTGTGGGAGCGGCTCCGACGATATGGAAGAACGCCCGCCCCGTCCCGTGGAATGGCGCTATCCGACCAGCTACGATCAGGTCGCCCGAACGCTTTACTCCGGACGAGTGGTCGAAGCGCAGACCAGTGACCTCGCCTTCGAGGTCGCGGGGACCATCGCAACGCTCGACGTCGACCGCGGCGATCGGTTCACGCGCGGCGACCGCCTCGGACGACTGGACGACCAGACCTACCGTCTCGGCGTGGAGCAACGTGATGCTGCGATCCGCCAGGCGCGCGCCCGCCTACAAAACGCCGAAATCGATTATGACCGCAAG
This sequence comes from Pseudomonadota bacterium, assembly GCA_039033275.1. Classification (GTDB taxonomy): domain Bacteria; phylum Pseudomonadota; class Alphaproteobacteria; order Caulobacterales; family Maricaulaceae; genus Litorimonas. The sequence continues at coordinate 2,529 of JBCCCX010000082.1, read as the reverse complement.
GCCGCACTGCAGGGGACCGGCGCCATTGCCCAATCCGCCATCGACGCCGCCTTGAGCGTACGCGACACGGCGCGCGAAACCCTGTCGGAACTGGAAGCCTCGCGTGGTGTGGCCGCCAAGAACCAGCGCGACGCCGTGCTGCGCGCGCCCTTCGATGGGCGGGTCTTGGCACGTCGCGCCGAACCGGGCCAGACAGTCGCGGCGGGCGCGCCCGTGCTAAGCGTCGCTGACGGCACGCGGGGCCTGCGCGCCGAATTCTCCCTCTCAGAACGCGACATTTCCGGCGTCGAACTGGGTCAGACCTACACGGTCCGCCTTCTCGCAACCGGGGAGAGCGTGTCCGGCGAGGTGGTGGAGATCGCCCCTGACGGTGCGACCAGCCTCGCCTTCCCCGTAGCCCTTTCTCTCCCGGAAGAAACCGTCGCCCGCGCTGGCATGTCCGCCGAACTGGTTCTGACGGAGTCGCGCAACGTTCCCGTCTCCGGCCTCTCCCTCCCTGCCACGGCTCTGCTGAGCGCGCCGCAGGGCGCTGCCGTGATCCGGCTGGACGGCGACGTGGCCCAGCGTGTGCCCGTGCGCGTTCTGGCGACGACGGACCGGGGTATCGTCCTGTCGGGTGTGTCGGAGCGAGACCGGATCGTGACGCGTGGGGCGGCCTTGATCCGGGACGGCCAGACCGTCGTGCCGCTCGACCCCGACCAGACACGGTACCCCGAGTAGACTGATGGGCTGGCTGACCGAAACGGCGTTTCGCGCCAAGAAGCTGCTGCTCTTCGTGGTGGCACTGGCCATGGTGGCCGGTGCGTCGAGCTATTTCACCATGTCCTCACGTGAGGACCCGTTCCTGACGATCCGCACGGCCAGCATCGTGGCGATCCACCCCGGCCTGTCCGCCGAGCGCATGGAAACTCTGGTGGCAAGGCCGCTGGAGGAGGCCATCATCTCCATCCCGGAAATCGAGGAAGTCCGCACGACGGCTATCGAAGGCCAGGTCATCATTCAGGTCGATGCCTATTTCCACGTCACCGATCTGGACACGACCTGGGACGAGGTAGACGAGGCTGTCCAGGGCGCGCGGCCCGAGCTTCCGCCGACCATGGGACCGGTCCTGGTCAATGACGATTTCGGGGACGTATCCGTGGTGACGTTGGCCTTGCAGTCGGATGACTACAGCCCGGCGGAACTGCACGACTACGCGCAATATGTCCGCGACAGGCTGCTATCCGTGGACGGTACGCGGCGCGTTTCCATCCTCGGCGTGCCGGAGGAGACACTCTACGTCCGCGTGGACAATGCCGCGCTTCAGGCGGCAGGCCTGACGACCAACGACATCCGCACCGCCTTGGACGCACGCAGCGTGACGCTTCCCACGGGCGAAGTCATTCTGTCCGAACGGCGCTACGCATTGGAAGTCGATGGCATCGTGCGCACGCCCGAGGACATTGGCGGCGTGCTGATCAACAGTGCCAATCCGGCTGTGAACAGACCCGTCCGCCTGTCGGAAGTCGCGCGTGTTGAGGCGGGCTACGCAGACCCGCCTGAACGTCTGGCCTACTATAATGGCCGCCCCGCCATCGTGCTCGCTATCGATCAGGAAGTGGCGGCTTCCGCGATCAATTATGGCGACCGCGTCCTGGCCCGCATCGAGGAGATCCGCACCGACCTGCCCATTGGCGTGGAGATGAACACCATAACCGTCCAGAAGGAGAAGGTGGAAGCCGCCGTCTACGGCGTGTCTCGCAGCGTGCTCCAAACTCTGCTGGTCGTCTCCATCGTGGTCGTGATCTTTCTCGGCCTGCGCACGGGGCTGGTCGTCGGTTCCATTGTTCCGGTCGTGGTCCTTTTGACCATTGCGGGCATGAACGTCTGGGGCATCCCGCTGCAACGCATGAGCCTTGCCACCATCGTGATCGCGCTCGGGCTACTAGTCGACAACGGTATCGTCGTCGCCGAAGATTTTAAACGCCGACTCGGCGAAGGATTGGAACGACGCGAGGCCGTGTCGAAAACGGGTCGAGAGCTGGCCCTGCCGCTCCTGTCCTCTTCGTTGACCACCATGATCTTCTTCCTTCCGCTCGCCCTCGCGCAGAATGAGAGCTCTGAATATACCCGGTCCATTTCGCAGGTGATCGTGCTGTCGCTCGGCATTAGCTGGGTCATCGCGATGACGGTCACGCCGATCCTTTGCTTTCGCTTCGTCAAGGCCCCAGATGATAACGAGACCAAGCTTGGCTTCGTGGACCGCGTGTTCGAAAAGCTCGAGAACGGCTACGAAACCATTCTGGGTTTTCTGCTAAGAGCCCGTCTGCTTTTCATTGGTGCGATGGTATTGGCCTTCATGGGCGGCGGGTGGCTGATGAGCACGCTGCCCAATCAGTTCTTCCCCTCTTCCGACCGGGCGCAGATCCTCATCTATCTCGACCTCCCTGAAGGGGTCTCCACGGTCCAGACCGACGCGGCCATGCAAACCCTGCTGGAAACCGTGCAGAATGAGCGGCTCTATCCGGATGTGACCGACGCGGCCGGCTA
>JBCCCX010000081.1:0-12346 GCA_039033275.1 Pseudomonadota bacterium | reverse complement strand
GCCTGGTCTCGCTTTCACGAGCCAGACTTTGGCGAATGGTACGGCTATCTCAATCGCCAAGGCGAGGTACTGCTGTCTTTGAAGGGCGGTAAGTGGAAGGGCTGCTTCCACGTTCCCCGCGCTCTGTATCTTTGCTGGCAGATCCGGGCAGCGCTTGGGCGACATCCTTGGGGTCCAGCCTATCCATCATTCACCTTCATTCGGGACCGGCGGTCAGGTCCGCCGTCTTCTGTCGGCGTTCGTGCCACAGGCGGCGCATATTACAAGTGGGATCGTCAAGCCGGGCCGTGGACCGGATCGTGGATCAGATCGTTGACGGGGTAACGCATCCGGCGATTTTCGCCTTTGCATTCGAACGGGGACGGGCCAAGGCACGGTCCCGATGACCCCGTTCTTCCGCCTTTGCGCCGTGCTGATCGCCCTGGCGATCGTCTATCTCTCGCTACAGCCGCCCGGCGGGGCGCAGACCGTTCCGCACATCGACAAGCTCAAACATTTTGTCGCCTACGCCGCCCTGTCGGGCGCGGTCGGGCTGGGCTGGGCCCGCCTGCCTCTATGGGCCGTCGTGGCGATGGCGGCCCTGTTCGGCGTCGGCATGGAGGTCGCGCAAGGGCTGGGCGGGCTCGGCCGCGTGGCGTCGGTCGCCGACGCGCTGGCCAATCTGGCGGGCGCGACGACGGCCGCGTTCATCGTCCGGCGCTTGCGCCGCCTTTGGGCGTAAACGCACGCCTTTCATTGCCAAAACATAATCCATGTTCATCCCCGGTTGGGTCTGGACGGCGCAGGAGGTTATGGTGAATAAAGTTTTACAAGCCGTCCGGAGACCCGTCTTGCCACGTCATCGCCTGCTGATCGGAACCGTCTTGCTGTCGACGAGCGCCTCGCTGCTCGCCCTGTCCGCTGGCGCCTCGCCCCTGCCCCCATCCTATGTTCCCGATCTGGAGCCGCCCAATCCGGTCGCGGGGGAGTGCTATGCCCGCGTGGAAATTCCCGCCCGCTACGAGCCCACGACCCAAAGCGTGTTGACGCGCGAAGGCCATAAGCGCCTGTCCGTCACCCAGCCGCGCTTGGAAAGCCGGACCGAGCGGATCGAAGTCCGCGAGCCCAGCGTGCGCTACGAAGTGCGCCAGCCGACCTATGCCACGGTCACGGAGCAGGTGATGACCCGCCCGGCCTACGAGAAGCTCTCGGTCACGGAGCCGACCTTCCGCACGGTGACGGAAACGGTGCAGCACGGCCGCCCGCGCCTGGTCTGGAAACGTGGCAATCCGGCCCACCTGCGCGCGCAAGGCTACATCATCCATTCCACAGCCGATGCGGGCGTCGGCGGGAAGGGCTACAGTTCCACGACCCAGTACGGCCAGACGGGCGGGCAGCGCTGCCTCGACGACTGCGTGATCTGGTGCCTGGTGGAAGAGCCGGGCGAGAGCGTGACCGTCACCCGTCAGGTGCTGAGCCGGGCCGGCGATGTGCTGCGCACGCCCGTGCCGCCGCTGTTCGAGACCGTGCACAAGCAGGTCGTGACCGATCCGGGCGGGGTGAAGAAGATCCCTATCCCGGCGGAGTACCGCGACATCCAGGTCCAGACGCTGGCCCATCCGGGCGGCGTGTCCCATGTCGAGGTGCCGCCGGAATACGGCCAGGTGCAGGGCCGCAAGCTGGTGTCGGAGTCCCGCTATGAATGGAGGCGCGTCGTGTGCAAGCCGTCCGTGAGCCACCCAGCCAAAGTTTACAATGGCACGGTCTACAATAGCACGGCCCACCGCACCGCCGCCCCGACCGTGACGACCCATAGCGCCTCTCATGCCACGTCGCATGGAGGCCCGCATGCGGGAACGGTGTATAGCCCGGTCCGCTCCAGCCGGACCTACCAGGGCCGGACCTACCAAAGCGGGACGTACCAAGGCACGATCGTCAACCATGGCTCGGGTGCGCTGACCTACCGGCCGTCCGGCCGTCTCACCGGCGGGGCTGTCGTTCCGTCTTCCGGTCTCGTTCCGGACCATGCCTATTCGGGTCCGGCCTACGCCGTTCCGCCGGAAGGCCAGTCCCATCCCCATGCCATTCATCCGGGCGCGGCGCGCCGGAACGGAACGATATTGAGGCGGTGATGCGCTGTGTTTGAAGAAAAAAGCCCGCCTTTCCAAGGAAGGTGGGCTTTTTTACTTGCGGCTGACGCGCTCTTTCTGCCCAGCAAGGCCTAGGAGCCGCGCGGCAGGTCATCCTGATCGATTAGCCCGTCGGTCGCTTCCTTTTCCTTGTCGAAATAGTCGCGTGTCAGCTTGAACACGACGGGCGATAGGAAGATCAACGCGATCAGGTTGGGCGCGGCCATGAGGCCCGTCAGCGTGTCGGCCATCAGCCAGAACAGGTTGACGATATTGCCGACTTGGTCCTCCAGCGCGATGGCGGCGGCGGAAGCGAATGCAAATCCGATGTAGATTATGCGGTATGGAAAGATAGCTTTTTCGCTGAACATGAAAACAGCACAGCGCTCACCGTAGTAGCTCCAACCGAGAATAGTCGTGAAGGCGAATATGGATAGGGAGATCGGGACAATGTGACGCCCTAGCTCCCCATACTGTGCGGCAAAGGCGGCGGAAGTCAGCGGCGCGCCCGTGTCGCAGCCGGCGGGCTGCACGCCGGTCAGGAGTTGTTGGTAGTTTTCGGGACCGGCGAGGCATTCCGGCGCGACCACGCCCGACGTCAGGATGACCAGCGCGGTGATGGTGCAGACGAACAGCGTGTCGATGACCGTGCCCAGCATGGCGATGGTGCCCTGGTTGACGGGGTCGTTGTTCTGCGCGGCGGCGTGGGCGATGGGGGCGGAACCCTGTCCGGCTTCGTTGGAGAAGATGCCGCGCGCGACTCCTCGTTGCATCGCGAGCACCATCAGTCCGATGGCGATACCCGTACCGGCTTCTTGTAAACCAAAGGCGCTCGTCACGATCAGGGCGAACGCGTCTGGGACGGCCCCAACGTTCAGAATGATAACGACGAGGCCCAGAATGATGTAGCTTCCAGCCATGAACGGCACCACCTTGGATGCGACCATGCCAATGCGTTTGATCCCGCCGAGAATGACCGCGCCTGTGCCGAGCGCCAAGATGGTACCCGTGATCCACGGCGATAGATTGTATTCGCTGTTCAGGATGTCGGCCACCGAGTTGGCTTGTATCGAACTTCCTGTACCCCAAGCACCAAGCATGCCGAACAAGGCGAAGGCCATGGCCAGCGGCATCCACTTCGCGCCCAGCCCGTTTTTGATATAATACATGGGTCCGCCGACGCGGTTGCCGTTGGCGTCGATCTCGCGGTAGCGCACGGCCAGCACGCCTTCGGCGAACTTGGTGGCCGTGCCGACCACGGCCGTGACCCACATCCAGAATACCGCCCCCGGCCCGCCAATGGCGATGGCCGCCGCGACGCCAGCGATGTTGCCCGTGCCGATGGTGGATGACAGCGCCGTCATCAGGGCGGCGAAGGGCGACACGTCGCCCGCATCCGTATTCGCACCGCGCTTCCGGAAGAGTTGCCCGAAGGCGTAGGGGATCTTGTAGATCGAGATGAACCGCAGGCCCACCGTGAGGAACAGCCCCGTGCCCAGCAGCAGGAGCAGCATGACCGGCCCCCAGACGAATCCGTTCACGGCCTGAATCAGATCTTCCATGTTTCCCCTTCTTGCGCGCCTGGCTCGCCGGCTTTCGCCAGGCAGACGGTTCAGCGCGCCGTCCCTTTGCCTCTGCCCCGTGTGCCGTAAGCCGGAACCTGCACGCAAGAGCTAATCGCCGCACGTCCGGGATTGCGCCGATCCCGATGCAAACGCGTAGCCAGGCCGTTTCAGGCGGCCTTTTTTAGAACCTCTTGGCCAAGCGCGGGGTTTGTGGCGGCGCGGGTTTGCTCTAAGGACTTTCGCATGTTCGACCGTCTCTCCCCCGTTCCGCCCGATGCGATCATCGCCCTGATGCAACAGTGTCAGGCCGATACGCGCGATCACAAGGTCGATCTGGGCGTCGGCGTCTACAAGGATGCGGCCGGGACCGTGCCGATCATGCGCGCGGTCAAGACGGCCGAGGAGCGGATCGTCGACGAGGAAAAGACCAAGACCTATGTTGGCACGACCGGCCGAGCGGGTTTTCGCGAACTCGTGCTGGAGCTGGTATTGGGTTCGGACCACCCCGCCCTCACCGAGGGCCGGGTCGCCTCGTCACAGGCGGCGGGCGGCTCTGGCGCGCTGCGGCTCGGCGCGCAGCTAGCCTATGCGGCGACCCCGGACGCGACTGTCTGGGTGTCGACCCCGACCTGGGCCAACCATGTGCCCCTAATCGGCTCGACGGGTTTCCGCCTGGAAAGCTATCCCTATTATAATCGCGAGACGCTGGGCGTGGATTTCGACGACATGCTGGCCCATCTGGACGCCCATGCGAAAGCGGGCGACCTCGTCCTGTTGCACGGCTGCTGCCACAATCCGACGGGGGCGGACCTGTCGGAGGCAGAGTGGGACCGGCTGGTGCCCTTCCTGAACGAACGCGGCCTCGTGCCGTTCGTGGACCTGGCCTATCTCGGCCTGGGTCACGGGCTGGAAGCGGACGGCTATGGCCTGCGCCTGTGCGCGCGCGATTGTCCCGAAGTTCTATTCACCGTGTCGGCGTCCAAGAATTTCGGCCTCTACAAGGAGCGCGTCGGCCTGCTCGGCGTGGTCTGCGAAAGCACGGACGCGACGAAGGCGGTCCAGTCGCAGCTCGGCGCGATCCAGCGCACGCTCATCTCCATGCCGCCGGACCACGGCGCGCAGATCGTGGAGCGCATACTGGGCCATGGCGAACTGCGGCGCATCTGGTCGGACGAGCTGGCCGAGATGCGCGAACGTATCAGCGGGTTGCGGCAAATGCTGTCCGAAGCGCTCGATGTGCAGGGCGGTGAGCATATCGCCCGCGCCGTGGTCGCGCAGAACGGCATGTTCTCCATGCTGCCCGTGACGCCCGCGCAGGCGGAAACCCTGCGGGAAGACCACGCCATCTACATGACGAATTCCGGGCGCATCAATATTGCCGGGGCGAATGCGGGCAACATTCCGGCTGTCGCGGGCGCGCTGCTCGACGTGCTGAGCTGACGCACTAGCGCGGCGCGTCCGCGGCCACGTCCACGACGCTCAGCGCGGACGGCCGCCATTCTCCGCCCTCAAAGGCGAATAGCAGGTCGAACCGCACGGTGCGCGGGCGCTGCTCGAACGCACCGCGCAGGCGCAGCCGGCCTTGCGCGTCGAAAGCGGGCGCGAGGTAGTAGGTCGGCATGACCGAGAGGGTCCGGGTCAGGTCGATTCGGTTGTCGCGCATCGGCGCGAAGGTCGCGGCGAGCTGCTCCGGCGTGTTGGCGCGCCGCAGCTCCTGCGAGCCCGTGGCGTGCAACACGCCGTAGTCCCCGCTATCGTTGGCATTGTCCAGCGTCACCATGGCGGCCCAGACAAGCCGCGCGAGCGCGGCCTCGTCGGGTACGTCCGCCTGCGCAGCCATGTTCGGGGCGGCCTGCGCGACGGCCGTGCCAGGCCAGACCGTCACAATGGTGGCGAGCCCGAATGCCAGGCTCGCCGCGGCGCGGGCAGCGTATCGCAAAGCTAAGGCCGCCTACCAGCTAGCCTGGAAGCCGGCGCGCCCGCCGGTCCCGCCCTGGTCGAGCCCGGAGGCGATGCCCGCATTGATCTGGAACGTTTCGTTCAACCGGTAGGCGGCCGAACCGGCCAGCGCGTTCTCGCCTTCGTAGAAGCCGAAGCCCCCGGACACGGCGAAGGACTGGCCCAGCGGCACATAGGCCGGCTCCAGCGCCATGGCGGCGGCGATGCCGCCCCGGTTCTCGCGAATCGCGTCCGTATTGGCCACGATGCCTTGCGCGTTGGCCTGGATCGCGGCGAGGTTGGCCGTGATGGCCGCGCTGTTGCCGAAGATGGCGGCGCGGTTGGTCGCAATGGACCGGGCATTGGTCTGTATGGCCGACATGTCCACCGTGCGGGCGGCCAAATTGCCGCTAGCGTCCGTCGTGACGAAGCTGACCGGGCCAGTCTGCGCCGCCGTGCTGGCCGCGGAGGTGATACCCGCCAGCTGGACCGTCGAGGTCGTGCCGCCGATCACGACCTGGCCGTCGCGGGTCGCGACCGCCCCGTTGCCGATGGCGATCGAGTCCGTGCCCGTGGCGGATGATTGGTTGCCGAGCGCGATCGCGCCCGCGCCGGACGCGGTTGCGGCCTCGCCGACCGCCGTGGCGCGTACGCCAGATGCGTTCGCCAGATGGCCGAAGGCATGAGCGCGCTCCGCCGTGGCTTCCGCACGCCAGCCGAAGGCCGTCGCGGCGGTGCCGTTAGCTACAGCCTGTCCGCCGACCGCCGTGGTGGATGTGCCGATGGCCTGCGTCGCGCGCGCGCCCGCGCCACCGCGGTTACCGCCGATGGCTAGCGCGTCGCCGCCATCCGCGACCGCCTGGTTGCCCATGGCGATGCTGGCAATGCCGACCGAGTTGGCGCGCGGGCCGATGGCCGTGCTATTGTCGCCACTGGCGATCGACCCGGTGCCCACGGCCGTGGACAGCGTGCCCACGGACCGCGTTCCCGCGCCCAGCGCCGTCGCCCCGTCCGTTGGCGCGAAGGCGCCCGCGCCGAAGGCGGAGCCGGAATTCTGCGCGATCGTGCCGACCCCGACGGCCGTTCCGCCCGTCCCGGTCGCGCGCGATCCGGCACCGATGGCAGTGGCGTCCGCGCTGTTGGCGATCGAGCCCGAGCCGCATTCCGTGCTGCGGGTCGCCGTGCCGTCATTGCATTCGGGCGTGCCGTCGGCCAGCGCAGGCGTTGCAATCGCGCCAAGGCCCGTGGCGAACGCGCTGGAAAGAAGGATATGTTTGTAGATCGTCATGAGGACACCATTCGTTGGTCGGAGACCCTGACCCAGCCCCGGTTTTGCTTTGGAAAGTCAGATTGCGGATAAAACGGAGCAGCGAGCCTGCGGGTTCCGACGCCCGGTCCCTGTTCGCGCGCAAGCCTATCCGATGTCGCCCACGCAGGCGGCCAGCCCCTGGTCGCGCACGACGCGGGCGCGTGCGTCCAGTGTGGCTGCGCGTTCGCGCACATAGGGCCCGGGCGGGTCGAGGCGCCATTTGTGGGGGCTCGGCAGGACGGCAGCCATCAGGGCGGCTTCGCGGGGCGTGAGATCGGATGCGGGCTTGCCGAAGCGGGCCTGGGCCGCGGCCTCCGCGCCGTACAGGCCGTCGCCCCACTCCGCGACGTTCAGATAGACTTCCAGGATGCGCCGCTTGGTCCAGACCGCGTCGATATAGAGCGCGAACCAGGCTTCCACCGCTTTGCGGGCGTAACCGCCTCCGTTCCACAGGAAGACGTTCTTGGCCGTCTGCTGGGGTCAGGGTCGAGCCGCCCCGCTGACGCCCGCGCCGCCTATTGTCCGCGATCGCCTTGCGGACCGCGTCCGGGTCGATCCCGTCATGGGCGCAGAAGCGCGTATCCTCGGCCGCGATCACGGCATGGACCAGATGGGGCGAGATGCGCTCCAGCGGCACCCAGTCCCGGCGAAGCACCGTGCCGGCGGGGCGCATCATCATGTTCAACGTGCCGTGGACCAGCAGCACCGCATGGCCCAGCCCCATGGCGTGGACCGCGAGGAACAGTACGCCCAGCATAATGACGACCCAGCGCAAGAGGCGCGCGGCCCGCATCGTCACCCCGTCCGGCCGAACGTCACCGGAAGCACCCTTTGGAGCGGCCTCATTCGGACGGCGTTCCGAGATGGTGGGAGAGATAGGCATGCACGGCGATGCGCGACTGCTCCAGCGTGGCATTGCGGCGCGCTTCGGAAAGGCCGACCAGCCGCGCCTCCACGCCTTCCAGCATGGACACAACCGTGCGGGTGATGTCGCGCGCGGTCATATCGTCCAGGTGCGGCCCGTCCCGGCGGATCAGGTCCGCCAGCAAGAGCGCCACCTCGTCGGTTTCCCGGTTCTCGCGCTTGAGATGCGCCATTAGGGGCACGTAGGCGGGATGGGTCGCATGCAGGGCGCGCAGCTGGGCGAAGCCCGCGTCCAGCCGCTCCGGCCAGCTCGCTTCCGGCTCGCTCAGCACATCGACCGTGCCGGCGTTCATGCGGTCGAACAGGGCGCGCAACAGGTCGTCCATATTGTCGAAATAGCGGTAGACGGAGCCGATCGGCACGCCGGCGCGGTCGGCGACCAGCCGCGTCGTCAAGGCCGCCGGGAAATGGTCCGACAGAAGGTCTTCCGCCGCGTCCAGGATCGCCGCGCGCGTGGCAGCGGCACGCGCCTGCTTGGGCAACGGCTTGCCGGCCGTCCTGGCGAGGGCAGGGGCAGGGGAAGCGGAGCCGGTGGAGGAGTCTGACATCCCGATCCCGCTATCGCCTGCGCGCGTGGGAAACAAGCTTGACCATAAGCGAACATTGCTCACTATTGGGAAATAAGGGGAGTGAAGACGATGCACCGATATCTTTTCTGCACCGCTCTGGTGCTGGCAGCCTGTTCGCAGGGCGCGGATTCCGGAACCGGGCCGGACGTGCAAGCGGCCGCGGACGCGTCCTACCAGGAAACGTTGCAGCTGGCCCTGCTGGACGCCCAGCCCGGCGAGGTGATCACCATTCCGGCCGGCACGCACCGGCTCGACCGGGGCCTGTCGCTGACAGCCGACGGCGTGACGATACGCGGCGAGGGGATGGACGCCTCCGTCCTGTCGTTCGCGGATCAGATCGCCGGCGCGGAAGGGCTGCTGGTCACGGGCGACGACGTGGTGCTGGAGAATTTCGCGGTAGAGGACGCCAAGGGCGACGCCATCAAGATCAGCGATACGGACGGCGTCACCATCCGGGGCGTGCGCGTCGAGTGGACGGGTGAACCCCGGACCGAGAACGGGGCCTACGGCCTCTATCCGGTCCAGACCTCCAACGTGCTGATCGAGGATGTGGTCGCCATAGGCGCGTCGGATGCGGGCATCTATGTGGGGCAAAGCAAGGGCGTGATCGTGCGCAACAGCCGCGCGGAGCGCAACGTGGCGGGTATCGAGATCGAGAACACGCAGGACGCGGACGTCTACGGCAATGTGGCGACCGACAATACGGGCGGTATCCTCGTCTTCAACATGCCGGGCCTGACGCAGCCGGGCGCGCGGGTGCGTGTCTTCGACAACGACATATATGAAAACGACCGCGGCAATTTCGGCCATCCCGGCACGCCGGTGGCCTCCATCCCGGCCGGGTCGGGCGTGGTGGTCAACAGCCATGACGATATCGAGATCTTCGCAAATCGCATCCGCGACAACCGCACCGCTAACATCATCATCGCCTCGGTCTATTCCTCTAACTTCGCCGACACGTCCTGGTCCGACACGTTCGATCCCTATCCCGACCGCATCCACGTCCATTCCAACGACCTGTCCGGCGGCGGCGACAAACCGGATGGGATGGAGCTGAAAGCCGCCAAGACGATGAAGTTCGGTCTGACGGGCCGCTTCCCGCACGTGCTGTGGGACGGGTTCGTGCGCGGCGAGGACGACCCCCAAATCTGCGTCGAGGAGCCGGAGGCCGAAGTCTTCAACGCCGACCTGCCGGGCGAGTCGAAGAATATGCGCGTGGACATGGCGATGCACCGCTGCACCCTGCCGCGTCTTCCGGAAGTGACGCTGCGCGAGGGTTAGGGAAGCGGAATGAAGCGCGCGCTCACACGTCTGCTGGCTCCGTTCATCCTCGGCGGCGCGCTCTGCGCCTGCAGCCCCGCCGGGCCGGTCACGTCCGCGCCCGACGGCCCGGTCTTCCATGCCGCCGCCAACCCGCAGAACCTGGCCGACTGGAAGGTGCTGGAAATGCGCCGCGGCTACCTCGTGCCCGCCAAGGGCAGCGTCGTGTACGGCGTGCGCGCGCCGCTCTTCACCGACTACGCCCACAAGATGCGCACGGTCCATGTGCCGCAGGCCGCGCCCGTGCGCGCGGACGGCTCGCTCGACTTCCCCGTGGGCTCCGTCCTGACCAAGACCTTCTACTACCCCGAAGGCGAAGGCGGCGTGGCCAGAGCCCCCGACCGGGGCGACGACGCGGTCGATCTGTCCACCCACCGCCTGATCGAGACGCGCCTGCTGGTCCGGCGCGAAGCGGGCTGGGAACCGGTGAGCTACGTCTGGAACGAAGACGAAACGCAGGCGACGCTCAAGCGCACCGGCGCGGTGATCCCGCTGTCGCTTGACGGGACCGACTTCCCTTACGTCGTGCCCAACGAGAACCAGTGCGCGGGCTGCCACGTGTCGGACATGACGACCGGGGACTTCCACCCGCTGGGCGCGACCGCACCCCAATTCACGGACCGGTCCCGCATGGTGGTGGCCGGCGTGATGCGCCCCGACACGTTTGCGGAGGTGGCCAGCTATCTGGACGAGGGCGCCTCGCTGGATGCGCGCGCGCGGTCCTATCTCGCCTCCAATTGCGCCCACTGCCACCGGCCGGACGGCCCGGCCGACACGTCCGGCCTGGACCTGCGGCTGGAGGCGGACGACCTGCGCGAGGTGGGCCGGTGCAAACCGCCCATCGCCGCCGGGTCCGGCACGGGTGGGCGCATTTTCTCCATCGTCCCGGGCGAGCCCGATGCGTCCATCCTGACCTACCGCCTGGCCAGCACCCAGCCCGGCGCCATGATGCCCGAACTCGGCCGGTCCCTCGCCCACGCGGAGGGCGTGGCGCTGATCCGCGACTGGATCGCGGCGATGGATGGGGACTGCGCGAGTTGAGGGTTGCACATGATCCATTCGGTCCACAGCTTCGATCGTTTTCACGGACTCCGTCCCCGACTCTGATTTAGCTTCGCCTGACTTGATTGGGGGAGTCTCATCGACGGCTCCTTCACGGGACAAGACGGCGGTCCCGCCTGCTCTCACAGCTGCGCTATCCGTCCCCGGCATTTATTGCCGGGGTCTGGTCGAGGGCTTGTCCACAAGACGCGATGATGCGCTCGCCATCGTCTTGTGGTGATGAACGACAGCAGACCCCGGCAATAAATGCCGGGGACGACCTACTGTGTGCCGGGAACGGCGTCTCTTTCATTTCCGTCATCGCACAGCTCGACTGTGCGATCCATGCGGCTGGCAATGGGCTCCGTCTCATGGGTTGACGTGCACTGATCTCCGCCCACGCGCCTCCGTCCTGCCGCCCATCGGGTGACGGCCTGGGGCTTTGCGTGTCTTGTGCGGCTCCGAAGGAACGGCACGAGGCGCGGGCTCCCACCCGGCGACGGATGGGAAGAAGGGTTACCGTTTTACGCCAGGCAGGAGCCCGCGCGTGGGATCTTCGGCCCGCCCCCGCGACCCGGTCCGCACCTCTCACCGCCTCGTCGCCGCGGCCTATCCCCGAAGCCCGAACGCGGGCGACGGGGGTGGTAGGCTCCAAGCAGGTCGAAGGCGGCCTGCGGTTCGGACCGGGCGTGAGGCGGAAGACGCGCCCCGGCTGCATACGTCCGGTGCGCGGCTCCGCCCGGTCCGGCGCGGCCCTCCCTTTTGGGGGTGACCCTGAAGGCGGGACGTTCCCCGCACGCCGGTCCGAGCCCGAAGCTCCCCTCTCCGCCGCTCATGCGTGGTGTTATGCGCCACCTCGTGCCTGCAACGGAGACAGGGCGAAAATGGCACAGGTTCGGGAAGCGGGGATAGGATTGTCGGGGAAAAGTGAGAAGCCTGCGCTTTTCAGTCCGTTGCGGCGTCGCGCTCTGGCGCATGAGCGAGGATGGGGGCGTTGTAAAGGTAAGGGCTTTCAGGAAAGTGCGATCGCTTTATGTGCGTGAGACCCTGTTCAAGCCAGTAATCCTGCAACCGTCCCCGGCATTTATTGCCGGGGTCTGCTGTCGTTTTTCACCACAAGACGATAGCGACCGCTTCATCGCCTCTTGTGAACAATCCCTCGACCAGACCCATCCGATCGAGCCGGGGGAGGCTCAATAAATGCCGGGGATTAGGGTGAAGATAAGGGTAAAGCGTCGGGTGTCTGAGAAGGTGAGGATACTCCGCCATCGCTCAAGTCCTGACGGTCACGCTTCTCTGGACCCTAGGACGCGCTCATGCGGTCCTGTCGCCGGGGTGAGCGGAGGGAAGGCAGAGAAGCTAATGCAAGATGCAAGGCAGAGCGTGGAAGAGACGTAGGCAGGGCATGAGAGAGACGCGGAGGTGTCGCAAGCTGTTACCGAACCCAAATCCAAACACCGTCCCCGGCATTTATTGCCGGGGTCTGCTGCCATCCTTCTTCACAAGAGGAGCCGTCCTGGCCGCCCTCGTCTTGTGATCTTCCACGAGACCAGACCCCGGCAATAAATGCCG
>JBCCCX010000080.1:0-12375 GCA_039033275.1 Pseudomonadota bacterium | reverse complement strand
CGCGATGATGCCGCGCCGGTCCGCTTCGGCCCGACATTCCGTGATCGCGTCTGGAAGGCGCGAGATCGGCACGCAGGCATCTGTGGGAACCGCTTCGGCACCGGGAACGAGGCTGCGGCCGGCCCAATAGGCGTCGTGTCGCGCCTTCCAAAGGCGCGAACGGGCTTGGGTCGTATCGGCCCACTCCATTCCGGTGCAGCCGAAATCCGCGAAGACGGCCTCGACCGTGCGGACCTGATCGGCGACTGACGCCTCACTGCCGTGGAACTCCAGAAACAGCGTATCGACGGGCTTCATCTCGTCGAGCTTGGAATATCCGATGCACGCCTTCATCTGCAATGCGTCGAGCAGTTCGATACGTGCCACGGGCACGCCGTATTGAAGGATTGCAGTCACGGCCGAGACCGCGCCGTCAAGCGTCTCGAACGGACAAACGGCCGAGACGATTGTTTCAGGGATGCCGAAGAGCCTCAGCTGCACTTCCGTTATTGTGCCAAGCGTGCCCTCCGATCCGACGAGGAGTCGGGTGAGATCATATCCGGTCGACGACTTGCGAGCCCGGCTGCCCGTCTTCATGACGCGCCCATCGGGCGTGACGAGCGTGAGCCCGAGCGTGACGTCCCGCATCGTGCCGTAGCGGACCGCATTCGTGCCCGAGGCACGTGTCGCGGCCATACCTGCGAGCGTGGCATTGGCTCCGGGATCCAGGGGAAAGAACAAGCCGAGGTCCCTGAGGTGGACATTCAGATCCTCGCGCATCACTCCAGCCTCCACCCGACAGTCAAGGTCTTCGACATTGACCTCCAGGACGCGGTTCATTCGCGACAGATCGATGGAAACGCCCCCTTGGACGGCCTGCAACTGGCCTTCCAAAGACGTTCCGGCTCCGTAGGGGATCATGGGCACGCGGTGATCGTGGCAAATCCGGCTTACCGCCTGAACGTCCTCCGTGCATTCGGCGAAGACGACCGCGTCCGGCAGGCAGGCCTCGGAAAAGACGCCCTCGCCGGAATGACCCTGGAGGAGGGAGTGATTGGTCGAAAGCCGCTCGCCGAACCGCTCGCCGAGCAAGCTCAGCGCCGCACTCAGCCCGTCCGGGTCAGCTTGCGGCATGATAGGCTCGCGGATCGAGCTTGCGAAGCACGGAGTCGATCCCCTCACGGTTAAAACCCTTATATCCGTTGCGCCTCTCGATGTTTTCCAGATGGGTGACGATGGAGCCTTGAAGCCGCAGCTTCTCCGCCTCGTCCGCCCCTATGTGCCCGGCCGCCTCGAGAGCGTCCACGCGGCTCGGATCCACGGCGTCCCAGTCCCCTTCCGTGAGTTCCTGATAGAGATCGTCCATGTCCGAGAAGGGAGGCATGGTCCGCGTTCCATCGGACGCGGCGATCTCGCGGAACCGCTCATTGTCGTACAGTCCCGCGACATGGTTCAGCCCCGCTTCGAGAATGGATTCGCCGAGCAGTTCCGACAGGAGACCCGCCCGCCTGTGTTTGGGAAGCGGATCGAGTCCCTCATGGGCGAAGTCGACCGTCAATTCTTCCGGAGAGAGATCCACATCGGCGAAGATGGTCGACCCTATGACGGGTTGTTCGAGCACTTGGCTGCCCCAACCGGCGAGCTCTCCCGCATAGAGCATTTCGCGCAGTTCGTAGCCGAGTCGCTCCAAGATCCCGATCGTCCGCCGGAAATGCTCTCGCGATCCGTCATAGGTGTGATGATCGATGTTGCACCAGCCCACACCGAAGCCATCCTGCCGCGACTTCTGGATCCGCCCCGCCCGGCATCGACGCATCCAATAGTCCCTCTCCGCCTCGAGCCAGATGTGACAGGCGCGATGCGGACCCAGATCGCCGACGGCCGCCTCGACCAGGCGGTCCGTATGGTCGAGTCCCTGCACCACAGTGTCGAACTGCCGACGTCGGCTCCGGAAGGCCTGCGCATGTATACGGGCAGCGCGGCGTTCCGCCGGGTCGTCGGGCGGCAGATCAAAACCTGCATAGCCGTTCCGTTCGATGACGTGCAGCGCGACACTCTCTCCTTTGTCGAAGACGGCGACGCGTCGCATCGGCCCGCCGGAGGCGCCCTCGATCATTCCGTCCGCCCCGTGCCGGGAGACAAAGTCCGCAACGGACTCGACCCGGATGACGACGATATCCCGCTCGCCTGCAAGGATATCCGGAAACATGCCCTCAGTATTGGACAGGGCCCGTTCGTCCCCGGACCAGCCGGCCTCCGAAAAGTCGTTCATCCGACTCGAGGTGACGACGTGATCCACGATATCCCGCAAACGGATTGCGGTTTCCCCTAACATCGCGTCGGCGAACATCTTCATTCGTTCATTGGAGCGCAGGGCCGCATCGAGGAACGTCTCGAACACACTTTCAGACCGAGGTTGCGGACTCCATTGACGATCGGAATAGGCGGCGGCGGATGTCGACATGATCAGCTCTCCATTATGGTGAGATCGGGCGTGACGGACACGCCCTGACTGCGCGCGAGGGTCTGCGCGGCAGCAAGCGGCGTCTGCCCCGTCTCGTCAGCGCGGGCGAAGATCGCCTTCGCCGTGTCGTACGTTTGATCGAGATAGGGTTGAGGATTTCCCAGTCCCAGTTCCTTGCAAACACCTATGATGACAGCGCCGCTCGAGGACAGGAAGTCCGGCACGAAACGGATGTCTGCCTTCATCAGCGCGCGCGCCACTTCAGGGGCGGCAAGCTGGTTGTTCGCCCCTCCGCAGATCACCTTCGCTTTGAGATGCGGCACGATGTCCAGATCTATCACGCCGCCGACGGCGCACGGCGACAGGATATCCGCATCGACCGTCAAAATGGCATCGGGCTCGGCCGTTCGAGCCTTCAGCGAGGCCGCCAACTGCTCGGCGCGGTCCATGTCGAGATCGGATAGAATGACCTCGCACTGGGCTTCGGCGAGTTTCCGCGCGACACCCGACCCGATGAGACCGCATCCTTGCACGGCAGCGACACGCCCTTCGAGCGACCCATCGCGGTCCACCCCGAGTGCGGCGCGAATACCGTTCATAACGGTCGAGGCCGTGACGACGCCCAATGTGCTACCCAGAGTCGCGACATAGTCGCAGACCTCCGACATGATCTCGAGGTCGGTCCCGGTCGTTCCGAGATCGCCCGCACAATGATACAGGCCGCGAAGGTTTTGGATGTTGCGGCCCAAGGCTTTGAACGCTGCCGTCCGGTCGGTGATGCGGTCTTCGAGAATGACTGTCTTCGCGCCCCCCGCGGGCAACCCCGCGATCGCGCATTTTAAAGTCATTGCCTGCGCCAAATTCGCGACGTCGTCGACCGCATCCGCGACACGCGGATATGTCTTCGTCCTTACGCCCCCGAAAACCGGACCTATGTGGAGGCCATCCACGGCAATCAGGGCGACAAGTCCCGATGGTTTGTCGACCACGATATGCATGCAATGCACGGACGCGTCTTCGAGAAGATCGAAAAACTCACCCTCATCCGTCATCGTGCGACTCCGCTGAAAGCTAAGATATTATCCAGAATGGAAAAAATATCAAACGCTTCCTGCGCAGTTGCCCACTCTAGACGGGCGGCGTGGTCGCACTCACCATGACGCAACGGTCCGGACCGCAATTTCTGAGTTTGTGCGGCAGCTTTGTCGGAAACAGATAGCCCTCATACTGCTTTAAAACGCGAACCTGTTCGCCTATCGTGACTTCCATCTCACCCTCCACGACGATGGCTCCTTCCTCTCCGCCGTTCGCGCGATAGGGTTCGCGCGATGTTTCGGCTCCGGGCGGGTAAAATTCCAAGAGCACTTGGAGGGTCCGCCCCTTTAGGGAGCGACCGAGCTGCAAGAGTTGAACGCCGCCGCTCCCGACATCGACCATTGTCTCGAGCGTAAAGAAAAAGTCCTCTGCAGGCGGCGTGTCCGCCGCGAAGAAGTCGGACAGGGTCAATCCGAGAGCGTCGAGGATTTGCCGGAGTGTCCCGACCGATGGACTCGTCTTGCCGTTTTCCACCAGCGATATCGTTCCATGGGTCAGACCCGCCCGGCGGGCCAGCTCACGCTGGGAAATACCTTTGCCCTTGCGAACCGCCATGAGTCTGCCGCCAATGCGGATGTCGTCGTTCATATGTCTCGCACCTGCTCAGCATGGCCATCCCCAGAACAACCGACCATCGGGCGTGAACCCTGTCAGCAGATGCTCTACGCCCGTCGACCACCTCAACCTGTAACGTCGCAAGATCACGGATGGGCTTCTTCGTTCCCAGATGCAGACCATGTCGCGCAACTCCCGCCCGGGGGCAAGGCTGAAGAGGTCGCGCACGCCTATCCCGTCGAAGGTGGGCCGCATCTCTTCCGCGAAGAGGGAACCATCCGAAGGCGGAGCCTCCCAAATCAGGCCCCGGCGAACGATCCCATCCAATTCCGGATTGACCCGCCCCACCGGATGCTGGTGCAAGGCTGTGGACCCTGGGCATAGTGCCTCAAGCAGATGTTGGGTTGCGGCGCGAACGTTGCGGGTGTGACGCGGCGCTTGGTCGGTCAGGACGAACGCACCGGCGCCCAAGCCCGCATTCAGGTACAGCATGGCCGTCCAGCCATCATAGTGTCCCGCATGGTGTATGACCGCATCATCGCCAAATGGCTCGACGAACAGTCCGCCGGCATAGAAACTCGGCCTCCCCGAACGGAAGGCGGGCGGAGCAAACAGCAGGTCGCGCATCACACCGTCGCGTCCGTGAAGCGCCAGCAGATATTCCAGCCATGCAGCCGCGCCCAAGGGCGTGAAGGCGATGTCGCCATCGCCGATGACGGCGTCCACCGAACCGGTGCTGGACGCCCACTTTCCCGTTGCGTTGCGCGCTCTGACCGTGTCGGGCGATGCCACCCGGATGCCCGCCAGACCCTCGCCACGCAGCCGTTCTCCCACATGATCCGCGAAGGGCGATCCGGTCACTTCGGCAATGAGAAACCCGAGGAGGATATAGTTGGTATTCACATAGTTCCAGGATGCCCCTTCCCCGACGACCACTGGAAGGTCGCGGTAGGTTTGAAAGAAGCCGGATCGCGTCTCCGGAACCGCCTCCCCTTCCTGGTAGAGGAGATATTCGGGCAAACCGCTCGTATGGGTGGCGAGCGAACGCACCGAGCGGCTCCCCCATGCATTAGGCACATCCGGCAGGTAGGACTCGATCGGCGCGGAGAGATCGATGCGGCCCTCTTCCGCCAGACCGCCGACGGCCCAGCTCGTGACGTGCTTTCCAGCGGAGGCGGCTTGGAACCAGCGTTCTCCGGATACGGCCCGCGAAGTGCCCGCGACGCGTTCCATAGTCAGACATTGTCGGGATCCGGGTGTTGCGATTGCGGCACAAACGTTCCCGAATGCGTACCGGTCCGAGACGAAAGCCGCTGCCTTCTCCAGCGAAGGATCGATCCGTGACGTCATACCGCTTTCGCCCTGCTTCAGCCCAGCGTTTGCATCAGACGCATCAAAAGCTTCGTCCGCGGAACGATGCTGTCGATGTAGAGCCGTTCCTTGAGCGTGTGTCCGCCGTCGCCGTCCACACCCAGACCATCGAGCGTGGGGGCGATGGAGGCGGTGAAGTTGCCGTCGCTCCCGCCGCCGGTCGCGAGATCGATCAGGTCGAAGCCGATTTCCTCGGCCAAGCCCTTGGCATATTCGTAGAGGGCGGCGATCTCCGGCGATTTGTGATAGCCGGGCCGGTTGATGCCGCCCAGCACTTCGAGGCGAACGTCCGGATTGATCGGCTGCAAGGCACGGATTGCGGCATCGAACGCGTCTCCCGAAGCGGCATCCGGAAATCTCGCTTCGAGATGGATTTCCGCAAGGTCCGGCACGACATTCGTGCGGTCTCCCCCTGAAACGACGCCGACGCTAACGGTCAGACCTTTTTCATAATCGGTCATCTCCTGAAGTTGCACGGCCTGCCGTGCGACTTCGATGATCGCGTTCGCGCCCAGCTCATGTTCGACCCCTGCGTGGGCGGACCGGCCATGGGCGCGGATCGTGTAGATTCCAATACCCTTTCGGGCCGTGACGATCTTGCCCCCGGAGCGGGCGGGTTCCGTGACGAGGACGGCCACAGCACGGCGGGCCTCGCGCTCGATATGCTCGCGAGAGGTCGGACTTCCGATCTCCTCGTCGCTGACGATGAGATGGCGAACGGGTCGTCTCGTGCTGGCACTCTGGTGATCGATCTCACGAAGGGCGGCCAAGGCGAGATATGTGCCGCCTTTCATGTCTTCCGCGCCCGGTCCGAACGCCGCGTTGCCTTCGATGCGAAACGGCAGGTCCTCTGCCAGCGTTCCCACGGGGTGGACCGTGTCCATATGACTGAGCACCATGATGCCGGGTCCGTCCCGGACATCCGGAGGGCAGTGACGGTCGTCCGTGACAAGCAGGTGGTCGCCGAGGCCGTCACGACCGGGGATGCGATCGACCCGAGCGCCTATCGCCCGATAGTCCGTTTCGATCCGATCCGCCATGCGGCCTATGGCTGCCCGGTCCTTGCTGGGGCTCTCTATCTCGATCCACGACCGGATGCCGTCGAGAATCTGATCTTGCTGAATGGTGGTGTGCATGGCGTCCCGGATGAGAAAGCGTGATTAAGCCGGTGCGGCGGGTATGGGCCTAATGCCCGTAGCGACATGACCTTCATCCTCGATCCGTCGCGCCTGCCGGACCGTTCTGGGAAAGAACCGGGCGCAAGCCGCCAAGCTGAGCGCGCTCAAGAGGAAACCCGCCGTCGCCACCAGGACGATGGCGGGCAGAAGACCCTGCCCATCGGCGCCAAGTCTGTCAGAAATCAGACCCACGAGGGGCGGCGACGCGGCGGAGAGTGCGAGGTTCACGACGATGATGATCGAAATGAGCCGCGTGCGGGACGGTGCCGGGCACATGTCCTGGATCGCGGTCGGAAATACCATCGTGCCGATCATGGTAAAGGTGAAGCCGATCCCGACCAGAAGGTAGATCTGAAAAGTCGTTTCCACGAACAGGAATAAAGGCACCACCATCGCCCCGCCCAATGCCGTGATAAGAATGACCATGATCGAGGTGCGCGCGCCGTAACGGCGCATCAACAGACTGGAGACGCTGACCGAAACGACCATAGCCGTCAGAGCCGCAATCAGCGTCGCGGTTCCGAACCCGGCTCCGACCTCCACCGGGGAAGCGCCGAACGTTCGGATCGCCACGACGGGTATGAAAGCCCCCATCGCCGAGGTGGAAAACACGATGAGACCGACACCGGCGTAGAAGGTCAAAAAGGAAAGAAGATTATCCTTCAGAAAGACGATGGCGCTTCCGTCGCGAATGTCATGGCTCACATCCACCGCTGCCGCGGAGGCAAGTTCTTCCACTGGTCCGGCTTTTCTGTCCTTGGGGATGAGAAAGACCATCAAGGCCAGGATGGGGCCCGGCAAAGCCGTCAGGAAGAGCGAAATGCGCCAGGGCTCCATGCCGGAGAGAGCGCCGGGAAGCGTGGGCGCGAGTCTTTCCGCGAACAGAACGATCAGCCCGCACAGCACCATGATGCCCCCACTGCCCAACCGGCTGGCGAGAACGAGAGTCGAGTTGGCGGTATATCGACTTTGCCCCCTGAATAGCAGAGGGATCAGGGCATAGGTGATCGGCAGAAGGGCCGCTTCGCCGGCCCCAACAATGGCGCTCGATAGGAAGAGTTGCGTGAAATTGGCCGACAGGCCGCAACCGACGACTGCCAGACTCCATACGAGGACGGCCACCGCGATCACGAAACGCCGGTCCACGAGGTCTGAAACCCAAGCGATCGGATATCCGACCACGGCGGCGAACAGGGCGATGCTCAGCCCCTGTATCAATCCGAACTGAAAGTCCGACAGACCTAGATCGCCCGTAATGCCTTCGACTTGGAGTGTGATGACCTGCCGGTCCATGAACATGTACAGACCGACCAGCAAGAGAATGGCGAGTGAAAACCATGACCGCGGCGTTCCGCCGCTGAAGGGCGAAAGCCCGCGAGCGGGCGCTATGTCGGCCGCGCCGGTCTCTTCACCAAATTCCTTCATATCGTCCGCCCTGAGCCGGCTATATCCGGTCCTCCTTCAGAAACCGCATTTCGAGATGGCTGCGGTAGGCGGCATCGTCGAGTGGTCGTCCGGTCGCCCGCTCGACGAGCTGTGCCGTGGTGTATCGGGCACCCTGGCTCCACACGCGGGTCTCCAACCAATCCGACAAAGCCCCGAACCGCCCCTCGGACGCGTCCACGTCAAAAGAAGCATGGTCTTTCAGAAACGTCGAAAACAACTGCGCGGCAATTATCGAGCCGTAAAGGTAGCTTGGAAAATATCCGAACATGCCGTGGGACCAGTGAATGTCCTGCATCGGCCCGTCCTCCGCTTGCTCCCCGGGTTCGTGGCCGAAAAGTTCCCGGACGCGCTCGCGCCAGAAGTCCGGAACGTCCGTCGCCTCCAGCCGGTCTTCGAACAGGGCAAGTTCCACGTCGGTGCGCAGAATGATGTGCAGCCCGTAGCTGACTTCGTCGGCGGCGACCCGGACCCGGCCGTCCGTCACGCGTCGGAAGTGTCGGTGAAGGCGCTCGAACGAAACCTCGCCCTCCCCAGGGGCGCCATCGGACAGTTCACCGCACAGCCACGTCAAGGTCGAACGTCGCGGCAGGAGCTGGCGTTCGTACAGGATAGCCTGGGCTTCGTGGACGGCCGCGGAACAGGGCTCCCCGACCGGCAGGCCGCGATGGTCTTCCGGGAGATGACCTTGGTAGAGAGCGTGTCCGGTTTCATGGACCACGCCCTTCAAGGCCGAAGTCCAGTCGTTCTCTTCATACCGCGTCGTGACACGGACGTCCTCCGGCACGCCTCCAGTGAAGGGATGGACGCTTTCATCGAAACGGCCGCGGTCGAAATCGAATCCCAACGCCGACATCACATGACGGCACAGACGCTCCTGCGCCTCGACGGGACGAGACAGCCATTCATCCGGTCCGGTGCCCGGCACGGATGCACGCGCTTTGCGCCGCAACTCCGGGAGCCAATGCACCACCGAAGCGAACATCGTCTTGACGTGCTGGGTCGTCAGACCCCGATCATGTTCGTCGAGCATGACGTCGTAGGCCGTCAGTCCCATCGCACGGCCCAAGCGTTCGGCCCGATCCTTCTTGAAGGCGAGCAAGCGACCGAAAGCCGGCGCGAAGACCGACCAGTCATTGTCCTGGCGGGCGCGCATCCATGCATCATGGCTTTCGCGCGACAGTCGGGCCAGCTCCTGCGCATCTTCTTCAGTGAAATTCTTTCGAAGAGCGCGGTCCCGCCGCATCAAGGCGAGATTCGTTTCGCCCTCCGGCGTCGCTGCGGTCGCCCGGCGCAGCAACAGGTCCGGGTCGTCCCGTTCCTCGATCTCCAGGATCAACCCTTCCAGCGCGGCCTGCGCCTGGGCACGAGCCTTCGCGGCACCGGGGGGCATTTTCGTCATCCGGTCCCATGTCGAAATCGCCTGGACGTGACGGAGCCTATAGACCCGTCGGGCGCGTTCGCAGAGCTCTCGGTAGGCGGCTTCGCCGTCCACCGGCTCGGACGTGGCGGCCTGGTCGGTCCTCATGGGCGATACATGGCGAAAGTGATGCCTCGGACGACGCCCGCCCCCGCCGCGGTCCGGTGATCCTCTCGCGGATGGGTGAAATATTCGATCTGGAAGGTCTCGCTCTGCGCCGGTCGGAGCGCGTCCACGAAACGCTGTGTGGCATCGACGAGATCGCAATAGGCGGTCATCTCGACCATATCCTTCTTCTCGACCCCCATCGCCGCGAGTTTCTCGGAATAGTGCGGGAACATCTCGCCCGGCGCCTCGTGCTCGCCGGCGGTCATGAGAACGCGGGCCTTTACACGTCCCGCCTCTATGTCTTTGCGGAGCGTTCCAATCTCGTCGATGAGCGTGAAATCATTCCACCAAAGAGACGGGCTGATAGCGACATATTGATCGAACTTGCGGAATTCCGGAGTGGACAGGGCGTAGGCCGTCGTTAGCCCGCCGAGCGAATGACCCATCAACGTCGCATCGTTCGGATTTCCGCCATAGTCGGCCTCGATTCTCGGACGGATGTCCCCGAGCACGGTGCGAAGGTAGTCATCTACCTTTCCGTGTTTGATGCCCGCATCCGCGCCCGCCATCTTCTTCATCCAGGGCGTGTTCTCGATCCATCCCGGTCGGACGGGCATGGTCAAATCCATGTTGCGGACATTGAGGGCCGCGTTGACGCTGTCCGTCGGATAGCCGATCCCGACGACCAGCGGATCGCACGTGTCCACCCATCGCCCCTGCAAGCGGGCCGTATCCGTCGTGGCCCCGAAGTGAAGATTGCCGTCGATAAGATAAACGACGGGATATCCGCCGTCCGGCACTGGACCGGATGGCACCGAGACGAAAAGACGGTAGTCCTTTCCATTGAACGAAGACCGTATGTCCACCCGCTCCGCATTCACCGCCATCTCACTGGACTGTTTGGATGCGTCGGACATCATGAAGCGCCTTGTCTCAAATTGTCGACGATGGTGCCTGCTCCAAATCTCAATGGGTCCATGGCCGGCACATTGTACGTGTCTTGCAATTCGTCGAGCAATCGTCTCGCCGAACCTTTGCTCATCTTGGACGTATCGACCGAAATGCCGCCCCACCGCGCACCCGGATTGGTCAGCCGTGCGGCTTCGAGGTTTCGCGCTATCCCGACCTCAATGGACGGTATGGAAAACTCCGGACAACCGTCGATTTCCGAGCGGTCGGGGTGGTGGCAATAGACGAGGATATCGGGCTGCGTACCGTGCAACAGGCCAAGAGAGACCGCCGCATAGCTCGGGTGGAAAAGCGACCCCTGCCCTTCGACCACATCCCAATGAGTGGGAGCCGCCGCAGGCGAAAGCGCCTCGGCGGCTCCAGCGAGGAAGTCCGACACGACCGAGTCTATGGGCAGGCCGCCTCCGGCAATCATGATCCCGGTCTGCCCGCTGGCCCGAAACGTCGCGTCGAAACCCGCACGCTGCATGTCGCGCGCGAGTGCGAGCGCGGCATATTTCTTCCCGATGGCGCAGTCTCCCGCCACGGTCAGGATGCGTTTGCCGGTTCGTTTGAATCCACACCCGATCTCGAGGCCGGACGGCGGCACCCGGATGTCCAGGATCTTCGGAGGCAAGCCATCGGGCGCGCGCGCCACCTTGGCAGCCCGCACGAGCCCGCCATCCTGTTCCAGCTTGGTGTGCAGGCCCGACACGACGTTCAGTCCGGCGGCCAGGGCCGTCTTAAGCGCGGCCTGCCAATGCGGCGGCAACTTTCCGCCGGCGGGAGCGATCCCAATAACGAGGGAGCGCGCCCCTTTCTTCACCGCGTCGGACGGGTCCAGATCGGGCAACCCCAGATCCACAGCGCCCGGGTGGAGCCGCCATTGCCCAACCAGGTCCTCCGGAATCCAATCGCGAAGCCCGAAAGCCGTTTTGGCTTCGAGCGGATCCGTCACGTCGCCGAGGAAGACCAAGTAAGGTTTTTCGATGTGAATAGATTTGGAGGCAAGCTCTGCAGGCGACGTTTTCTGAGCGAGAGCCATGTATTCCAAGCCGTCTATAAGATTGACCATCCCGGATAGTTTAGTAGACACGCCGTTGAGGACTGTCCAGATGGAATCTTTTGCCCCTTCGGAGTCGCGCCATGTCCGGAGCTAGATTAAGCGTTTACGCGGCCGATGCGGGCTTGAAAGTCCCCTTCGTGATTTCCGGCCACACTTGGAACTCGCACCCCTACATTATCGTCGAACTCGAAGACGGACGGCAACTAGCCCGTGGGGAAGCGGCAGGTGTCTACTACAGGGCGGAAACCGCCGACAGCATGATGCATCAGGTCAGATCCGTGGCGTCGGGTATCGAGGCAGGCGTCGACCGTAGAACGCTTCGCCATGTCCTGCCCGCCGGCGGGGCCCGCAATGCGATCGATTGCGCCCTTGTGGACTTGGAAAGCCAACGTCAGGGGATTCCGGCATGGCAATGTCTCGGGCTGCCGAAGCCCGCGCCCCTCGAGACGTTCCTGACGATCACGGCCGACACACCGAAGGCGATGGGAGAGACCGCTGCGACGACTTTGGGCCAAGCCGGTCGCATCAAACTGAAGCTTACAGGCGACGCCTCTCTGGACACGGAGCGGCTTGCCGCAGTCCGCACGGCGCGACCCGATGCGGAGTTGGCCGTGGATGCCAATTGCGGCTATCGTCCGGACACGCTCGCGCCGCTTCTGGATGGGATCGAAGCCGCGAAGGTGAGACTTCTCGAACAGCCCTGCCCGCCCGAATACGACGCGGAACTCAGAGGTCTCGACTGGCCCTG
>JBCCCX010000079.1:0-12526 GCA_039033275.1 Pseudomonadota bacterium | reverse complement strand
CGATATCGATGGCACAAATATCGAAGAACCGATGCGCCGGCAGGGCACGCTCAACGACGCAGAGCGGCAAGCCGCGGCGCGTTTCAATACAGTCGGCATTGTCTATAACGACCGCGACAATGACGATTTCGCACTCCTTCAGAAATGGAACGAGGTGCATCGCTTGGACAAAAAGACATTCACCACCAAGCGCGTCGGCCAAGAAGGCTCCGACTGGAACTACATCGACTCGCTCACCCATCCCAAGACGGGCGAGATATTGGGCCGCTCTATCTTGGAAAACATTGGTGGGGATTTTTGGGTCAAGATCGAACTTCGCGACAGTGAGGATTCGCCCTGGGAAGCCCATCCCGCTCTCAACGACAAACTGAAGGAGCGACAAGCTGTTCGCGTTGTCGGATTTGACGGGTCGACCGATAAAATCGTGGTCTTGTCCAACAAGGGCGAAGAGTTGGTTCAAGCTTTCTCTTACGACGTGAAGCGCAAGGCCTTCGATGAAGAGCCAATTTTCTCCAATCCGAAATACGATGTCATCAATGTGGTGCTTGGCAATCCTGATGCAAACGGATTCAAGCAGCCGATCGGCGCCGTGATTGCCGCTGGCGGAATCGAAACCGTCTTTACGGATCCTTATTGGAGCGGCGTCGTACAAGGCCTCGAACAGCAGTTTCCCAAAATGGACGTCAGCATTTCCGAACGCAGCGATCGGAATAAAATGGCCATCGTGACCGTCTCGGACGAGCGCACGCCGCCCAGCTACTTCATCTGGAAGGCGGGCGAGCTCGTCCCGTTGGGCAACTCCCGACCATGGATTGACCCGGAAGATTCCGGCAATGCGCGGTGGATCAGCTACACGGCGCGGGACGGCCTGAAGATTCCGGCGATCCTCACCCTCCCTCCCGGTTACTCGCGCGATGATGGCCGCATTCCGACGGTCGTGCATCCGCATGGCGGACCTTGGGCGCGCGACTATATGGGTTGGGATGCGAGCGGATGGACCCAATTCCTGACCAGCCGCGGCGTCGCCGTGATCCAGCCCCAATACCGGGGCTCCACAAATCTCGGCAAGACGCTCTGGTATGCCGGCGATATGGAATGGGGCCAGAAGATGCAGGACGACAAGGACGACGCAGCGCAGTTCCTCGTCGATCAAGGCATTGCCGATCCCGACAAGCTCGCCATATTCGGCTATTCCTATGGCGGTTTTGCCGCGATCGCCGCGTCCGTACGCCCCAACAGTCCCTACCAGTGTGCGATCTCAGGCGCGGGTGTCAGCTCGCTCGACCGGATCGGCAACCTTTGGGGCCAGAATCGCATCGTAAAGGAACGCCAGGCTTGGACCGTCAAGGGCATGGACCCGCTGAAGAATGTCGACAAGGCGAACATTCCGATCCTGCTCTACCACGGCAGCGGAGACCGTCAGGCGGACACAGTCCATTCGCGCGACTTCTACCGCGCCATGAAATCTGCTGGCAAGGACGTGGAATATATCGAAATCGACAAGATGTGGCACCAGATCCCCTGGTGGCCGGAATGGAACGAGGAGTCCCTGGAAGCCATCGAACGCTACCTTGCCTCCGACAAGTGCAACAACATCATCAGTGGATCGCGGCCGTCCTGACGGCCCGGCCTCCTACCTGAACGCAAAAGGCCCGGACGATTGTCCGGGCCTTTTTCTTGCTGGGCACCACCGGCTCCGATGGCAGAGACAGCGGCTAAAGCGCCTCCGCCCCTGAAATGATTTCAATGAGTTCCGACGTGATCTTCGCTTGGCGTGTCCGGTTGAAGGTCAGCGTCAGATTGTCGATCATCTCACCGGCGTTGCGCGTCGCATTGTCCATGGCGGTCATTTTTGACCCCATCTCGCCAGCCTGGTTCTCCAGGAGCGCGGAGTAGATCTGCGTGTTGATGGAACGCGGCAACAGAACCTGCAGGATGCCTGCTTCGTCAGGCTCGTAAGTGTAGATCGCGCCTTGGAGGTCGGGGCCGGAGCTTTCCGCATCGGAGGCATCGATCGACGCGTTCGCCGGAATGATAGTTTGAGCGACCGGATCCTGTTCCATGACGTTGCGGAAGCGCGCAAACACAAGCTTGGCGACATCGAACTCGCCCGCGTCGAACATGGCCGTAACTTCGTCGCCGATCGACTTGGCGATACCGGCATGGAGCGTGCGCTCCTCTTTCAGAGAGATATATTTGACGATGTGGTCGGAGTAGAGACGATTGAGCTGCTCGTAGCCCTTCTTGCCGATCAAGTAGAGCTTCACGGTCTTGCCTGCACGCTCCAGCGCAACAATCTCTTCCCGGGCTCGGCGGACGATGTTCGTGTTGAAACCGCCGCAGAGGCCGCGATCGGCCGTCGCGACGATAAGAAGCACCGTGTCATCCGACCCTGTGCCGGTCAGTAGTTTCGGAGCGTCGCCGCCCCCCTCGCCCATCGAGTTTGCGAGATTGGCGATCACGCCGCGAATGCGCTCGGAATAGGGGCGCGCACTTTCAGCCGCTTCCTGCGCCTTGCGCAGTTTCGCAGCCGCGACCATTTGCATGGCCCGCGTGATCTTCTGCGTGTTCTTCACGCTGGAGATGCGGTTCTTGAGCTCTTTGAGAGACGCCATCGGTTAGCCCGCCCAACTACTTTGCAGTATAGCTCTTGGTGAACGCGTCCAGAACGTCCTTGATCTGCGCCTCGATCTCGTCCGTCAGCTTCTTCTCCGTCGCGATGGACGACAGCAGGGATGTATGATCCGCACGCAGATGGTTCAGCAGCTTCTCTTCATAGTCCTGGACATCGCCGACAGCGACATTGGCCAGATAACCGCGCGTTCCGGCGTAGAGGACGACAACCTGTTCTTCCACTTGCAGCGGCGAGAACTGAGGTTGCTTGAGCAACTCGGTCAGCCGGTCGCCGCGCGCCAGCAGTGCCTGCGTCGAGGCGTCAAGGTCGGAACCGAACTGCGCGAAGGCCGCCATCTCGCGGTACTGGGCCAATTCGCCCTTGATGGGTCCGGCGACCTGTTTCATCGCCTTGATCTGGGCGGCCGAGCCCACGCGGGACACGGACAGGCCGACGTTCAGCGCCGGGCGGATGCCTTGGAAAAAGAGATCGGTCTCGAGGAAGATCTGACCGTCCGTGATCGAGATCACGTTGGTCGGGATGAAGGCCGACACATCGTTGCCTTGCGTTTCGATGATTGGCAGCGCGGTCAGCGAACCGCCGCCGTACGGCTCATCCATTTTGGCGGCGCGCTCCAGCAGACGGGAGTGCAGGTAGAAGACATCGCCCGGATAGGCCTCGCGTCCCGGCGGGCGGCGCAGCAACAGCGACATCTGGCGGTAGGCCACGGCCTGCTTGGACAAATCGTCATAGACGATGAGCGAATGCATGCCATTGTCCCGGAAATACTCGCCCATCGCGCAGCCGGAGAACGGCGCGAGATAGAGCAGAGGGGCCGGTTCGGAGGCCGTGGCGGATACGATGATGGAGTAGTCCATCGCTCCGTTCTCTTCGAGCACCTTGACAAGCTGGGCCACGGTTGACCGTTTCTGCCCGACGACGACATAGATGCAGTAGAGTTTGTCCTGGTCGCGGTCTTCGTCGAAGGCCGCCTTCTGGTTCAGGATCGCATCGATGGCAACGGCGGTCTTGCCGGTCTGGCGGTCGCCGATGATCAGCTCGCGTTGGCCACGGCCGATCGGGATCAGTGCGTCGATGGCCTTGATGCCGGTCTGGACAGGTTCGTGAACGGATTTGCGCGGGATGATACCCGGCGCCTTCACGTCCACGCGACGGCGTTCCGTCGCCACGATCGGACCCTTGCCATCGATCGGGTTGCCGAGCGGGTCGACCACGCGGCCGAGAAGACCCTTGCCGACAGGGACGTCCACGATTTCGCCGAGACGGCGGACCTGGTCGCCTTCCTTGATGGACCGGTCGTCGCCGAAGATCACGACACCGACATTGTCGGTTTCGAGGTTCAGGGCCATGCCCTTAATGCCGCCCGGAAACTCGACCATCTCGCCGGCACGGACATTGTCTAGGCCATAGACGCGGGCGATGCCGTCGCCGACCGAGAGAACCTGGCCGACGTCAGAGACCTTGGCCTCCTTGCCGAAGTCCTTGATCTGCTGTTTCAGGATTGTGGAAATTTCAGCGGCGCGGATGTCCATCGAAGAAGTCCTTATGGTGATCGTGTTTCGCCGAGAAGGCGGTTCGTGTGTCGCGCGGTTACGCGGATTTCAGAGCGAGGCGCAGGTCCTCTAATTTTGTTTTTAAAGACGCATCGTAAAGCCGGGAGCCCAGCTTCACGACGAAACCGCCCAGCAATGACGGATCGACGGATGCTTCGATCTCGACTGTCCGACCGGTCTCCGCCTTCAGGCGGGTCTTGAGCTGGCCCAGCTGCGCTTGTGTCAGTTTCGCCGCCGAGATCACCTTGGCGATCTGGCTACCGCGACGCAGCGCAACCCGCTCGTTGAACGCACCGATGATAGCGGGAATGTCGGCAGCGCGACGATTCGCGGCCACGGTGCCGATAAATTGCTGTGTCAGGGGGCTGAGTTTGGCCGCCTTGGCGATCGCTGTCAGAGCATCGACCTTGTCTTCCGTGGCCAGAACGGGGCTGTGCGCCATGAAACGCAGGTCCGCACTGTCATCGAAGGCCTGCTTCATCACGGCGAGATCCTTCTCGACGCGGTTCAGCGCTTTGGCGTCTTCCGCGAGCTCCAGAAGTGCTTCCGCATAACGTGCAGGGGCTTCACCCGTGATGGTGTCTGTGTCGGACAAGGCGAGTCGATCCTGGTTGGCTGTGGCGCTTCGGGCACACGTGAATCGGGCCGCGCGGACGGCCAAAAAAAGCCTCATCGCGGATCGCGTGCGCCCTAGCAGTGTTGTCTGCGCCTGCCAAGGTCAGAATGGGGTCTGATGACAGCCCACAGTCAGCGCATTCGAAACGGCGGTTTCGCCAAACAAAAACGCCGCCCCGAGGGGCGGCGTTGAAGTCTTGCGATAGTCGGCGAACCTACAGTTTCAGGTTCAGACCCACGAACATGAAGCGACCCGTGTCGTAGATGCCCGGCCAGGTGTTGCCGTTACCGAAGTTGTTCGGGCCCGCGGACACGGACACGGGGTACTTGGTTTCGAACACATTGTTCACACCGAAGCGTCCCGTGACACCGTCCATGAACTCCCAGCTACCCGACAGGTCGATGTAGTCACGCGAAGGCAAGGACTGATCGACAGCAGCCGCGGTGGCGGAGTCGTTGTCGACACCACCGAAGTGGCGCCAGATCACGTTGGCCTGCAGGCCTTCGATCGGCGTCATCCAGGATGCCAGCATACGGTGACGATAGCTCGAACGCGGACGGCCACACTGACCGGCGAATTCGCCTTCGCACTCGACAACAGGCGAGCCAGGGAAGGATATGAAGTCGTCACCGGTCAGGATGGTGGACGCGTACTGCAGACCGAACTCACCCAGATCACCGCCGCCGAGAGCGTCGAGATCGAAGCTGTAGTTCGCCTGGAAGTCGAAACCGCGACGCTCCAGCGAGGCGATGTTGACCTGCGTCAGCGTGAAGCCAACACCCGGCGAACCGGCATTGAGCGAACCGGAACCGTCACGTTGCAGCAGATCACAGAAGACCGGATCGCCGGAAGCGATACAGTTATCCAGAATGTTCTGCGCACCGATACCGGCCACGATGGCGTTGTCGATGGCGATGTCGAAATAGTCGACCGATGCGTTGAAACCGGGCAGGAAGCTCGGCGTCAGAACGGCACCAATGGTGTAGGTGTCGGACTCTTCGGGGTTCAGGTTCGGGTTACCACCGGTGATCGACTGGGTCTGTCCAGAGATCACGTCGAGAATGCTACCGTACTGAGCCGCCGTAACGCCTGTGTTGGCACACGCCGCGGCAGAAGCCGATGGCGTCGGGCCCGCACAGGGGTCGAACAGACCGTTCGGGCCCTGCGTCAGGTTCGGTAGACCCGTACCCTGGCCAGTGAACAGCTCGATGACGTTCGGCGCACGCACGGCACGCTGGTACTGACCGCGGAAGCTGATGTCAGGCACCGGAACCCAGGTCAGCTGGAGACCATAAGTGTCCGTCGAGAAGTCGTTGGTCACGCCGTTACCGTCGACCGAGTAGTCGGAGTAGCGGTACTGACCGTTGAAGACGAGCTCTTCGAAGAATGGTGCTTGGGTAACGATCGGAATCTCGATCTCGCCGTAGACTTCCAGAACGTCCAGGTTACCCGCGACAGGAAGGGTGGGGCCACCCACGCCGGTGAAGCCACCGTCGGGCTGCTGGCTGATCTGGTCGGGAACGCGCTTCAGGCCGTCCTGGCGGTATTCCATACCGAACAGGAGACCGACATTCGTGTCCGGCGCCCAAGGCGACACGACACCATATTCGGTCAGAGAGGTCTGGACGTTGCCGCCGATGACAAGCTGATCGGTTTCACCTGTGGAGATGCCGATACCTTGCACGAAGTCCAGAGCGTCCTGCGTGACGAGCGTCTCGCCGTTCGGACCGCGCTGGAAGATGTTGTAAGGCACACATCCGCTGGAGGGGTCGATACAGACGGGATTGCCGTTCGCGTCGTTGCGGACGAGGAACGCCTGCTGAAGATTGGAGATGATGAAGTCGTTCGTGGAGGAGTCGACGTCACGCGACGCAGAGTACTGCCCGAAGATTTCATAGTCCCAATTGTCGGCAACCGTACCACGCAGACCGGTGACCATGCGGAAACCGGAGTTCTGGCGGCTCGTGTTACGCGGTCCGCCTTCGACGTTCCGGTGCGAAGCCGTCACGTTCTGCAGGATGTCGCCATTGGCGATCTG
The DNA here is from genome assembly GCA_039033275.1 of Pseudomonadota bacterium. GTDB lineage: Bacteria > Pseudomonadota > Alphaproteobacteria > Caulobacterales > Maricaulaceae > Litorimonas. The sequence goes on along the minus strand of JBCCCX010000079.1, from coordinate 5,684 downwards.
TGCGGCCGTACAGCCGAGGACGCCAGTCGCGAAGGAGTCGCCGTTCGCGAAGACCGGCGTCTGGATGAACGGGTTGTCGCAGTTCAACTGGTAGGCACGGATACCGAAGGATGCCGTCGGCGCGATTTGCGCGTTGGACGTCACTTCCGTGTAGCCGATGTCTGCGAACAGCTCATGGCCTTCCGCAATCTCATACGTGCCCTTACCATAAAGCTGGAAGCGCTCGGACGGACGTTGGAAGAAGTTGAACGGACCGAAGTTGAACGTTTCAGCCGGGCCGCCGTTGAAGCCGTCGATCTGTCCACCTTCCTGCTGGAAGAAGAAGCCGTTGGCGCCGCCGAAGAGGCGGAAGTTCGCGGAACCCGCACACTGGAAGCCGTTCGCCGAAAGCGGGCCGGTGCCAGCGCCGAGCGCACAACCCGAAGCGGAACGGTCGGCCTGCGAGATGTCTTCGCGGTTCTGGTAGGACGCGTAGACCGTCACATTGCCGCGGCCGTCGGAGGTGTTCGTGCCGAGCGTCACGGAGCCGGTGATTTCCTCACCGTCCCAGGAGCTGTCGGGAACAGGCTGCGAAGCGGCGCGCAGGACCTGGTCGAAGAAGTCACGACCGTTGCTGCTTTGCGACGTGCCGTACTGGATGTCGAGCTCGACGCCTTCGAAGTCGTCCTTGAGGACGAAGTTTGCCACACCGGCAACGGCGTCGGAGCCGTAAACGGCCGACGAACCGCCAGTCAGGACTTCGATGCGCTCGACGAGGTTCGTCGGGACGAGATCGAGGTTCACGGCGATGGACGCGGAGTCACCATAAGGAAGACGACGACCGTCGATCAGCGTCAGCGTACGTTGCGCGCCGAGAGCGCGAAGGTCGAGCGAGGCCGTACCGGTCGCGCCATTGAAGACTTCCGAAGACTGGGCTGCGACAACCTGCGGGAGGTTGTTGGTCAGCTCTTCGATGTTCACGGCACCGGTGATGGCGATCTCTTCGGCCGAGACCGTCAGGATCGGCTGAGCGGCGGTGAGGTTCGGGTTCACGTTCAGGCGCGAACCGGTGACAACGACTTCGTCATCGTCGACGACATCCTGTGCCATGGCCGTCAGGCCCATGGAGGCGACAGCGCCACCCATGATCGTGGACAGCAGGAATTTTGATTTAAGCGTTCTACGCATAAGAGAGCTTCCCTTCTGTTGCTCTATGGTCCGAGGGCCTTTTCAGACCCGCAGTTGCCCCCGCACTATGTGACAAGTTTTTATATTACCAGTTTGTCAGTGAGTGGATTGCGGAGAAAATTCGAGTGTGTGTCAATTTTGCATCACCCTGGCGAAAGTCATGCGTCACGCGGCATAAGCGCGACTGGTAAAGGGGAGGATAAAGGTCTAGCTACGCCCTATGAACTATATAGACGCCATGGAGGCACCCGTTCTGCGAGACGGCGCCATCAAGCTGCACGGCAAGGCAGGTTTCGAGGGCATGCGCCGCGCTGGACGCCTCGCCGCCGAATGCCTCGACCACCTCGCCCCGCTCGTCCAACCCGGCGTCACCACGGCGTCGCTGGACGATGCGGCGCGGACCTTCATCCTCGACCACGGCGCCCTGCCCGCCACCTTAGGCTATCGGGGCTACAAGCATTCGCTCTGCACATCGATCAACCATGTGGTGTGCCACGGCATTCCCGGCACGAAACCTCTCAAGGACGGCGACATCCTGAACATCGACGTGACGGTCATCGTCGATGGTTGGCACGGCGACACGTCGCGCATGTATACGGCCGGGAAACCCAACCGCCGGGCGGAGCGGCTGATGAACATCACTTACGACTCCCTCATGCTCGGAATCGCGGCCGTGAAGCCCGGCAATACGACGGGGGACATCGGTCACGCGATACAGAGTTTCGTGGAGGCGGAACGCTACTCCGTCGTGGAGGACTTTTGCGGCCACGGGCTGGGCCAGCTTTTCCACGACAGTCCCAATATCCTGCACTACGGCCGCCCGGGAGAGGGAGAGGAGCTGCGCGAGGGTATGTTCTTCACGATCGAACCGATGGTCAATCTCGGCCGTCCCGGCGTGAAGATCCTGTCCGACGGGTGGACGGCCGTGACGCGCGACCGGAAACTGACAGCGCAGTTCGAGCATTCGGTCGGGGTCACAGCTAGTGGATGCGAGATCTTCACGACCTCGCCCGCCGGCCTTCACAAACCCTTCGCCGCCTGAACAGCTGTGTCGTCTGGACCGCGCAGCCCCGGTCATCGCACGGGCGAGCGCGCCGGTGACGATTTCCAAAGTCTGTTCGACCGGGCTGTATCGCAGCAGGACCAGGCCGCTCCAGCGGAGAGCGCGCCCAAACCGGCCCCGCCGCCCAGCGCACGAGAGAAGTCCCGCAAGACACGCAAAACCGAGAAGCCGCATTTCCACGACCATCGCGAGAGGCTGCGCGACAAGTTTGCGCGGCGCGGGGCGGATGCCTTCGACGATTATGAGCTTCTGGAGCTCATCCTTTTCCAGGCTCTTCCCCGAATCGACACGAAACCGATCGCCAAGGCGTTGATGGCGAAGTTCGGCACGCTCGCAGAAGTCGTGGCTGCACCAGTCGAAAAGCTGACGACCGTCAAGGGCATCGGGCCGAGTGCGGCACAGCATCTGAAAGTCCTGCAGCAGGTCGCGGTCCGGATCGGACGCAGTTCGGTCATAAACCGGCCTGTCCTTTCGAGCTGGAACGCCTTGCTCGACTATTGCCGGGCCGCCATGCAGTTCGAAGGCCGCGAGCAGTTCCGCGTGCTCTTCCTCGACCGCAAAAACCGGCTGCTTGCCGATGAAGTCATGGGCCGGGGCACGGTCGATAGGGCGCCCGTCTATCCGCGGGAGATCGTCCGCCGCGCCCTGGTCCACGAAGCCACGGCCATCATCTTGGTTCACAACCACCCGTCCGGGGACCCGACGCCGTCGCGGCAGGATATCGAACTGACGCAGTCCATCATCGAGACCGCCAAGGCGATCGATGTCGTCGTTCACGATCATCTCGTCGTCGGACGGGAAGATGTTGCGAGCTTCAAGATGTTGGGACTGATGTAGCGAAACGGTTGCCTGTCGATGACAAGCTGTTACGCGCTAGGAAACGTTAACCGGGGACCCCATGATCGTCACAGACTCCAAGACCGCGTCCAAGACCATGAGTCGGACGGCTGTCCTCCTGATTCTCACCCTCGTCTACATCTTCAATTTCCTCGATCGGCAGATCATCGGCATCGTCGCGCCGTTCATTCAGGCGGACCTGGGCTTTTCGGACTCGCAGATGGGATGGCTGATGGGCCTGGCCTTTGCCGCACTCTACTGCACGGTCGCCATTCCGATCGCCCTGCTGGCCGACCGTTTCAACCGGGTCCGGATCGTGTCGATTTCCTTGGCCGTCTGGTCCGGCTTTACCGTTTTGACAGGCATGGCGCAGACCTTCATCCAGATGTTGCTCGCGCGGGTCGGCGTGGGCATTGGCGAAGCCGGCGGCAGCCCGCCTTCGCATTCCATCATCTCGGACCTCTATATCAAGGAGGAACGCGCCTCCGCGCTCGGCATCTACTCGCTCGGGATTCCGCTGGGTGTCATGATGGCCTACTTCATCACTGGAACCTTGCTTGGCATGGAGGGGGTCAGTTGGCGCGTGGTCCTGATCGTGTTGGGCGTTCCAGGCGTATTGCTCGCCATCTTCATGTTCTTGCGCGTTCCTGAACCTTCGCGCGGTGCGACGGACGGAACGGCCGCCAACCCGCAAGCGGTCATCAAGGGGGAATTTGGCAACAACATCCGCGCGCTGCTGAAAATCAAGAGCTGGTGGTTCATGTGCCTGGCCGTCTCGTTCGTCAGTTTCGGCGGCTATGCCCTGTCGAATTGGGGCATCGTCTATATCGGCCGGTGGAAACCCGAACTGATGGAACCCGAAAATTTCCGGACCCTCATGTACGCCTTCGGCGTCTTGAACGCTCTCGCTTACGGTCCCGGCACCTATTTCGGCGCCAAGCTCGCCGATCGTCTCGGCAAGAAGAATGTGAGCGCATATGGTTGGCTGCCCGGACTGGCGCTTGTTATCGGCGTGCCGGCCCTGATCTACGCCTTCTATGTGGACTCGATCGTTGTGCACCTCCTGCTGATCGCGCTCTACACGCTAACGGCCGGTTTCTATCTCGGACCGGCCTTCGCGCTGGCGCAAACCCTGGCCCCGATCAAAGTTCGTGCGATGAGCACGGCCCTGTTCTTCTTCATCTTGAACATGATCGCACTGGGCGGCGGACCGACGATCGTCGGCCTTATCAGCCAAGCCCTCACGCCGGAGCATGGCGCGGAGCAGGCGCTTCGCCTTGCCATGACCTTCCTGGTCGTTCCATTCGCGCTCAGCATCCTGTTCTTCTTCGTCACGGCCAGGACGCTGCCCAAGGACTGGAGGGAGGCGGAACGCCGCAACGCCGCTGCGGTTTGACGTCTGGCCAGTCCCACGATTGGGGCGGTTACAGGGCGGTGGGGATGTTCTAGGAAACAGCCATGATTCCCCGCTACGCACGCCCCGAAATGTCCGCCATCTGGTCGCAGGCGACAAAATACCGGATCTGGTTCGAGATCGAGGCTCACGGCTGCGACGCGCTAGCCGACCTCGGCGTCATACCTGAGTCCGCCGCCAAAACGATCTGGGAGAAAGGCGGCGCGGCGGAGTTCGACGTCGCGCGCATCGACGAGATCGAGCGCGAGGTCAAACACGATGTCATCGCCTTCCTGACCCACCTTGCGGAGTTCATCGGCGAGGATGCGCGCTTCGTGCATCAGGGCTTCACGAGCTCGGACATACTCGACACGACCCTGTCCGTGCAGCTGGCGCGCGCGACCGATCTGTTGCTGGCCGGGATAGACCGCGTGCTGGACGCGCTGGAGGCCCGTGCCAAGGAGCATAAGCACACGATCACCATCGGGCGCAGCCACGGCATTCATGCCGAGCCGACGACCATGGGGGTGAAGTTCGCGCGTTTCCACGCGGAGTTTGCCCGCGGCCGGGAACGCCTTGTCAGAGCCCGCGAGGAGATCGCCGTCTGCGCCATCAGCGGCGCCATCGGCACGTTTGCCAATATCGACCCATCCGTGGAAGCCCATGTCGCAAAGGAGATGGGACTGGCGGTGGAACCGGTGTCGTCACAAATCATCCCGCGCGACCGACATGCCGCCTACTTCGCCGCGCTTGGCGTAATCGCCTCATCCATCGAGAACATCGCCGTGGAGATCCGCCACCTTCAACGCACCGAGGTGCTCGAAGCCGAGGAGTTCTTCTCCAAGGGCCAAAAAGGCAGCTCGGCCATGCCACACAAGCGCAACCCGGTATTGACGGAAAACCTTACCGGCCTGGCGCGTTTAGTCCGAATGGCGGTCATGCCATCCATGGAGAACGTGGCGCTCTGGCACGAACGCGACATCAGCCATTCCTCCGTCGAACGCGGCATTGCGCCAGACACGACGATCCATCTCGATTTCGCGCTGCACCGTCTTGCGGGCGTGATCGAGAAGCTGGTCATCTATCCGGACAAGATGAAGGCCAATATGGACCGGCTGGGCGGACTGCATAACAGCCAGCGTGTCCTCCTGGCGCTGACACAGGCCGGAGAGCAGCGCGAAAGCGCCTACCGTCTCGTCCAGCGCAATGCGATGAAGGTGTGGG
>JBCCCX010000078.1:0-12560 GCA_039033275.1 Pseudomonadota bacterium | reverse complement strand
TCGCCCCGGCCGTAGCCGCCGACCGCGACCAGGGCCACGCGTTCGGCGTCCGTCGGGTTGGACAGGTGGACTTCGTGTTCCATCGCATGGTCCCAGATGGCTGTGACGACCGCATCGTGGATCGCCGCGATGAGGCGCGCCGTCTCCAGCCCGTCCAGACGCCCCCGGCCGAAACGCTCGCGCGCCCGCGCCGTGGCCGCCTCCAGCGCCTCCGACAGCACGGCCAGCACGGCGGTCCGGTCGGACGGCGCGACCGAGAGGTCCGCGCGCAGCTTCGCCGCGTCAAGCCCCGTGTCCGGCGCCATCGGTCGGTCGGGAATGGAAAGGAGCTTGCGCGGCATGTCAGCCTCCCTCGTCCAGCTTGGCTCTCAAGGCATAGACCAGGTCGAGCGCGTCGCGCGGGCTCAGCCCGTCCGGTTCGACGCCGCGCAGCGCGTCCTCCACCACGCTGGCGCGCGGCGCCGGCGGAGGCGGGGCGGCCGTGAAGAGCGGCAGGTCGTTCACGCCCAGATCGGTGCCGTCCGCTTCCAGCCGTTCCAGCACGGCCTGGGCGCGCGTCACGGCCGCTGGGGGCAGTCCGGCCAGCTTGGCGACCTGGATGCCGTAGGAGCGGTCGGCCGCGCCCTCGCGCACATCGTGCAGGAAGACCAGCTCGCCTTCATGCTCGCGGGCTCTCAGACTGAGGTTCGCCGCGCCGTCCAGATGGGAGACCAGCTCGGTGAGCTCGTGATAGTGGGTCGCGAACAGGGCGCGGCACCGGTTGATGGCGTGCAAGTGCTCCACGGCCGCCCAGGCGATGGAGAGACCGTCGAAGGTGGCCGTGCCGCGCCCGATCTCGTCCAGGATGACGAAGGACCGTTCCGTCGCCTGGTTCAGGATGGCCGCCGTCTCGATCATTTCCACCATGAAGGTGGAACGGCCGCGAGACAGGTCGTCCGACGCGCCGACGCGGCTGAACAGACGGTCCACCAGCCCCAGGCGCGCCCGCGCGGCCGGCACGAAGCAGCCCGCCTGAGCCATGAGCACGATCAGGGCCGTCTGGCGTAGATAGGTCGACTTGCCCGCCATGTTGGGACCCGTGATCAGCGCCAGGCGCGGGCAATCCACGCCGTCGCCCGCCAGCCGCGTATCGTTGGGCGTGAAGCGGGTCGCGCTCGCCTTCGCCAGCGCGGCTTCCACGACCGGATGCCGCCCGGCGTCGATCTCAAGCGCAAGGCCGTCATCCACGACCGGTTTGGTCGCGCCCGATTCCAGCGCCCAGAGGGCGAGCCCGGCATGGACGTCCAGCGTCGCGAGCGCATTCGCCACGGCCCGTATCCGGTCGGCCAGTTCGCCCGCCCGGACACGGAAACGCTCGAACTCCGCCTGTTCCAGCCCCAACGCCTTTTCGGCCGCGCCGGAAATGTCGCGGTCGAGTTCGGACAGTTCCGGCGTGGTGAATCGCACACCGGACACCAGCGTCTGGCGATGGATGAAGTCGTCACGGCCCAGCATGGTGTCGGCATGTTTGGGACTGACTTCGATATGGTAGCCCAGCACGTTGTTATGCTTGATCTTCAGCGCGGTGATGCCGGTCGCGACAGCGTACCGGCCTTGCAGTGCCGCGACGGAGCGGTGTGTTTCATCTCTGAGGCTGCGCAGCCGGTCGATCTCCGCCGACCAGCCGGGCGCGACCCAGCCACCGTCGCGGGCCTGCAGGGGCGGATCGGTAGAGACCGCCTTGGCGAGGTCGCGCGCGAACTGCGCCAGATCGGACTTGTCCGACAGGCTGAGGAGTGAGAGCTGCGCCTCCAATTCCGCAACGGGCACGAAATCGGGGCGGCATGCGGCGGCCGCGTTGATAGCTTCGCCGGCCATGATCGCATCGCGCAGGGCGGCGAGGTCGCGCGGCCCGCCGCGACCCAGCTGTAGCCGGGACAGGGCCCGCGCCGCATCGCCCGTGGCCTTCAACCGGTCCAGCAGCGCAGCGCGCCATTCGCCTTCGTCGTGGAGCTGCTCTACCGCGTCTAGCCGATTGCGGATGGCCCGCACGTCCGTCAGCGGTCGCGCCAGCCGTGCGGCCAGCAGGCGCGCGCCCGGCCCCGTCACGGTGCGGTCGATCACCGATAGCAAGCTGCCCTTGCGCTTGCCCTGCATGGTGCGGTCGATCTCCAGGCTGGCACGCGTGGCATGGTCGATGGACAGCCAGCCGGAACGCAGCGTGCGGCGGGGCGCGGACAGGGCGGCGCGACCGCCTGCCTGGGTCAGTTCCACATAGTCCACCAGCGCCCCGGCCGCGCGGATCTCTTCCGCCGTGAAGTCCCCGAATCCGTCCAGCGAGGCCACGTCGAACCGGTCGCGCAGGAGCCGCTCAGAGGCGCGACGATCGAACTTTGTGCCGGGCAGCGGCGTCAGGGCAATGTCGCGGTCCGCCCAGACGCCGTAGTCGCGCTCATCGATGATGAGCTCCGACGGGCGTAGCGCGCCCACTTCGGCGGCCAGATCGTCGGGGGCGAGCGCGCAGGTGTGGAAAGAGCCGTCCGAGACGTCCGCCCAGGCCAGCGCCGCATCGCCCGCCAGACCCGTCACCACGCAGGCGAGGATGTTGGCGTCGCGCGCGTCCAGCAGCGTGTCCTCCGACAGGGTGCCGGGCGTGACGAGGCGCACGACCTCCCGGCGCACCACGGATTTGGAACCGCGCTTCTTGGCCTCCGCCGGGTCCTCGGTCTGTTCGCACACGGCGACGCGAAAACCCGCCCGGATCAGCCGGGCCAGATAGGCATCCGCGGCATGGACCGGCACGCCGCACATGGGAATCGCCTGGCCTGCATGCTTGCCGCGCTTGGTCAGGGCGATGTCGAGCGCCGCGGCGGCGCGCACTGCATCGTCGAAGAAGAGTTCGTAGAAATCGCCCATGCGGTAGAAGAGCAGGGCTTCGGCCCCGACATCGTCCTTGATGGCGAGATATTGCGCCATCATCGGCGTCGGTTTGGCGGTCTTGACGGATGGCGCACTCATAGGCGCCCTAGCGTGTCCCAAAGGCGGGGACCGCGCAAGTGGGCGAAAGCGCATCCGGGGTGCGCCCGCCTTGCACATGCCCGCCTTGCACATGCTCGCCTTGCACAGGGCTCGCGGCTTACACATAAGGGCGCTTCACGGGAGCCCGCGATTTGACAGACCTGACCGCCGATGCCGCGCCAGATGCGGGCCAAGACGATGCCAAGCCGAAAACATCCGACGCTTTGCGCGCCGCCCTGCGCGACCGACAGGTGCTGGCCATGCTGGTCCTCGGCCTCGCCTCCGGCCTGCCTTACGCGGCGGTCGGCGGGACCCTGAATGCCTGGCTGACCACCGTGGACGTCTCGCCGACCGCCATCGGACTGCTGTCCTGGGCGATCCTGGCCTATTCGTTCAAATTCATGTGGGCGGCCGCGCTGCAGAGCCGCCGCACGCCGCTGGGCCTGAAGATCGGTCCGCGCCGCGCCTGGATGGCGATCTTCCTGGTCTGCGGGGTGGCTGGCATGGCGGTGCTGTCCCTGTCCAACCCGCCCGAAGGGCTGGGCATGATCGCGCTGATCAGCGTGCTCATCGCCATCGCCTCGGCCAGTTTCGACATCGTTTTGGCCGCCTGGCGGATCGAGGTGGCGCGCGACGACAGCCATCTGGACATCCTGTCCACGGTTGAGCAGTTCGGCTATCGCACCGCCTCATGGGTCGGCGGGTTCATCGCGCTGATCCTGGCCGACCATATTGGCTGGCGCCCGACTTTCCTGATGATCACCGGCCTGCTGGCCGCGTCCGGCATCGGCATCTGGCTGGCCGCGCCGACCCGCGCGCAGTCGGCGACGGCGCGGGAGACCGGCATCGGCGCGCACCTGACCGAGACGCAGCGCAATGTCGGCACGCTGCTGGTCCTCGCCGGCTGGGCGGTCGCCTTCTACCTCTTGGCGGATTTCATGGTCGCGGCCCTGTCGGACCCTGAGAACAACAGCGCCCGCACCTTCATCCGAACGCGCGGGCCGGTCGTGGTCGCGCTGACCGTGGTGTGGCTGGGCGTGCTGTCGGCGGGGCTGGTCTGGCTCAACGGCCGGGCCGCGCCAGGGCGCGTGGCGGCCCCGCCGCGCTCCGCCGTGCTTCACACGCTCTACGCCGCCATCGTGGAGCCGATGATGGAGCTGATCCTGCGCCTGCGCTGGGCGGCGGTCCTCGTGCTGCTGGTCGTGCTGTCCTACCGTTTCACCGACATGATCTGGGGGTCGTTCGCCTATCCCTTCTATCTGGGGGAGAATTACGGCGCGCTGGGCCACACGCTCACGGAGGTCGGGTTCGCGTCCAAGCTGGTGGGCGTGATCGCGACCATCGTCGGCATCGCGCTGGGCGGTCTGGCCATGCTGCGCTTCGGGCGGATGCCCGTCTTCTTCGTCGGTGCCGTCCTGGCGGCCGCGACCAATCTATTGTTCGCAGACCTTGCCATCGGCGCGCCCTATACCGATCCCGTCATCACGGCTTTGCAGATCGACCATCTGTTCGAGGCCTTCGGCATGGACATCCGCATGGCGCGCCTGACCAGCGTGATCGCGCTGGAGAACATTGCGGTCGGCCTCGCCAGCGCTGCCTCCGTCGCCTATCTCTCCTCCATCGTGAGCAAACGCTACGCGGCCGTGCAGTACGCGCTGCTGATCAGCCTCGTCATGCTGCTGGGCACGCTGGGGCGGCCCGCCATCGGACAGATCATCGAGCAAGACGGATTTGCGCACGCCTTCGTCATCTGCGCCGCGCTGGGCGGTGTGGCCAGCGTGCTGGCCCTAATCGAATGGATGCGGGTGGCGCGCCAGGAGCGCGCCGACGTCTAGCGGCGCCTAGCTGGCGAGCTTCTGCTCGCGGTCCGTCGTCCAGCGCACGACCATCTCGGACAGCTCCTCGGCCGACACGGGCTTGGTCATGAAATCGTTCATGCCCGAATCGAAGCAGGCATTGCGGTCGTCGTCGAAGGCGTTGGCCGTGAGAGCAACGATGGGCAGGTCCTTGGACACGTTGGACAGGGCGCGGATCTTCCGGGTCGATTCCAGCCCGTCCATGTTCGGCATGCGCATGTCCATGAAGATCATGTCATATTCCTTGGACTTCATGGCCTCGACCGCCAGCGCGCCGTCCTCGACCGTATCGACCGTGTGACCATCCGCTTCCAGAAGCGTGCGCGTCAGCAGCGCGTTGATGGCATTGTCTTCGGCGAGCAGAATCCGGATCGCATCGGGCTTGGCCGCAGGCCCCTCCATGCCCCCTCCCTGGGGCTGGGGCGACAGGCCGGGCAGCAAGCTATCCTCACCCCCGCCGCCGACAGCCTTGGCAATCACGGCATCGCGCCAATTATTGCCCAGCACCGCTTCGTCATTCTCGATGGGCAGGGCGCGGCGTTGGAAATCCCGCTCCTCGGCTTGCGTGGCGGGCGGAGGGGCGGCGGGCCTGTCCAATCCAGCCTGCGCGGCGACGGCCTGCTGCGGGACGGCCTGTTGCGGGACAGCCTGTTGGTACTGGGCCGCCGCATCGTGGGCCGCAGCCGCGGCAATACCGTGCGGATCGACTTCCACCACGTTGGCGCCCGCCTCCGCGATGGGAGGCGCAACGGCGACAGGTGCAGTCTCGACCGGAGATGGCTCGACCGGGGCTGGCTCTAACGGGGCCGCCGGAACCGCACCCGAAACGGGCGCGACACTGACGGGCTGAGCCGCAGCGGGCGGTGCGACCGGGATCGCTTCGGCCGCAGGCGGAGGCGGAGCGGCCTGATGAACGGGCTGCTCGTGCTGTGGTCGCGCTTGAGGCGGAGTATGGAGCTCGGCCTGGGCTGGCACGGTCTCAGGTTGTGTCTGGAGTGTCTGGGGCTGGTGCTGAGGCTGGGGCTGGGGCTGGGGCTGGAGCGCCGGAGACTGCGCGGCCTCGAGGAATGGCGTGACATTGCGCGCGAGGGCAAAGCCGCTGCCGTCCGCGCCGACTGCTTCGATCCAGTCATAGACCTGTTCGGGATATCCGTGAGCGGCGGGGGTCCTGATCTCGAATCGGTTGGGATGAGGTCCGGGCTGCGGCGCGTTCCACCCCTGGACGACCTGGCCGCGCCAGTTTTCCGCACTGCCGCCGAACATCTGCAGGAAGGCCGCATTGACGAACAGCACACGCCCATGCGCGTCGCGCTTGAGCGCCGGGTCGGGCCAGGCCCAGAACTGGGCGGCGAATATGTCGTCCGGAGAACGGTTCATGGGTTCCTCGCACGGCCTGCCGCGGCGGCGTCGCCGCACCAAGCCTTTGTGCGTCCCTGCCCGTTCATCCTTAATGTCGTCTTACCGCTGACGTAAAAACTAAAATCGCGGTTAAACACCCATCAAGGCCGTCGCTGGGCGAGACCTAGCTGTAGAAGGGGTTGCGTGGCGCGCGGGCAGGCGCGCCTGCCGCCCGGGGCGCAGCCGATGGCCGGGCGCGGCGGTGCGACAGGGCTTCGGCGATATGCAGGCGCCGCACGGCGTCCGACCCCGCCAGATCGGCCAAGGTGCGCGCCACCCTGAGCGTGCGGTGGTAGCCGCGCGCCGTCAGGCCCAACGTCTCGGCCGCGCGGACCAGCAGCTGCCGCCCGTCCGCGTCGGGCTCGGCCACCGTATCGAGCCGCGCCTGGTTCAGGTCGGCATTGGTCGCGCCCTCGTTACGTTCCATCTGCACGGCGCGGGCGCGCGCCACGCGGGCCGCGACCTCGGCGGTGCCCTCGGCCGGTGGCGGCAGGGCGAGATCGGCGGGCGTGACGGCCGGCACGTCGATCTGGATGTCGATTCGGTCCATGAAAGGCCCGGACACGCGCGCCTGGTAATCCGCTGCGCAGCGCGCGCCCCGGCGGCAGGCCACACCGTCCGCCCCGGCCGTGCCGCAACGGCACGGGTTCATGGCAGCGACCAGCTGGAAGCGCGCCGGGTAAGTCACGTGGGCGTTCGCGCGAGCCACCGAGATCGAGCCGGTTTCCAGCGGCTGCCGCAGACTGTCGAGCACTTGCGGGGAAAATTCCGGCAATTCGTCCAGGAACAGCACGCCCCAGTGCGCCAGGCTCGCCTCGCCTGGCCGCGCCTTGGCCCCGCCGCCGACCAGGGCGGGCATGGAAGCCGAATGGTGCGGACTGCGAAAAGGGCGCGACCGTGTCAGCGCGCCGCGTTCCAGCAGGCCCGCGACGGAATGGATCATGGAGACGTCCAGCAGCTCCCGCGCCTCCAGCGGCGGTAGCAGGCCCGGCAGGCGCGCGGCCAGCATCGACTTGCCGGAGCCGGGCGGGCCGACCATCAGCAGGTTATGACCCCCGGCCGCGCAGATTTCCAATGCACGCTTGGCGCTTTCCTGCCCCCGCACGTCGCGCAGGTCCGGCCCGTCGCCGGACGGGTCCAGCAGAGGTCCGGCTTCGGGCCGGGCCAACACCTGCGTGCCCTTGAAATGGTTGATCAGCCCGATCAGGGTACGCGGCGCGAGCAGGGGAAGCTCCCCTGCCCACGCCGCTTCCGCCCCGTTGGGCTCGGGGCAGATCAGTCCGAGGCCGTGGCTGTTCGCCATGACCGCGGCCGGCAGCGCGCCCGGGACCGCCGCCAATGTTCCGTCGAGGGCCAGCTCTCCGATGGCGGCGAAGCCTTCCAATTCGTCCGCCGGCACCACGCCCAGCGCGCCCATCAGGCCCAGCGCGATGGGCAGGTCGTAATGCGCGCCCTCCTTGGGCAGATCGGCGGGCGCGAGATTCACCGTCACGCGCTTGCCGTGCAGGCTCAGCCCCAGCGAGGCGAAGGCCGACACGACCCGTTCGCGGCTTTCGGCCACCGCCTTGTCGGCCAGGCCGACGATGGCGAAATGAGCGCGGCCAGCCGTCGCGACCTGAACCTGCACGTCGACGCGGCGCGCGTCCGCGCCTTCGAATGCCACCGTGCCGATCCGGGCCACCATTGCGGGCTCCTCATTCCAACTCGGTCCAAAGCAAACAGACCCTGCGGAACAAATCAAGAACTTTCTGACTCATTCTTGCCGGATTCGTCTTTCATGCGCTTCGGATTGCGGGGGCCGTGCGATGTGCATAGGGTAGAGGCATGAGCATTCTCGTGACGGGATCGTCAGGCTGGCTGGGCCGCCACGTCGTGCCGCGGCTGAAGGCGCGCGGCGATGCGGTGCTCGGCCTCGACCCCGCGCCGGGTGACGGCACCGACGTGTTGGGCAGCGTGGCGGACCGGGACACGGTCGGGGCGCTGTTCCGGGACCATGACATAACCGGCATCGTCCACGCCGGCGCGCTGCACAAGCCGGACATTGCCCGCCATCCGCAGCAAGCCTTCATCGACACTAACGTCACCGGCACGCTGGCCCTACTGGAAGCTGCGTCCGAGCGGGGCGTGCCTTTCGTCTTCACCTCGACCACCTCGCTGATGATCAGCCGGGCGATCCGCCAGGAAACGTCCGACGCCGCCGTGTGGCTGGACGAGAGCTACGGCCCGCTGGAGCCGCGCAACATATACGGCGTGACCAAGCTGGCCGCGGAAGGGCTGTGCCGCCAGCACCATCTGAGCCGCGGCCTGCCTTGCGTGGTGCTGCGCACGGCGCGCTTCTTCCCCGAAGATGACGACACGCACCGCGAGCTGTCGGGTCCGAACATGAAGATGAACGAGCTTTTGAACCGCCGCGCCAGCGTCGAGGACATGGCACGCGCCCATCTCTGCGCGCTGGACAATGCACGGCGCATCGGCTTCGGCCTGTATATCGTATCGGCGCCCACGCCTTTCACCCGGCGCGACCGGGTGAAGTTGAAGCACAATGCGCCGATGGTCGTCCAAGGCCACTTTCCGGAAGTCAGGCGCATCTACGCCCAGCGCGGCTGGTCCCTGCCGCGTAGCATCGGGCGCGTCTATGACGGACGCCGCATCACGCGCGAGCTCGGCTTTTCCTACGAAACCAGCTTCGCCAGCGCGCTGGAGGCGGCGATGCGTGGCAGTCCGCTGCCCATCGCGCACGATGCGGACTATGTGTCGCCGATGGTGCGCTAGAAGACAACGCCCAGAGAGCGGCGCGTCACATCCCTGATGAGGGCGCCCCGCACCTTGCCGGGCGAAAGTCGGCCTCGCACTGTTGCGATCAACAGGGAGACCGACATGCATCCGAGACAGATCGCCCAGGATCGCCCCGACGCGCCCGCCCTGTCCATGCTGGACGCCTCGGGCGGCGTCACCGCGCAGATGAGCTACGGCGAGATGGAGGGGCGCGCCAACCGCTACGCCCACGCGCTGCGCGCGCTGGGGCTCAGCCGCGGCGACCGGTTCGCAATCTGGAAGAAGAACAGCCTGTCCTTCATCCCGATCTACTGGGCCGCGCAGCGATCCGGACTGGTCATCTGCCCGGTCGCGACCCACCTGTCGGCGGACGAGGCGGACTACATTATCGGCGATTCCGGATCGCGCCTGCTGATCACGGATGGGCGCATCGGGCAGGCCCCGGCCGTGCTGGAACGGCTTGATGCGGAAGACCGGCTAGCGGGACGGGTGTTCTGGTCGGACGATGCGCTGGACGGCGCGGAAGACTTCGACGCGTTCGCCGCCGACTTTCCCGATACGCCCATCGCCGACGAGAGCGCGGGCTACCACATGCTCTACAGTTCCGGCACGACCGGACGGCCCAAGGGCGTGAAGGTGACCCTGCCGGACGATGCGGTCGAGGCGGCCAGCGGCTTCGTGCCGCTCTCCGCCGCCCTGTTCGGCTTCTCGCCCGACACGCGCTACCTCTCCCCGGCCCCGCTCTACCATGCCGCGCCGCTGGTCTACTGCCTGACGGTCCAGCGGTTGGGCGGGCACGTCTTCGTCATGGACCGCTTCGCCGAGGAACCTTTCCTTGCCGCGATAGAGCGCAACGCCATCACCCACACGCAGGTCGTACCGACCATGTTCGTGCGGCTGCTGAAACAGCCTGAAGAATTGCGCCGGGCCTATGATCTGTCCTCGCTGGAGCTGGTGCTGCACGCCGCCGCGCCCTGCCCGGTCCACGTCAAGCGCGCCGTGATCGACTGGCTGGGACCGGTCGTCTCGGAATTTTACGGCGGGTCGGAAGGCAATGGGCTGACCTACCTCACGGCGGCCGAATGGCTCAACAATCCGGGATCGGTCGGGCGCGCCATCTTCGGCACGGTGCGCATCTGCGATCCCGATACGGGCGCGGTGCTGGGACCGGATGAGACCGGCACCGTCTATTTCGAAGGCAAGAGCACGTTCGAATATCACGGCGACGCGGAGAAGACGAAGGGGGCCTACCATTCCGTCCATGCCGGCTGGTCCACGCTGGGCGATGTCGGGCACATGAACGCGGCGGGCTATCTGTTCCTGACGGACCGCAAGGCCAACATGATCATCTCCGGCGGGGTCAACATCTACCCCCAGGAGACGGAGAACATCCTGCTGGCGCACCCGTCCGTGCTGGACGCGGCCGTGCTGGGCGTGCCGTGCGAGGAGATGGGCGAGCGGGTCAAGGCCTTCGTCCAGACCGTGCCGGGGGCGAAGACCGACGGGCTGGACGGCGAGCTGATCGCCTTCGCGCGCGACCGGATCAGCCACGTCAAGGCCCCGCGCGAGGTCGAGTTCGTCGACACGCTGCCCCGCACGGAGAGCGGCAAGCTGCTGAAGCGAATGTTGTTGGAGGCGCGATAGGCTTCATCTCCGTCACTTGGGAAGAAACCGACGCGAAACCTCCGTACCCGGCATTTATTTTCTTATCTCACGCCGGGCCGATGCAACGCAGCGATTTGAAAGCGGAGCTGTCCTGCGGGAAGATCAGCGGCTTGTCGGACACGCGCAAGGGATCGCGCATGTGGTAGCCGCGCTCCGACCGGCCCAATATCATCGCCCAGTGCGACCGGCCATTAGGCAGGAAGAAGCGCACCAGCGGATAGTCGCCCGCCGCCAGGCAGGACTGGATCAGCGGTTCGCTGACGGAGGAGTGGAAGGTCGCCTTGACCCGGCCGCCCGAGACCTCCGACACACCCTTCCATTTCAGCAGGCCGGAATGTGTGAGATTGTCCGATGCGGTCAGGCGGCGATTGAGTTCGCCCGGATCGATGGGAAAGCCGCTATTGGTCATGGCCATGGCCGCCGACGTCACCACGCAGCCTTCGGCCGCCAGCGTGCCCCCGCCCCGCCCCAGCCGGTCGCGCGCCCAGCGCGGATCCTTCTGGGAATAGGTCACGCGGTCCGACGGGAAGCCGCGCGGGACGGGTGTCGCATAGGCGGACTGCCCGCCCACATAGGTCGGGCCGCCGGTGAAGGCGGGCTGACCGGGAGCCGGATAGCCGCCCGGCGCGGGGTAGTGGCCGTAATCGGGCATGCCGCCGCACGCGGCCAGCAGGGCGCACGCACCGAGGCCGGACAGGGTTTTCACGAGCATCTTCATGCGACCCGCCTAGCTGGGCCGTCTTGCCATGCGGTTAAGCGGAGGCGCGCCTTGCAATCAAATCGGCGTGAGGATCGGATGCGATGGGTTCGGGACGATTAGCTCAGGACCTCGCCCGCCCGCGCCCCGAAGTGCTGCATGGCTTCTATGAATGGAAACGGGCCGTAGCTGATGCGTGCGACGCCGCGCCGGGACAGATCCGGCGCGTCCGCGCGCTCCGGACCGGCCATGATGTTGAGCGGCAGGGGCACGGCGTCCGCCAGTCGCGCCACCAGCCCGTCCGCCACGCGCGGCGCGAAAAACCCGCTCGCCCCCGCATCCGCATAGGCGCGGGCGCGCACCACCGCCTCTTCCATCAGAGCGTCGTGCCGTGAGGCGTCGGTCTCCTTGAGGAAAAGGTCGGTCCGGGCGTTGATGAAGACCGGAACGCCGCACGCCTCGGCCGCCCGGCGCAGGACCGCGATGCGCGCCGCCTGTTCGGACACCGTGTAGAGCCCGTCGCCGCCGATGCGCTGGTCCTCGACGTTGACCCCGACCGCGCCGGCTTCGACCAGACGCGTCAGATTGTCCGCCAGCCCGTCCGGCGTGTCGGCATAGCCACCTTCGAAATCCACGCTCAAGGGCACGTCCACCGATGCCGCCATGCGTTCGACGATCGACAGCAGGAGGGAGAACGGAATCTCCTGCCCGTCCGCATAGCCGTGCGCCTGCGCCACGCTGTGGCTGCCGGTCGCCACGGCGCGCGACCCGGCGGCGGCGCAGGCCCGGGCCGTCGCCGCGTCCCAGGCATTGTAGAGGATCAGCGGGTCTTGCGCGTCGTGCAGCGCGTGGAAGGCTCTGGCGGTGTCCGTCTGTGTCATGCCCTGTACCTAGCGCAAGTCGCGGAGCCGCGCCGCCGGAAATCGGGCACGACCAACCGAAACCGGTCTGCCGGAGTCAGCCTCCCATATCAGTCTTTCAGGCCGACGATCATGTTCTGACCGTCCTGCGTCCGGGTTTCCACCCGCACGCCAAGCGGATCGACCTGAACGAAATTGCCCGCCATCGCGATGTCGCCGCGCGCATAGAAGCGGCGGCCGTCATCCGTTTCGCCGATGGCGATGACGGCGGATTCCGCCCCGCGCTTGTATCGCACCGTATAGGCGGCGATG
>JBCCCX010000077.1:0-12574 GCA_039033275.1 Pseudomonadota bacterium | reverse complement strand
GCCAGCTCGTCATCTCCCGAACGTTGGCGGCAACGGTCCCCGCGAAGTGATCGACGGCGGCGGGAGGGCGCACCAAAAGCCCACCAAGGCCATTGGTGGATAGCCCATGCTTCTTGGCCCAAGCCAACTCCAGCGCTTCCAGCTCGTTGGCAGATTTGTCGGCCAACTTATTAAGGCTCGCTACCCGATCGATGAAGAGGTCCGAATCCCCCTTCGAAATCATTCCGGCGAACTCGACGATGGCCGCAAAGATGGCCGTGAAGACAGCGTCGACACGAGAGCTGATCCGCCTGTCTTCCTTGGTCCAGGCCTCACCGGCTTGCCTCGCCTCCGCACGCAAGCCCGCAAGCGCTTCGCCAACCTGCGCAGCGTGATCGAGGGCACGGGTGGCAACGCTCAGAAGAACCGGCTCGCATAACGAAACCGCCGCATCATCAGAAGCAGCTGTGTCAGCTGCCGCTGGCAAGTGATCATTGCGATCGTGATGGTTCATCGAACGCGTCCCAAAATTTTCCCCACCTCAAAATGCTCTGCCAACCTCAACACACGGGCTACCCCCACCACCCCCCACCCCCAATAGGGAGGTGGTGGGGGGGGAGGGGTCCGACCCCCGTGAATGCCCCACTTCCCCCACCTTTCCCCACCCCACCTCAGCAGGTGGGGAGACGCGATCTCATTCGCCTGCATTAAGGATGCCCTCCACGATGACGGGGCGCTCATTCCCCTTCACGTCCTTCCTCTTCTCGATGGCGAAGGCCCCGCTGCCGATCCATTGGCGGATCATCGATTTGAGGCGTGCAACATCCTTCCCGACGACTTTTCGACCTTCGCGATAGGCGTCGAGCCTGAACTCCTTAGCGAGTGCATAGCCAATCCATTCGAGCGCCTGGCTATCCTCCTTCCACGGTGATCCGTCATCCTGACCACGGCGCGCCACCGCCATAGCGCGACCGAGGCAGTCAGCCGGCATATCCGAGAACGCGTCCGGCCACTTCCACGGCGTGACCACGCCCATGCTGTCGCCGTGCGTCGGATCGTTCTCAGGGCCATTCGCGAGCCGCACGCTTTTGATCTCGTGCCAGCTCGTGTCGGCGTCTGGCGGTGTCAGATTCACCTTGTCGCTACCGAGGCGGAAAAAACGACGATGGTTGTGGCCATCGAGGCCCGCGCGCTCGCCCTCATCCTTCGACATGCGGTTGAGGACCCGGACGATGCGGGCCTTGTTCGCTAGCGCCGAACCGCCGCGCGCGTCGTCGGCCGTAATCTCGCCGCCCGATCCAGGCGACGGCTTGCGGGTGTGGTGGACGACGTGAATGGCTGCACCGGTCTCGTCGGCAATACGCGCCAGTTCGGCCGATAGCAGCTCCATCACCTCGTTGGTCTCGGCAGCGCTGGTCAGCGTCACCAAGGGGTCGACGATCGCCACGTCGAGGCGTCCAAGCTCGATAGCCTCTTGGAAGCGGTCCACCGCCTCCACGGCGAGGCGCGGACCAGCCTTTTCCGTCACGACGAACTTGAGCGGCACCCTGCGTCCGCTTTCGAGGAAGAGCCGGTCCCCTATCGCGTCGCCGGCCATGCGGTTGTGCTTCGCGATCGCAAAGACGCGGCGGGCCAGCTCGTCCTGAGGATCCTCGCCATTGAAGATGCCGACCCTGCGCTGGACGCCATCGTAGCCCCGGCCAAGAAGGTCGTTGCCGGACGCCATGGCAACGCCCTCTACAAGCGCCAGGGCCGACTTGCCTGCGCCACCCGGCGCGACTGTCACGCTCAAGAACTTCCGCAGCAAGAAGCCGGGATAGAGCCATTCGCGGCGGGGGATGGATGCCTCATCAGGGAGCCGGAAGGGTTCGGCCCAAAGCGGAGGATGTTTGGACGCTGGCTCGTCGTCCGGCGCCCATTGGCCGTCGTCGAACTGTTCGTCAGGATCGCGGGGCTTGAAGTCGTGCGTCTTGCCGCCCTCGAAGACATCGAACGGCGGCACCTTGGTCTCGCTCATGCCGCGCCCTCCATCTGGAGCGCGGGCGTCACGTCAGCCCAATCCTTGCCGTCCTCCATCGGAGCCCTGAGACGGACCTCCTGGCCCGCGCTGGCGAGGCGCTGCCCGGCTTCCGTGCCAGCCTTCCATCCCGCCTCGTCGGCATCCGCGAAGATCGTCAGGCACTCGATACCGGAAAGCCGGGGGAAGGACCTGATCGCGCCGGCCGACAGCGCCGCCCAGACCGGTGTCCACCCGAGCCCGAGGACCGCGAGGCCGGTCTCGATGCCCTCGGTGATACCGAGACCGAGCTCCACGTCCTCATCGGGCGTCAGGCGGACGACGCCGGCGGTGCCGAGCATTCGTTTGATCTTGTCGCCGCTCTCATCGACGAGAGGGCGCCCGATCTCATCGAGAAAGGTTCGGTGGACGCCACACGGCTCGCCGGTCTTCGGGTCGCTCATGAGCGCGACCATGCCGGGCGTCTGGCGGCCTTCGTAGGCGAGATCGGGATGGAAGCGCAGCGCGTCGCCTTCCAATACGCGGCGGGGGGTGATGAGCCCGCGTTGCGCGAGATAGCGCTCGGCTAGCGTGCCCTCGATCGCTCCAGATTGCCGCCAGATCGCGGCGGCGCTTTCGATGCGCCGTTCCCGATCGCGGTCCTCTTGCGGCTCCGTGCGGCGTTCTGTGGACCTCGGCGCGGGGCGTTCGGCTGTCGGCGTTCCGAGGAAAGCCTGCGCCCATTCCAATCCGCGAGCGAAGTCGCCCCCGGTCTCCTCGATAATGAAGTCGAGGACGCCGCCGCCGTCATTCGTCTCGTGATCGTGCCAGACGCCCGCTCGGTCGCCGGTCATACGGACGGACAGGCTGCCCTTCCGGCCCCACCGCATTTCGTGTCTGGTCGATAGCTTCCGGTTCGGCTCGCCTCGGAAGGCGGACACGATGGCTTCGGCGTTATGCGCCAGTGCGGCGCGGATCGGTGCGAGATCGGTCATGGCTGCGTCCCATGAGAAGGACGCCCGCGACGCAAGCTATCTCGCTCACCTTTTAGGAAACGCTCGAATTCCTCGGGTAGGACGTGCCATCGCCCCCCTATCTTGCGGGCGATCTCGAACGACGAGCACCACTGGCGAACGGTCTCATAGGTGACGACACACCCTGTTCGCCCTTCGTATTGGGCCTTCGCGTCGGCTACACTAAGCGATCGGCGCCGATTCGGCGCGCGAGACGGCGGAATACCTGTCATCCTCGGCTTGCTCTCTATGCAGGCCGAGCCCTCTTCCATGCCAGGAGACGTAGCAGGCTACGGACAGAATGCATCTTGCCCCTCGCCCGTGTCGCCCGTTTTGCATAGAGTAAGTCACAAGTTCAGCCTTCGGGTTGGGTCTAAAGCCGCGTTTGCCCTCTACCGACCAAAGTTCGGGGCGCGCGGCTTTCGTGCGTTTGGGATTATAAGACAAACCCGAACGTGTGCATAGCCTTAGCATGCTCTTTATGTGGACACGCGCGCCGGATGAAAGGCGCAAGGCGGTATAGCCCTCCCCAGACGCTGATTCTTGTCGTGGGCAGCCGCTCGATCAACTTGCAGCGATGAGCCAGGGCATGCCCAAGGCTTCCCTAGCGAAGTTGAATTCGTTGAATGTTATTCAAGCGCAGGTCGCGCCCGCAAAGGTCGTTCGAACCGATGTGACCTACCGCACTGGTGGGAGCCCGAAGGCGTCTTCCAGTCGGTCATCGAGATAGGCATCGGGTGCCGGACGATCACCTTGCTCTGGCGCATCCTGGCGGCGCGGCGCGTCCTGGCGACGCTCGGTCCCGCTTAGTCGATCGCTTCCGCCGTCGCGCTGGCGAAGGTCGCCGGCCTCTTGCAGGAACATGTGCCACACGGGCGTCCCGTCGTCGGCCTGGTCATCCGATTTGAAGACGAGCAGGCGGGCGGCGCCGAGGCGGCCGGTGAAGTACGTATTCCCCTTTGCGCTGGTCTTCTCGAACAGCCGTCCGAGGGGGACTTTGACGCTCGGCTTCTTGTCCTGCACTGGCGCGTGCCTCCGACGAATAATCGCCCGTAACGGCTAGCACATTCAGGGGAAAGATGCACCGGAATCATGCGGTTATAGCAGGATGGTCACCAACTAAATCGGCATGCCGTGCGGCTCTTTTAGGGCACCCCGAAACTCATGCCCGCCTTAGGGTAACCTTAGGGTCGGCGGGCCAATCCCCCGCGCGCGTTACGGCTTCCGAAAACTCATGAGGCGCCCTTGGTGTAGCCTTAGCGTCGAGGCCGCTTTCGCGCACGTGATAGCGCTTCGGAAAACTCATGGCGCCCCCCCCTTTTTAGGGCACGACAAAACTCCGTCTCGACGCCCTGCACACCTTCCGCGCTGTCTGGCTCGACGATAGCCCCGTGGTCGAGGCACAGTCCGGCGAACGCTGAGCATCGGCCCTGATGCGGCTCGGCGTTCTACGGCAGGAAATCGCCCGACAAGCCAGTGGTGGCGCGGATTTCTCGGCCTGATTCCACCTCGCCCCTCGGCGCAGTTAGGCCCGCCGACGCCGCAGCCAGCGCAACGGATCGCTGTCGAGTTCGGGTAGCATGGTCGGGCCGCCCATCGTCTTGTCGTCGTGTCGGAAGCGCCATTCGGGGTGGCAGCGGACGCGAGATTGGCAGAGAGGACATCTCAAGAATGCCGGCACGGTTGGCGCGGGGATGCGCGCGAGCCCGAGGCGTGTCACGTCAACGACAGCGCGATAGCGGCAGCCCTGGCACCTGACTTCCAGGGGCACGTCCTCCCCATGGTGCCGTTCAGTCGGCGGTGGGGTTGGCTCGACACCACGAGACGGGCGTTGGCAGACGGCGCACCGGGTCCGGATCCCGCGCAACTGATTGTGTGGCGCCAGGATGAGGGTGAAAGGCTTCGCCGGCATGGCCGCCGTTCTGGCGCAGCGAGCATTCCTGCACCGAAAGGTGAGATAGGCGCCGAGACGGACGGCGCGGCCGAGATCGAGAATTGGTTGCCCCATGGGCGCACAAGAGCCCACCACGGCGCACCCCTTCGTCCGCATTTGTCAGCGTGACGGCGAACGCGGTATCTGCGTCACCCGATGACCAAGTAATGGGGGATGTATCGGGCATGTCCGCGACGCGCTTTACACGCAGGGTCGTGACGGCGCCACGCTGGCTGCGCCTACCTTCGTACTCGAATGCAGCTTCTCATAGATCGCCTTGCGACGGACGGCGTGGCACCCCATCTCGGCAGTGCGACGGTAGCTAAATGGATAGAGCGCCCGATTACTAATCGGATGGTTGCGGGTTCGAGTCCCGCCCGCCGTCGCCTACGCTACCGGCGGCTTCCCCCGATCCACGAACAGCATGTTCAGCGCCTCGGCGGCGAGGTCGGCGATCGTCCGATCCTCCTCGGCCGCGACGATGCGGAGCTGACGCAGAGCCTCCGGGGGGACCACGGCGTAAAGCGCGCTATTTCGCTCTCCCGCACTCTTGCGTCCGCGCCGTGCCGTAGTCGGTTTCGGCGTTTCGGCCGGCTCATCAACTTTCGTAGCCAGTGCCAGCGGCTTCCTTTTGTTTGCCATGGTCCTATTCCCCTAGTTCGCTAGCGATCTCGCGCCATAGTGATTGCATCTCGCGCGCTGCTTTCCCGGACGCATCGAACTCGGTCACGGCCTCGCCTGAGATCAGGGCATGTGAGAGGGCCGCACGCGTGGCGATAGCTGTCTCGGCCACCTTCACGCCGGCGCCTTCAAGAGCGAGACGCGCCTCCCGAACGATGGTCGGTTCGCCCACGCCCTGCGGCGGCGGAGCAGCGTTGAGGACAGCCAGCGCAGGCTTGCGCAGGGCCGTAGACATGGCGAGGGTAGCGGGCACGGCGGCGAGATCCAGCGGCCCCGGCCGGCACGGTACGATGACGAGGTCAGCCACGCGCATCGCTTCGGCAATCCCGGCTTCGGCGTGCGGGGCGCAGTCCACGACGACGGTCGCGAACCCTTCGCCTTCCGCTGCCTTCACGGTTTCAGCCAAGGCGCCGGCCTTCACTTCCGCGAGCTGCGGCGCGTCGCCTTCGCGTTGGTCCCACCACCACCGAAGCGAGCCTTGCGGGTCGGCGTCGAGGAGAAGAACCGACCCGCGATCGAGCGCCAGGACAGCGAGGTGCGCCGCCAGGGTGGTCTTGCCAGCGCCGCCCTTCCGGCTCGCAAGGGTGATAGTCTTCATGCGGCCTTGTCCTCTAGGTCGCTAGTGCGCTCGTCCGATAGCATTGCGGAGATGGACGCCGGGTTAAACGGACGCCCCCGCTCATTGAGATGCCCGCGCGCTTCCAGCTCGACGGCGACGGCACGAAGAGATCTACCGGGACGAAGCGCCTGCGCGAGCCGCACGGTTTCAGGTCGCATCTCGCGATGACTCTTACGTCCCTCGCACTTTCCGCGCTGCGCCTTCACGCGGTCGCGGGCGCCCTTGAGCTTCGCGACGATCGACGCCTTCTCGAATTGCGAGACTGCGCCGAGGATCTGCCGAACCATGATCGCGGTCGGCGTGTCAGCGGTGAATGCGTCTGGATCGTCTGCGGCTATCAGCTCGATGCCGGCTTCTTTCAGCTTCGCGAAACCAGCTTCCTGCACGATGAGGTCGCGGGCGAAACGGTTGGCGGTCTCGACGACGATCGTCCGCACGTCATGCTCACCGACATGGCCGAGCGCGTCCATGAAGCCGGGCCGGGCGTCGAGAGCATCGGCGCCGGACACGGCGGCATCATAGAAGGTGGCGACGATCTCCAGGCCCGCGCGATCGGCGTAGGCCTCGATCGCGGCGAGCTGGCGCTTGTGGCTGTCCTTGTCCTCACCGACGTTCGCGGCCGAGGACGTGCGCAGGTAGGCGACGGCGGGGCGCATTAGAACCTACCCCGCTCTTCGGCAGTCATCGCCCGATCCTCGGATTCTGCGTTCATCGCCTCAAAGCCCTCACGCAAATGGTGCTCGCACCCCTCGGGAAGATCGGCAGCCCAAAGCGCGCGCCTCCAATTGATAGACGCTTCCTCTCGGCCGTGGTTGAGCCCAACGAGATAGCTCACGACAACCGCCATGAGGGCGCAAACGATGATCAGGACCGTTCGGTCTTCCGATTTGCCCATAACCGCACGCCCGAGTTGCAATTCAGTTTTGTAAGGATAACCGAAGAAATCCTAACAGAACTTGTTCACTAGCGACATAGCCCTCCAAACTGCTCGATCGCTAGCGAACAAGCGGACTATGCAGCAGGCGGCACTTTGTGGTGCCGCTCTATCGGACGACGATGCCAAGCCTGGAGGCAAGCCTATCGAAAGGAACGGCGTCCAGCAGGGCGATCTCGGCTTCCCCCAATCCTTCACGCAGCAAAGTCTCCAAGGCTTCGGGCGATATGCCGCCGATCTGGGCATGCTCCTGAAGGAGGTCGAGCGAGAAGCTATGGATGGAGTGCAGCGCCACCTGGATTCCCAACTCTGCCAGGTGACGCTGTTCGCTTTCAGAGAATGACCGGAACAAGCTCTCTCTTTCCGAGACGGTCGGCTCCCGACCTTCGCGTGAGGCTTCATCGATCAGGGCGATGACCTCCAACCCGTTAGGGCGAGCTGGCCGCCTCGGCATCTGGGTAACATTATCCGCCATTCGCCTGGTCCCTTGCCTTGGCATCGTCCGGCGCGCGGAGGCTGCCGGCATCTGCCTCGTTTGCGTCGATCTCAGCTATCAGCTTGCGCGCCCATATCATGGCTGCGATCGACAGGACTAAGCAGACGACGCCATAGGCCAGCACGATGATCATGACGGCCTGTCGTTATCAACGACGACGCGCGGGCCGCTATCGGCCGGCACATGCTCGGAAGCGGAGGGAAGGGCCTCCAGCGCCTCGCGGAGGGTAGCCTTCCCCTCATAGTCGTCATGCTCCATCGCGGTCTCGCGGTACGCAGCCAGCGTCTCGATCGCGGCGAGTGCAGGCGCCAGTCGCCAGCGTTGGAAATCGACGGCGCGGTCCAGCTCCTCGCCGGTCATGTCCATCGTCGGCTTCATGGTCTGATTGTCGAGGACTTCATGATCGTCCTCGTGCCCGCGCTCAGGCGTCCAATCTTCCGGCGGGAGCGGGGTGAAGGCGGGGACGCGAATTGCATTGGTCATGGCGTGTTCCTGAGGATAAGGCCGGGCCGTACGGCGAGGCGCGTTGAGAAATAGAAGCGGGCTAGTCGCGGGGGCTGAAGTGAGCCTTCCCGTCCTCGTCGAACCAGAGCTGGACGACATTACCAGAGGCGTTGCGGAGGCCGATCGAGCCATCAGCGATGCAAGTCGCGAGGCGGCGTGCACTGTCCTCGTTTGCTACCACGACGGCACGCGCATCGGCAGGAAGCTCCCGCCCAGCGTCCAAGGCAGCTAGATCGACTTCGCCAACCAATGCGAGATGTTTCCGCTCGCCGTCCCGGTCGTAGTAGAAGGCCACCAGAGACGAGCATTCATCCACGACTGAGGCTATCTCGAAGTCTCGATCGGCCTCGCTCAGTTCACGCATCCGCAGTGTCAGTTCGACACCTCGGTTATAGAGCGTTTGCGAAGGCACGGCCCAAACTTCACTCGATAGGATTTTGATCGGTTCGGCGTCCGGGTCAAACGGCATCGGAATGACGGCCAGGGCCTCGATCGATAGATCTCGAAGACCGTCCACATCGAACTCGTCGATGCGCCCGAACGATATGACCTCATCCATCTCGGTCATTTCGAACTCACCCGCATTGTTCGCGCGCCTGACCGCCTTCTGCGCTGCTTCGATCAAGTTACACGCCTTGTCGAGCGCTTGAGCGGCCTCGGTCCACGGATCGACGAGCTTGCTCTCGTCTCGGGGCTCTTCTGTCATGTCATTGCCTCCTACGTGCGTGGGACGCGTGCGGGGTTTGCGGGTGTGGACCGCAAACCTCCTGTATCAGTGGTGGGTCTGACCTGAAGCGGCCTTCGCCGAGTTGCCGGCGATCATCGTTCGCAGGAACTCTGCCTCCGCTTCCTCGGACACAATGAGGGCTTGGGCTGACTTACCTATTTGATCGGCGGTCAGTGAACCGAGAGCCATCTGATCGCCTTTGACGATCATGTGTCGCCTATCGCCGGGACGGTTGTCGTCGCCCCCTTCCCACCAGTAGGCGAGAACCAATGAAGCACTGTCGATGATGCCGCCGATCTGCAACGCGCGGGCGTCTTCGCTCACGCCGCGCATCGCCAAGCCGGTCTCAACAGCGACATTGTAAAGGTGGCTATCGATTAGAAGCTCCAGCGGCTTGTTGCTCGGGAGATGATCTTTTTCGGTCGTCATCAGATTTTTCCTTCGGTTTGAATGTGGGCCATCCCCACATTTGAGCCCGCACGCCGTCCTCAACATTCATCAGGGGACGGAGGGCAGTCAGGTTCGCCAGCAGCGCTAGAGGACGTGCCGCCCCTCGATCTCTTCGGCCACGTCGGGGAAATGCTCTTTCAGCCAGTCCATGAGCTGCCGAGCCGTCTGCGGCGTCTCGATCGGATCGCCGAGGACGATCCATTCGCCGTCCTTGTCGCGACCCCAACTCTTGTTGAGCCCGCGCGCCGTCTCGGCCATCTCGGCCATCATCATCTCATGTGGTGCGCGCGCGACGCGCACGTCCGGCTCGATCTCATGAACCTGCATAGTGGGCCTCCTTTGGCACCTTCGTCGCCATCTCCGCCTGATCCGCCACGTTGTCGGCCTGGCCCTGGATCGCCGCCGCGACGGCCTCGATCGATGCCAGGGCGCGCGGCATGTCCTTGGTTTCGCGGGCCTGCGCCAACCGGCCGATCGCATAGGCAAGGGCGTCGATCCTGAGAGCGTCCTCGATGATGGAGTGACACAGATCGTTGGCCGTCTGCGGCTGCGCCGTCCCGGTCATGATCTTCTCTCGTCGAAGATCCCGAACGTCTCGGGCGTGTGCGGCATGCCGCCAAGCCTCAGAGCCGAGCGCAGGAGATGAACCGTCATGGCCTCGGAAAGATCGCTCTCCGTGTCCTGCCGGTCCTCGTCGGCAAGCTCGGGATAGTAGACGGCCAGCAAGGCAGCGATCGCGCCGAGGCCGGTGAGGGTGACGGGCTGGAGAACGAGTGCCCGGTCCTCGATGCGCTTCACGTCCTTGCGGATCACGCTCAGCTCATCTTCCATTGCCCCGATACCGAGCTCGTCCTCGCGGGCACCTTGCAGCGCGATCAGATCTTCGAGGGCGGCTTTGATCTCGCGAGCGCGGGCGGCCGTACCATCGCCAGGCCACTCGGCAATCCTCGTCATCTGCCCAAGATGATGGGGCATCCATCGGTCGCGGGACGGGCGCGGTAGGAAGAACCTCGTATCGGTTTCCTCGCGCCATTCGAGGACGCTGGAGCCTCTTATGGACAGGGCTTCGCCGCTTCTCCGATCAACCTCGTCGGCGAGCATGTTCCATCTTCTGTGTAGCGCCATGGCGCGGTCGACCAGATCCAGCAACTCGCGATCGGCAGCGGGTAGGATCGCGCTGCCGGCGGGGGAGACGAGCGCCAGGACAGTCCCGGCCGCAGCGCTCGCCGTCATAGCACCCGTCACCATCTCGCGGCGTGAAACGGTGTGGGTGGTCGATCTTCTGCCTGTCATCATCAAGTCTCCTAGTTAAATAGTTCGCTAGTCCACCAGTCAAATGGCGAACTGGTTTCCTTGGACGCGACGGAGGCGGTCCAGTATCTCAGCGGCGCGGGCACGCTCACCGGGATTGGGATTGTCGGCCATTTCGATGCATGCGACCTCATGGCGGGCGAGGGCGATCGGGTCGGCCGTCGCAAGCGTCTCACGAAGACGGCGAGCATCGGCACGCTGTGCGACGAGCTGGCGGACGTACTTCCAAGCGGCGCGAAGGGCATCACCGAACGACTTGGCCCGGCCGATGATGCCGTGCGCGGCCAGCTTCGCGGAGAGGCGGAACTCGTACCAGGCGTGCGTCATGATCTCGGACTTGTCGGCGGCGGTGAACATGGCGGCGGCTCCGGTTGCGGTGTCCCTGTCTTGCCTCTATCATGTAAATCTCTACCCGATAGGTTGCAACCCCTATCGTGCAATAATTTACATGATAGGATGTAATATGCTGACGGGAGAACAGCTTCGGGCGGCCCGAGCCATGCTTAAAATGGAGCAGGGAGAGCTAGCGAACTTGGCCGGCGTATCGACGGAGACGGTAAAGCGGTTAGAGCGAATGGAGGGTGTGATCTCGGCGCAATCAAGCACCGTTGGCGCCCTGATGAGGGTCCTTGAGCAAGAGGGCGTTCTCTTCGTTCCAGAGAATGGAGGGCTCGCCGGAGTGCGATTGCGTCGAGACCCGCCGCCCGCCATTCGCACGCGAACTCGAAAGTCGAGGAAGCCCTGATCCAAATCGTCAGTTCAGCGACTTTTGATGATGTTCGAAGCTTGCTTCGGGACGCAGACCGAAACGGCCAAAACCTCAAAAACTGCGATTAGGAGCGCCCAATGCTGGAGACGTACCGCCCACAGTGGCGCGACTTCCTAGCCATCTCAGGCCTGACCAGGCGTGCCGGCTGTTCCGAATCCAGCCTCGCGCTCGTGGCGGTCAAGGAGATGGTCGACAACGCCCTCGATGCGTCTCCAACCGGCATCGGGGCAGGCGTCCAGGGCAGGACGGTCACCGTCTACGACAACGGCCCTGGCCTGTCTCGCGAGCAAGTCCTCAACATATTTGCCGTCAACCGGCCAACCCTCTCTTCGAAGCGATGGCGGCTCGCGCGCAGGGGCGCACTCGGCAATGGCGTCCGCGTCATCCTGGGTGTTGTGCATGTGTCAGGTGGGTCGCTGCGGATTTCGTCGCGGGGCACATTCTACGACATCGCGGTCGATCCAACTTCGGGAGAGACGATCTTGCTGGCCGAAGGCCCGAGCGAGACCTCGACAGGATTGCAAGTCGAGATCACATTCGGCGCCGGCGTCGGGTTCGACAGAGCCGAGATCGAGGATCACCTCCTCTTTTGCCAGGTCGCCCCAGGGTCGGCCTACGGCGGCAAGAAGGCGGTCCCAGATTGGTTCTCGGCCGAGACGATCGCCGACCTCATGCGTGACGCCATGCCTGGTGCGTCGGCCCTGGAGTTCGCCAGGTCGTTCGACATCACCGCTCACGGTATGGAGCAAATCAAGGCTCTAACCGCCCGACAGGCCGTGGGCGACCTTCTCAGTGAGCCCGATCGCCTCAGCACCTATGTCGACGCGATCAAAGGCAATGCAGCGCCACCGAGAAGTCTGCGCAAGGTCGGGCGCGGTGCCCTGCCAGACGGCAAGTACACCTCTGTTCAGGGCACCTTTGCTCATGATGGCGTGCGCCTTCCCTTCATCGTCGAGGTATGGGCGCTGGGCAGACCAGTTCTCAATCGCAAGTCGACGGGCCGCGTCGATCTAGAGGTCGTCCTCGTCAACCGCACGCCCGCCCTCATGACGGAGTTGGCTGGCTTCGCTGCTGACCTGCTTCCATTTTGGCTACCACCATGAGCATCACTTGTACCCCTCGTTGCCATGGTGGCGTCTGCCGACGGCTCGTAATGCGGGGG